>JAYTUG010000145.1:0-9314 GCA_043744695.1 Gemmataceae bacterium
TTGTTCAAGCAGAGGATCGGCTGAAGTTGGCCCTTCTCGGCCGCCGCGATGTAGCGGTCGATCAGGTGAACCTTGAGGTCGGGTTCGACGAGCGACATGACAATCACGAGTTGATCGACGTTGGCAACGATGACCTGCTCGCGGCGGCGCGAGGACCGCGTGAGTACGCCGTGCCGCGGTTCGACCCGCTCGATGATCCCTTCGGGAGTCGGGTCGGAATCGGAAGCGGTGTTCGCATCGGCGTCGCGAATCCAGACGATGTCGCCGGTGGTCACGACGTTGCGTTCGTCGGTCGCGAGGCTCTTGAGCAGCCGGCGAATGGCACAGCGGAAGGTGCGGCCGTCATCGGTTTCGATCACCGAGGCGAGGCCGTGAACGCGAAGCACGCGGCCGCGGATCGCCCCGGAATCGGCGGCGGGCTTCGAGGCGTCGTCGCCGACTTCATCCTGAACGATGGTGCGATGGCGCGAGGCGTCGCCCTTAGCCCGGACCCGTTCGCAGAGGTGGCCGTCTTCGGCCTTGGCCGCATCTTCCTTGTACGACCGCGTGATGTCGTTGACGCGCGGCGGCTTGCTGCGATTCTTCCGCAGCTCGACCCGCACCATCTTCTTCTTCTCGGCCATAAAGTGATTGTATGGGTCTCGTCGCCGGGGCTGGAATCCGTATCTCTTGTCTAGTTTGCCCGTACCACCAAGAGGAACTTCATCACGCCATGCCCGACCTCATTGCAAAGTTGGCTCTCGAAGACGGCACCGTGTACACCGGACGCGGGTTTGGTGCCCCCGGCGAGAAGATCGGCGAAGTCGTTTTCAACACCAGCATGACCGGCTACCAGGAAGTGCTCACCGACCCGAGCTACACCGGCCAGATCGTGACGATGACGTATCCACTCATCGGCAACTACGGCACCACGGCCGAGGATCAAGAATCGCACGATGTGCAGGTCGAAGGCTTCGTGGTGCGGGAACTCACGCAAATCCCGAGCAACTTCCGCAGCCACCGCAGCCTCGATACGTTCCTCCGAGCCAGCAACGTGACCGGAATCGAAGGGATCGACACGCGGGCGCTAGTTCGCCGCTTGCGCGTGCGCGGGGCCATGAACGGCGTGCTCTCCTCGATCGACATCGACGACGCGTCTCTAGTGGCGAAGGCTCGCAAGTTCCCCGGCATGGAAGGCCGCGATCTGGTGAAGGAAGTCGTGCCCGACCGGGCCTTCGAATGGAAGCAGGGTTTCGGTGCTTTCCAGGACCAGATTCTTCCCGCACGAGCGCCGGACAAGCACGTCGTGGCCCTCGACTACGGCATGAAGTGGAACATCCTCCGCTGCCTCACGCGGATCGGTTGCAAGGTGACGGTGGTGCCGGGCACCGCGACTGCGGACGAAGTGCTCGCTTACAAGCCGGACGGAGTTTTCCTTTCAAATGGCCCCGGCGACCCCGCTGCGGTCGGCTACGCTATCGACACCGTGAAGGGCTTGCTGGGCAAGAAGCCGATCTTCGGCATCTGCCTCGGGCATCAGTTGCTCGGCCTCGCGCTTGGTGCCAAGACCTTCAAGTTGAAGTTCGGCCACCGCGGTGCCAACCAGCCGGTGCTGAACGAGACCACGGGCAAGGTCGAGATCACGACGCAGAACCACGGCTTCGCGGTCGACCCGGCGACGCTGCCCGCGGACGTGAAGCCGACGCACATCAACTTGAACGACCGCACGCTGGAAGGAATGCGGCACACGAAGTTGCCGATGTTCAGTGTGCAGTACCATCCGGAGGCGGCCGCCGGCCCGCACGACTCGAGTTATCTATTCGAGGAGTTCCACGCACTGATGGGGTGAACGAGGTTAGCCGCGATGCGAAGCGGTCCCGGCAAGGTCGCGCTCCGCTCCGAGGACTCCGCGTCGCGGCTAACCTCGCTCACGATTGCGGAATACGGTTCGCGCTAACCGACATCCGCCCGCCCTTCTACAATTCCCCCACGCTCTCGTTCGCACACCAACCCGGGGCATGCATCATGGCTGAACCCACCGCCGACATCGGGCTCATCGGACTCGCCGTCATGGGCGAGAACCTCGTGCTCAACATGGAATCGCACGGCTACACCGTCGCCGTGTTCAACCGCACCACGACGAAGGTGGACGAATTCCTTGCCGGTCGCGGCAAGGGGAAGAAGTTCGTCGGAGCCCATACGCCGCAGGAACTGGTGGCGGCGATCAAGAAGCCTCGGAAGGTCATGATGCTCGTGAAGGCTGGCAAGGCCGTGGACGATACCATCGCCACGGTTGCCCCGTTCCTCGAAGCCGGCGACATCCTCATCGATGGCGGCAACACGCACTTCCCGGACACCACGCGCCGCATGAAGGAACTCGCCGCCAAAGGCATCCTCTTCGTCGGCAGCGGCGTGAGCGGCGGCGAAGAAGGTGCCCTCAAGGGCCCGAGCATCATGCCCGGCGGCGACAGCAAAGCCTGGCCTGCCATCAAGCCGATCTTTCAATCCATTGCCGCGAAGGCGAAGGACAACGCTACCGGTGCGGACGTGCCCTGTTGCGATTGGGTCGGGCCGGAAGGGGCCGGGCACTTCGTCAAGATGGTTCACAACGGCATCGAATACGGCGACATGCAGCTGATCTGCGAGTCGTACCAGTTGCTGAAGGACCTCTGCGGGCTGACGCCGTCGGAACTCCAGAAGGTCTTCGCGAAGTGGAACAAGGGCGTGCTCGACAGCTACCTCATCGAGATCACCGCCGAGATCTTCGGGTACACCGATCCCGAGACCAAGAAGCCGCTCGTCGATTTCATCCTGGATAAGGCCGGGCAGAAGGGGACGGGGAAGTGGACGGTCGATGCCGCGACGGAGAACGGCGTCGCGCTGACGCTGATTGCCGAGGCCGTGTTCGCACGGTGCCTCTCGTCGCAGAAGGACGAACGGGTTGCGGCCAGCTCGATCTTGAAGGGCCCCGCGACTCAAAAGCCGACCGACAAAGAACAGTTCATCGCGGACGTCGAGATGGCCCTATATGCAAGCAAGATCGTCTCGTACGCCCAGGGTTACGCCTTGATGGCGGCTCAGGCCAGGGAGAGCGGTTGGGAACTGAACAACGGCGGCATCGCCCTCATGTGGCGCGGCGGCTGCATCATTCGCAGCGCCTTCCTCGGCAAGATCAAGGAAGCGTTCGATAAGAACCCGAAGCTCGTGAACCTGCTGGTCGATCCGTTCTTCGCGGGGGAGATGGCTCACGCTCAGGCCGGCTGGCGTCGCGCGATTGCGGCCGGGGCCACGAACGGCATCCCGATGCCGGCGATGTCCGCGGCGCTCGCCTACTTCGACGGCTACCGCACCGGCAACTTGCCGGCGAACCTGCTCCAGGCCCAGCGCGATTACTTCGGCGCCCACACCTACGAACGCACGGACAAGCCTCGCGGCCAGTTCTTCCACACCAACTGGACCGGCCGCGGCGGCACCACCGCGAGCACGACCTATAATGCGTGAGACCTGCCGCTTGCGGCTTCGCGATTGGAAGCAACTCATTGCCTGCCATTCAGCAGGCAGTCGGTGGGCCATCATGAGCATCGACCGTTCCAACCTCATGGGTTCGGTCGCCGCCTTTGTGATGTTTCTATCGTTTCATTCAGCTTCCGCTCAATCGCCTACTCATCGCATTGAGATCGCCGAGCACCAGACCATCACCGCCACCATCGGCTACGAGATTCGCACGAACCTCTTCACGGTCACGCGGTGGACGGCGTACCTTCCCGAACCACCCGAGTTGCCCTCGCAGATCAAGATCAAGACGACCACCGAACCGGCCGGCAAGCTGATTTCCGAGAAGAGCCCGCTCGCCCGTAAAGTGCGGCTCTTGGACGTGCCGGTCGCCAATCCCACATCCGGCGGAAAGCTCGTGCTTCGCCACGACATCCAGGCCACGCTGCGTTCGCGGAAGCTCGTGCTTTTAAAGGAAGACGAGAAGCCGCCGAACGTGCCGGCCCTCGCGATCGCCGAGTGCAAGTTCTACCTCGCACCGTCCAAACGCGTGGACTTCGACAAGCCGGATTTCAAGGAATGGCTCGACGCGAAAAAGCTGCGCCGCGCGAAGGCCGAGCCACCTCTCGACTTCGCCCTCCGCGCGATGAAGGTCCTCCGCGACGACTACAAATACGAGTACGATCAGGAAGACGAGAAGCGGGCATCGGTCACCTGTTCGCGGACCAAAACCGATTGCGGCGGCATGTCCTTCATCTTCGTCGCGGCGATGCGTGCCAACGACATTCCGGCCCGCGTGCTCATCGGTCGCCTGGCCAACCCGCGACGCCCCGGTTCCAACCCCACCGATACCGACTACGATCAGCCGCACGTCCGCACCGAACTCTACGTGGCGGGCGTGGGCTGGGTCTGCGTCGATCCCTCCTATGCGAACCGCGATAAGCACCGCACCCTCGAGGAACTCCTCGGCCTCGATCCCGGCGACATGCTCGTGTTGCACTCCGATCTCGACCTTCGGCTTCCCGCGAACGATAAAGAACAGATCGTGGACTTGCTTCAGGTCGAACCGTACATCTGGACGCAGGGCCGCGGCAAATTGGACGCGACGCTCGGCCCCACGAAATGGGATTTGAAAACCACGCTCAAGAATTAACCGCGGATCGCCTCATGAAAGTCGCACTGGTTACGGGATCGGCCACGGGCGTGGGGCGGGCGTGTGCCGTCCGCTTCGCCAAGCTCGGCTACGCCGTCGCGGTCAATTATTCGAAGTCCGAGGCGGACGCGAAAGAGACTGCCGAACTCGTTCGCGCATGCGGCGTGCCCGTGCTGCTTCACCAGGCTACCGTCGGCGACGATGCCCAGGTGCGGGCCATGATCGCACGCGTGAAGCAAGAACTCGGCGGGCTCGACGTACTCGTGAACAACGCGGGCACCACGCACTTCGTCGCGCACACCGACCTCGATGCCCTGACCGACGCTGTGTGGGACGAGATCTTTCAGGTGAACTTGAAGGGTGCGTTTTACTGCACGCGCGCAGCGATGCCACTCTTGCAGGAACGCAAGGGCAATGTGGTGAACATCACGAGCGTGGCCGGGCTCACGGGGCAGGGCAGTTCGATCCCGTATGCGGCGAGCAAGGCGGCGTTGAACTGCGTGACGCAATCGCTGGCGCGAGCCTTCGGGCCGGACGTTCGGGTGAACGCCGTGGCTCCGGGGCCGATCCTCACGCGATGGCTGGCGGGCCGCGAGGCCCAGGTCGAGAAGTATTTGGAGCAGGCACCGCTCAAGCGAGCGGCCGACGCCGACGATGTGGCCGATACGGTAATCTACCTAGCGACCGGCACGACGCTGACCACGGGCCAAGTGCTAGTCGTGGACGGCGGGCGAACGATGTGATGCTACTTGCGGTGGCGGATCTTGGCGCGCATGCGTCGCTTCTTGCGTCCGACTTTCCGCCGACCTTTTCCGCCCCTAGTCGCCATATTCCCGTCTCCTGAACCGAGTGCAATGAGTGAAGGTTGCCACTGAGTGGGAATTATCGATCTTACGTAGCTGCTCCCCACGCGGCAAGTGAACCGCTCGGAAGGGTTCGACTCGGGAAGTAGAGATGGGTGGCCAGCTCCTGCCGATGCCACCCCTTACAACGCCGGCAAGATAACGCCCTACTTCTTGATCGGCTTGTACTCGACCTTCTTGAAGGTCATGATGCTGCCGGGGTCGTGGCCCTGGAGTGCGAAGTGGCCCTTCAAATAGGTGCTTTCGGGATCCATGAAATCGACGGTCTTCTTGCCGTTCACGAAAATCCGGATGTGGTTTCCCTCGGCGATCACCTCTTGCGTGTAGAACTCGTCCGGCAGAATCGCGGCCTTGTCCATCACGCAGATGTCCTTCTTGTACTTGCCGAGTTTGGTGCGGCCATCGGGATAGAGGCTCCCGCTTTTGATCGGGTCGCCGTGGGTCGCGTTGATTTGCGCTTCGTACCCGGAAGGGAACCCGCCCTCGAACTTGGTGCGGAAGTACTGGCCACTGTTACCCTTATCGTTGATCTTCACTACAACGCGATACTGGAAATCCTCGGCCTGAGTTTCGGTGAAAATGTGGCTGGCCGGGCCGCCACCTACGATCAGGCCGTCCTTCACCTGCCATAGCGTGATGTCCTTGTCGTCCTTGGTCACGCCGACGAACGCGACGACTTTGCCGTCGTCGTTCTTGGTTTCTTTCACGCTTTTGAAGTTTCCGCTCGGCGGATCGGGAATTTTCCAGCCGGTCAGATCCTTGCCGTTAAAAAGCGGAATCCAGCCTTCTTCTTTCTTGTCCTCAGCCGGCGCGGCCGGGAGTACTGCGAGAATTGCGCAGATTGCGAGGGCTGCGATGGATCTTTGGAACGATGCGTGCATGTGTAATCCCCGGTGGAAACGGGAGAACGGGAAAGGTGGCACCCTTTTGGAGCCTCACAAGGATGGTACGCTCCGCCGGTGAACTGACCAGCCCCAATCGACCGGTTCCAATCGTGCGGACGGCGCGAGTCGAAAAAACTGCGCAATCTGCGCCAATTCCGTTGTCAACCGAGTTTACCGCTTGTAACCTGTTCTCGAATGGATGTTGGGAGTTCTGGGTAATCTGGTTCGTTGTCCACGATTGCACCGACTCGCATCGGTTCCCAAGTCCGGTTCCTAACGGGGCGTCCGCTCCTGGAAACGGCATCGTCCCCCGTTCTTTTTTACACCCTGAGGTACGCAGCATGACTCGTCGTCTCTTGGCCGTCGCCCTTCTCGGCGCGGCAGCAGTTCTGATCTCGATGCCAGACGCATCCGCCTTCGGCGGCCGCAAGAAGTCTTGCGACACCCCCTGCGCCACGTCGTCCGCCTCCGCCTGCGAGGCTCCTTGCACCGTCACCTACGTCGACCAGAAGGTCACGGCTCATAAGGCCGAGTGGAAGACCAAGAAGGTCGACGTGGACGTATGCGAGACCGTCTGGGTCGACCAGAAGTACAAGTACACCGTCTCCCAGCCGGTGATGAGCAAGTCCAAGATCAAGGTCTGCGAGATCAAGCAGACGATGGAGCCTTACAAGTACATGGTCAACACCATGGTCGCGACCAAGGAGAAGTCCAAGGTCTGCGAGATGACGCACGTTCACAGCAAGGAAATGCGGACGGTCTGCGAGACGATCTGCGTTGCGGTGCAGGTTCCCTGCGCCGCCCCAGCACCGACTTGCGACACGGGTTGCGCCAAGGAAAAGAGGGGGCTGTTCGCTCGCCTCTGCAAGAAGAACGACTGCCCGGCTCCTTGTGCCGCCCCTTGCTCGACCGGCTGCGAAGCCCCCTGCGCCCCGGTGATGAAGACCGTGATGCAGAAGCAGGTCGTCTCGAAGCAAGTGGAAGTCGCCGTGGTCAAGTGCGTCCCGGTGTGGAAAGATGTCGATGTGACCGTGTACAAGTGCGTACCGGTTCAGAAGGAAGGTAGCCGCATGGTCTGCACGCCGGTATGGACCGATAAGGAAGTCGACGTGTGCAGCTACGTGAGCGTCGAGAAGGAAGGCACCCACAAGGTCTGCAAGACCGTGATGGTGAAGAAGACCGTCGAGCAGAAGTACTGCGAGATGGTGGCCTACGAGACGACCGTGAAGGTCGCCGTTCGCGTGCCAGCACCGGCTCCAGCACCGGCTCCCGCACCGTGCGCCGCTCCTTGTGCGACGCCTTGTGCCACGGGCTGTGCCGATGCCTGTGCCGCACCTTGCGAGACCAAGGCTCGCGGCGGTCTCTTCAAGAAGTGCTGCAAGTAAGCGACTGATCCGAGAATGAAGCCTCGAGCCCCGGCTAGTTGCCGGGGCTCAATTTTTCACTTCCGCTTACTCAACAACCCGTCGAGTACCCAGCACCCGCAGACGTGTTCGCAATCGGCTCGGCAGTGATCGAGGACGAACTCGTTGCGGCAATCGGTCTCTTCCAAGGCGTCGGCCAAAAGTGGCATCGCCGAGAATTCTCGGTCCGAGTAAATACCCCGAGCGATGCCCACGACGCTGCCGCTCAGCCACGTCGATTCGAACTTGATCCTGCGGATCGGGCATCCGAAAATTTCGCGAATGAGGTCGAGCGAATGGTGCTCGTCGGCGATCCGCCGATAGTGAGGAGTGAGCCCCGCGTAGGGGAAGTAGACGAGGTGGGCGAGCGAGCGCCAGGTATCGGGATCGAAGCTCCGTTCTTCGCGAATGCGCTGGCTCCGGCCCGCGGACCGCATGGCATCCATTCGCCGGCCGAGTTCCAGCACTTCGTCCGGCTCACCGCGGCGATGCGTCAGATCCTCGGCCAGTGCGGTCGCCTCCCTTCGCAGCGCAATCTCGATAGGCTCTCGTTCGAGGATCCGCTCGGAAATCTCGACCAGCGCTTGCCCGACCAGTGGGATTTGCTCCCAGACTCGCCGCGCGCAATTCAGCAAATAAAGCCGCGACGCCCGCGTCTGCTCGACTGTGCTATCCAGGCCCCGCATCGGAAAGAGTTCGCTCAACAGAACGACGGGATCGGTTTCGGTTTCCCACTCGCGTACGGTCATGAGGGCGGCTCCCGCGTTCGTTGGCCGGCTCAGGCTTCCAGACCCAGTTGCGTCCGCAATTCCGCGACTTGAGCTTCGAGAACGGCCACGGCGGACTTCAATTTCCCGATCTCGTCCAAGGCCAACTTCACTTGGGGATCGCCCTCGTTCGGGCCTGCGGAGGGAACCGCAGTCGTTCGAGAAATCGATGCCTCTTGAAGGGCCATTCCCGCGTGGTGCGACTTCAGCCGCATCAGTTCGTCGGGAGGGTGGAACCCATGGGAGACGACCGCACCGCGGCGGTCGGGGTCCGTGAGGTAGACCGCGAGGCCGCGCTCGAGCAGCGGAGTCAGCACTTCCTCGAGGTCGTCGAGCGTCTCGATGGTAGCCATGCGGCTGGCGCGGCCGCGAAGCTCGCCCTTGGTCTGCGGACCGCGAAGAAGCAACTCGGCGATCACCGCCATCTGCGCCCCGTGCGGCGTCCACTTCTCGTAGAGTTCGTGCTTGAACCGATCGACGCGGCTACCGGTGAGCCTCACCGCGAGCCCGCGCTTCTGCAGGCCGCTGAGGCCTTCTTCGACCTCGTCATCGGTCAGGTCGAGGATCGGATCGCGGTTCGATTTCTGGTTGCAGCCCGTGGTGAGCGAGTTGAGCGAAAGCGGATAGGTATCCGCGGTTTTCGCGGTCTTCTGCTTCTCGACCAGCACGCCGAGAATGCGGCGTTCGAGGAGCGAGAGGGGTTCCCACTGCGGCATATCGAGTACCTCAAATCGGTTCCGCGAACGCAGCACAGAGCCGCAGGTGTTGTTCGA
>JAYTUG010000146.1:0-9314 GCA_043744695.1 Gemmataceae bacterium
AGATCGATCGTGCTTTCGTTCCATAAATGAACTGCCTACTTCGGGAGGCACACCCTCGGCTGTCACCTCGATATGGACAGGGCAACGCGGCTTTGGTAAAACTTCAGAGTCAGGCGAAAGATTGGGGATTGGTGTAACGGTAGCACGACTGACTCTGACTCAGTTAGTCTAGGTTCAAATCCTAGATCCCCAACTGGTAGGAAAGCCTGCCTCAACAGGAAGTTGCGGCAGGCTTTTTCATTTCACGTTTTTCATTGAACACCTTAGTAGACCAAGGGCGAGACCACAGATTTGGCTCTCGCATGGCTGCTGGGGGCGTAGTAGATGCGGTTGTACGCTCGTCGATAGCGTCCCGCCCGCCACAACACCACAGTTCGGCGCGACTTCCCACGAGACGATGTCGGCGTCTCGTCACCAGCGTCCCGCCCGCCACAACTCCACAGAGGAGGAGCGACTGGATGCGTTCGACACGGGCGCGACGTGGGACGTGGTAGAGCACTCCATGCAGGTCAATGTTCTCGAAGGCGGTGAGTTCGTGGTCGAGGCTGGGGTCTTGGAACACGATGCCGAATCGACGGCGCACGTCGAGCGGCTGAACTGCCGGATCGAGACCGTCGATGGTGATCGAACCGCTCGTGGGACGAAGAAGGGTCGTCAGCATCTGGACGGTGGTGGTTTTGCCCGCTCCGTTGGGGCCGAGGAACGCGAAGATCTCGCCGGCGCGGGCGTCGAAAGTAATGCCGCCGACGGCCGAGGTGTCTCCGAAGGTCTTGACCAGGTTCTCAACATGGATCATGGACGGCATTCCGTTTGAATCCGAGCGAGCGGCTGCGGGCTGAAGTCTGCGAAACGGCCAAGTGCCAAACGAACCCGAAAGCACTTCCTTGGTTTATGCTTTCGTGACGATGGGGTAGTGTGAGCCTCCTCTAGATCGGCGTGAGGCGATGTCTATGGTCAAGACGAGATGTTCTCTCCGAAGCCGCCACGAGCGACGCGAAGTACCTCCGGGCGTTCAGGGGGCATTGTCGCGAACTGCGGCGTCGCAGCGAAGAAACTGATGGCCTCCGAGCGCGAGAAGTTTATCGAGAAGAATGTTCGCGAACTGGCCGGTACCTCTCCCGAGTACCAGCGACAGGTGATCGGTCGGGCTCTGGCCGGGGATAGGAACCCGTTCCGGATGATCGCCAGTACGCTTCTGGACGATGACACAGTCCGTTTCGGCGAGGTGACGAGCCGACTTCACCGCGCCTTGGGGTCAGTCGAGGGAGGATTGAGGTTCGCGCGAAGCTGAGCACGTCGTTCGGATCGTAGGGATCGCGCGGGTCGCACGGACCCGCGGAATCGCGGGGGCTGGGATAACTCTACTGCATCCGGTTCGCCGCGCGGCTACGATCAACGTGCCGCCCAATCCGGGCGATCCTTCCGCATCGGCTTGCCACCATGATTCGCCTCCGCGATATTTCGCTCCGCACGAAGCTCTTCGCCCTCGTCATCGGCTACACGGTGCTCGTGGGTTCCGTGTTGCTCATGGCCGGCCAGGTGATGCGCGTCTACCGCGTCCACGGTCCGGTCTACGAGCAAATTGCCGAAGACTACCGCCTCATCAACGAGACCGAACCGCCCTCCATGAGCCTCGGGGCGGCTTACCTCATGCTCCAAGAACTGGACTCGATGACCGGCACGGAGGACATCGCCGAGACGAGGAAGAAGTTTGCCGAGTACGAGAAGCGCTACACGACTCAGCGAGCGATCTGGCTGAAGAAGCTGCCCGAGGGCGAGACGCGAACCGCGATCGAAGAAACTTCGCACCGGCCGGCGTCCGAGGTACTCCGCATCGCCAAAGAGGAATTCCTGCCGCTGGTCGGGAAGGGGCCGGAGGAAAAGAAGAAAGCGAACGCCATCCTCATGACCCGAATTCGTCCGCGGTTCTACGAACATCGGGAGATTCTGTCGGAGATGGTGAAGGGGCTCAAGGCCAAGACCGCCGACGAAGAGAAGCAGGCTTTCGAGGATACCAATTTTTGGGTGCGGGCGATGGGCTGGGCCAGCGGCATCCTCATCCTCATCATGGGCATCACGGGCTTCTGGGTCGCCTCCGGAATCGTCCGTTCCGCACAGGAACTGAACGCGCGCGTGAAGCAGATGGCCAGCGGTGCCGGCGACCTCACCGCTCGCGTCGTCGTCGAAGGCAACGACGAAATGGCACAACTCGCCGGCGGATTCAACGCCGTCATCGGCAAGATTCAGACGATCGTGAGCAAAGTGCGCGAATCGAGTTTACAACTGCTCTCGGTTGCGTCCGAGATCGCGGCTACGGCTCGCGGCCAGCAGCAAACGGTTCACGATCTCAGTGCCTCGACCACGCAAGTGGCGGCATCGGTGCGCGAGATCTCGGCCACGAGCCAGGATTTGGCGGGCACCATGAACGAGGTCAATGCGTCGGCCGCACACGCCGCCGACCTCGCGTCTCGCGGCCGCGACAACACGACGCGCATGGCCGTCGAGATGAAGCAACTCGTCGAATCGACCGCCTCCGTTTCGACCAAGCTCGGCATGATTCGCGAGAAGGCCGACCGCATCAACGCGGTCGTGACCACGATCACGAAGGTCGCGGACCAGACGAACCTGCTCTCGATCAATGCGGCAATCGAGGCCGAGAAAGCCGGCGAGTACGGTCGCGGTTTCCTCGTGGTCGCTCGGGAAATTCGCCGCCTCGCCGATCAAACCGCCGTCGCCACGCTCGACATCGAGACTATGGTGAAGCAGATGCAGGATGCCGTTTCCGCCGGCGTCATGCAGATGGACAAGTTCGCGGACGAAGTGCGGTCCGGAGTCGGGCAAGTGACGACCATCAACCAGATGACCTACGAGATCATCAACGAGGTCCACACGCTGAGCGAGCGCTTCCACCTCGTGACCGAAGGCATGCGGAATCAGGCCGTCGGAGCCCAGCAGATCAACGACGCGATGTCGCAGATCGCGGATAGCGCGAAGCGCAGCGAGCGATCCGTCCAGGAGTTCGAACGGGCCACGACTCACCTCCGCGGCTCGGTCGAGGGGTTGAACCAGGAAATCTCGCAGTTTAAGATTTGACCCGTACCATGCTCGCGCTCACATTCCAGATCGGTTCGGTACGGGTGGCGTTGGACGTTCGCCGGATTCGGCGCGTCGTGCCGCGCGTGCAGTTGCTGCCGGCGCCCGCGGGAACGCGGGGGCTCGTGGGGCTCTTCGTCTATCGCGGGCAAGCGGTCCCCGTGATAGACTTGTACCGGCTCGCGGGAGCTGGAGATTGCCCACCGCACCTGAGCAGCCGCATCGTTCTCGTTCCCCATCCCGCGAATTCGGATCGGCTGGTCGGCTTGCTGGCCACGCAGGTTGCCGAGATACGGGAACTGCCTTCACTCGCTGAAACGGTCGAGTTTGAAAATGGGCTCGGACCGCCGATGGTGTACGGTACGGGCGTTCTCCGCGTTCTGGACCCCGATCGACTCCTCGCTTCGATCGACCTCGATCCCGCCGTATTCGCTCGCCCCGGAGGGGCCGGGTTGTGAACCTCGCCAGCGTTGAGAAAATCGTTCGCGAACGGATCGGGCTGGACGTGGCCTCGATCGGTGTTGCCGCGTTGCCGCGCCTCGTAGCGAACCGCATGGGAGTACGCGGGCTCGCTTCCGTCGAAGCTTACGCGGGGCTTCTCACAAACGACGCTCTGGAATGGTCGGCTCTGGTCGGCGAACTCGTCGTACCGGAGACCTGGTTCTACCGGGGCGGCACGGAATTCTTCGAGCATCTCGCGCGTTGGGTGCGGACGCGCCTGAACGAGTTGCCGAACGGCCGGACGGTGCGCATCCTCAGCGTGCCGTGCAGCACCGGGGAAGAGCCTTACTCTCTGGCGCTGGCCCTCGATCGAGAAGGCATCCCACTCTCGCGGTGTTGGATTGAAGGGGTGGATCTGGCTCGCGATCACCTGCTGCGCGCGGTGACGGGTCGCTACTCGGCATTCTCCTTCCGGGAAGCGAATGCCGACCCGCGGCCGAAATACTTCCAGGAAATTGCGGAGTCGCGCTGGGAACTGCTCCCCGCGTTCCGCGAGTCGGTTCGCTTTCGCGCTGCTAACCTCGTCGAGCCCGGCTTTCTGGCCGCGGAACCGCCTTACGATCTGATCCTGTGCCGAAACCTCTTCATCTATCTGACGGCGGACGCCCGAGCCCGTGCCTTGGCGAACTTGGACCGATTGCTCGCGCCCGAAGGCCGCCTCTGCCTCACGGCAGCGGAGGCGGACCCGTTGCCCAGCAGTCGCTATCTTTCCGACGGCCCGCTTGCGCTCGCGATCTTCCGGCGACTCGCGGCAGATCCTGCCGGTCCGCGTTCGGGTGCGATGCGGATTCCCTCGAAGACCAGCAGCGGAACGCAGCCCATTCCACCCGTTCGATCGCAGCCGAAGTCTGGCGTTTACTCGAAGCCCACACTGCCAGCGGTTCCTGAGAAGCCCGTTGCGAAAGTCGCGGAGCCAACTTGCCATCTGCTCGACGCGGGGCGTTCTTTGGCCGATGCCGGGAAGTTGGAAGCTGCACGCGTTCACTGCGAGGAACTGCTCGTCGATTCGATCCCGTCCGCGGGCCTCTACAGTCTGCTCGGCGTGATTCACCTCGCGGCCGGCCGTTCCGACGAAGCCTCCGAGGCCTTCCGCAAGGCACTTTACCTCGACCCCGATTGCCCCGAGGCGCTGTCGCACATGGCCGTGCTTTGCGAACAGCGCGGCGATCCCGGCCGAGCCGAAGGCCTCCGTCGCCGCCTCGGGCGGATCGAGAAAGGGGCGGCCACGTGATCGCCCCGCAATCGCTACCCGTCCTTCAAGACCATTGTTGGCACCGCATCGGCGTGTGGGGCGATCAATCGTGCCCCGAGTTGCGGAAGGTCACGCACTGCAACAACTGCCCGGTTTTCGGGGCGGCGGGCCGGCGATTTTTGGACGCTTCCCCGCCGGAAGAATATTCCGCGGAATGGGCCGAGCGTCTCGCCGCGACGGATGAAGAAGCCGCGGCCGGGGTACTCGGTGCGCTCGTCTTCCGCCTCGGCGACGAGTGGTTCGCGCTTCCCGTCGGCGTACTCGTCGAGGTGACCGATCCGCGCAAAGCACATCGAATCCCGCATCGGGGGGGGCTTCTCGCCGGGATCGTGAACATTCGAGGGGAACTCCACCTTTGCGTTCGCCTCGACCTCTTGCTGGGAATCGATCCGCCTGCCGAGCCGACGGTCGATCGCCCGCGTCTCATTGCCGTCCGTCGCGAAGCCGACGGCTGGGTGTTCCCCGCGGATGAAGTCGATCAGGTTTACCGCGTTCCCGAAGTCGATCTCGCCGCCATCCCGCCGACGCTGGCACGCTCTTCGGCCCGGCTCACGCGCGGCGTCTTCAACCGCGATGGCCGCGCCATCGGGCTCCTCGACGAAGAGCGTTTGTTCCACTCCTTGCGGGAGCGAGTGCGATGATCGCAATCGAACCCGCGATGTTCGAATTGTTCCGCGAGGAAGTCCGCGCTCATGCCGCCGCACTGAGTACGGGGCTCGTTGAGTTCGAATCCGATTCCGGCAACCTGGCTCGAATCGAACCGCTGATGCGGGCCGCGCACTCCATCAAGGGTGCCGCACGAATCGTGGGAATCGACCTGGCCGTGCAACTCGCACATGTGCTCGAAGAGGCCTTTGTGTCCGCGCAGGCGGGTCGCATCCGGATCGCCTCGGATGCCATCGACCTCTTGCTTCAAGCGGCAGACGTACTCGCGAGCCTCGGTTCGCTCGCCGATCTCGGCGATCTCGGAGCCTGGGACAATCGGCAAGCCGAGGTCGTCGCGGGTCTCGAACCGAAACTGCAAGAACTGGTGGAAGGGAAGGGTAGGTCCACTCCGACTCTCCAGCCCATCGTCGAGTTGAAACGGGTCGAACCGACAGTCGACTCGGCAATCGTACCCGCGCTTCCCCCCGCGCCGACGCGACTGGCGATTCAAATTCCACGGGAGCCGATTGCGTTCGGCCCCGAGTACGGCATGCTCGATCTCTTTCGCGAAGAACTGCGAACGTACCTGCTCGCACAATCCGCGGAGATCGAGGCTCTTGAGGTAACTGGAACAGCGCCGAGCCAGGAGTCGATTGAAACTCTTCGCGGGCTGCGGGCCGCGGCGTTACTCGTGAAGTGTTCGCCGGTCGCGGCGGCGCTGGCCGCGCTCGCGGATTTTCTCGGTGCAATTCGAGCGTCTGGCGGCGCGTCTTCGCGCGAGGCCATCGGATGGCTGCGGCATTCCGTCGACGTTCTGGCTGGGGCCATGAGCGTCGATACCGAGTCGTTCCCCGCGTGGGTAGAACTCGCCGTGCAGCCGCTGGCTCAGATTGCTGCGACGCTTCAATCGGCTGCGCAATCCGCGGTTCCGATTCCCGTGGAGAAAGTCGAACGCGCCCCGGAACCGCAAGTCTCGATTTCCGCTCCGCGAATCGAACGAGAACCGGCGGCGGAGGTGGCGAGCCCCGATGCGGTCGTTCGCGTCACGGCCCAAAGCCTGAACCGGCTCATGGGATTGGCCGGCGAATCGCTGGTTCAAGCGCGCTGGCTCAACGTCTTCTCCACGGCGATCGTGAAGTTGAAGAAGCAGCACGACCACCTAGCCGTCATGCTCGATAGCTCGCTTCAAGCGGCGGCAACGGGTCGGCCCTCGGAACAGATTGCCCATTTGGTGGCCGAGACCCGACGCCATGCTGAGGTCTGCCGCAAGGAACTCAACGACGACGGCCTCGACTTCGACGAGCACGCCGCCCGCGCCGAGGATTTGAACTCGCGGCTCTACCGCGAGGTGATCGCCAGCCGGATGCGGCCCTTCGCGGACGGCCTGCACGGCCTGGCCCGTACCGTACGCGACATGGCCCGTTCACTCGGGAAACGAGCTCATCTCGAAGTGGTTGGCGAAGCGACCGAGGTGGATCGCGACGTGCTGGAAAAGCTGGAATCGCCGCTCGCGCACCTCATCCGGAACGCCGTCGATCACGGGCTCGAATCCGCGGAAGAACGCACGAATGGCGGCAAGCCTCCGAACGGCACCGTGCGAGTCGAGGCCCGGCACCGGGCCGGCGTACTCGCACTTACAATTGCCGACGATGGCCGCGGCGTCGATCTCGATCGGCTCCGCGCCAAGGTCGTCGAACGCGGGCTCAGTTCCCAAGCCCTCGTTCGCCAGATGTCCGAAGCGGAGTTGCTCGAGTTCCTCTTTCTCCCGGGGTTCAGCACGGCGGGAAACGTCACCGAATATTCCGGTCGCGGGGTCGGGCTCGATGTGGTTCAAGACGCGGTTCGCCGCATCGGCGGCAGCGTTCGCATCACCACGAAGCACGGTGAGGGCACGACGTTTCACCTGCAACTTCCGATCACGCTCTCGGTGATTCGCGCGGTCGTGGTCGAGATCGGCGGCGAGCCCTACGCCTTCCCGCACACGCGAATCGATCGGCTCCTCCGCATCCCGCGCGAGTCCGTGCATTCCCTCGAACACCGTCAATTCGTGAACGTCGATGGGCAGAACGTCGGGCTCGTTCTCGCCGGACAACTTCTCGATGTGCCGGCCGATCCACCCAACAACGACGAGATGCCCGTCGTATTGCTCAGCGATAGCAGCGGCCTCTACGGCCTGGTGGTCGATGCGTTTCGGGGCGAACAAGATCTCGTCGTGAGGCCGCTCGATCCGCGCCTGGGCAAGGTGCCCAACCTCAGTGCCGCCGCCGTACTCGACGATGGGGAACCCGTACTCATCGTCGATGTCGAAGACCTCGTTCGCTCCATGGACACGTTCATTCAAACGGGTGCTCTGCGCCGGTGCGAGGTGCGCGACATCGGGGCGACCCGCAAGAAACGCGTACTCGTGGTGGACGATTCGATCACGGTTCGCGAAGTTGAACGACAACTCCTTTTGCATCAGGGCTACGACGTAACCGTGGCCGTGGACGGCATGGATGGTTGGAACCAAGTGCGGGCCGGCAAGTTCGATCTGGTCGTGACGGACGTGGATATGCCGCGCATGTCCGGATTGCAATTGGTGCAGGCGGTGCGGGCCGACGACCGGTTGAAACACCTTCCCGTGGTCATCGTGTCGTACAAGGAACGCGAAGAGGATCGCCTGCGCGGTCTGGAGGTCGGGGCCAACTACTACCTCACGAAGAGTAGCTTCCACGACAACCGCTTCGTTCAGGCCGTTCAGGATCTCATCGGAACGGCCTAGTGTCGTTCTCGGGTTCGCCTTAAGATCGACTTCGTCATGCGTATCGCCATCGTCAACGATTTGGCTCTCGCGCGGGAAGTGCTGCGGCGGGTCGTGCTCGGCACGCCGGGGAACTCCGTGGCGTGGCAGGCGGCCGATGGGGACGAAGCCGTGCGCGCCGCCGCGCTCGATCGGCCGGACGCGATCTTGATGGATCTCGTGATGCCGAAGATGGACGGCGCGGACGCGACTCGCCGCATCATGCAAGTGTCGCCGTGCCCCATCATCGTGGTCACGGCCACGGTGCCCGGCAACTTCGACCTCGTGTACAAGGCGATGGGCTCGGGTGCCCTGGACGCGATCGAGACGCCGACGCTCGGCCCCGGTAGCACCGTTCTCAACGGCGAGAAACTCGCCGATCGCCTGCGGCAACTCGACCTCGCGCTTCGCGGAGTTTACCACTCGGAGCCACAGTCGGAATCCCGCCCGACGTCCATGTCGGTCGAACTGCCTCGGCTCGTGGGCATCGGCGTCTCGACCGGTGGACCCGCGGCACTGCCGATGGTTCTCGAATCGCTGCCGCGCGACTTCCCCGCCGCCATCCTCATCGCCCAACACCTAGACGCCCACTACATTCCCGGCCTCGTCGAACGGCTTGCCGCGAAGTGCCGCTTGCCCGTGCGGACTGCAAAGATGGGCGACGTTCCGCAACCCGGCACCGTTTACCTCGCCCACACCGACGACCACCTCGAACTCAGCACGCGGCTTCGGTTGAACTACACGCCGCAGCCCAAAAGTGCTCCGTATCGCCCGTCCGCGGATGTACTCTTCTCGAGCCTCGCGGTCCACAGCCCGCGGCCCGGCGTCGCGGTCCTGCTCACGGGAATGGGCACGGATGGGGCCGAAGGGTTACTCCGGCTGCGCCGCTTGGGTTGGCACACGATTGCCCAGGACGAATCGACGTGCGTGGTCTATGGCATGCCGCGCGCCGCCGTGGAACTCGGGGCGGCCGTCGAAGTGCTGCCGCTTCCTTTGATCGGCCCAGCCATCCTCTCGGTCTTGAGATCGAAGAGTCTGGGTTGA
>JAYTUG010000147.1:0-2399 GCA_043744695.1 Gemmataceae bacterium
ATTCCCAGGAGTCTTCCCTTCGCGTTCATGACACATCGTTTAGCCGCGACGCGGAGTCTGCGGAGCGGAGCGCGACATCGTCGGCGCTTCCGCGCTCCGCAGACTCCGCGTCGCGGCTAACCTTTAGAGGTACCGCCCCAAACCCTTTGCTTTGATTGCATCTACGAGTTTCTTCACGTCGGATTCGTGCTTCCGCGTCGTCACCAGGGTGGCGTCGCCCTCGCGGATCACGATCAAATCCGAGACGCCGAGCGTGCCGATGAGATGGTTGCCATCGGAAACGATCACGCAGTTCGCCGTGTCCACGCCGACGTGCAGACCCTGCACCGTGTTGTTATTCGCGTCCTGGGCATTGCGGCGTTCCAGTGCCAACCAGCTTCCGACGTCGTCCCAGGTGTACGGTGCCCGCAGGACGAGAACCTTGCCCGCGGCGGCGGCATCCTGCATCACCGCGAAGTCGATGCTCGTGCCCTCGATCGCCGCGTACTCGGCGCGGAACGTCTCGAGCCATTTCGGCGTGCCGTGAGCCGCCGCGATCCGCAGCACCGAATCGTGAATATCCGGGCGGCGCAGTTTCAATTCGCCGAGGATCGCGGCTGGCTTCCACACGAAGATGCCGCTGTTCCACAGGTACTCGCCGCTGGCCACGTAGCGCTCGGCCGTCTCTTCATCTGGCTTCTCCTCGAAATCCGTGACCGTACACGCCGGCACCTCCTGGCGCTTTCCGGCACTCGGACCCAGGCGAATGTAGCCGTAGCCCGTACTCGGGAACGTCGGAGGAATGCCGAACGTGAGCAGTGACATCGGGTTGTCAGTCGCGAACTGTTCCGCGGCGTGAACCGCTCGGCGAAACTCCTGCTCCGGCTCGATCACGTGATCCGCCGGCATCACGATAATGGTTGCGTCTGGGTCGTTCCTCGCAATGAGGGCCGCACCCAGGCCGACGCACGGCGCGGTATCCCGGCGGCACGGTTCCCCAATCACGTTGCCCGCGGGCAGCTCGGGAAGTTGCTCGATGGTCGCGGCTTCGTACGCTTCGCCGGTGATGACCCACGTGCGTTCCGGCGGCACCTGCGCCGCGATCCGATCCACGGTTTCTTGAAGCAGCGTGCGGTCGCCGGCGAATGAGAGAAACTGCTTGGGTCGGCTATTCCGGCTCCGCGGCCAGAATCGCGTGCCCCCGCCGCCCGCCATAATCATCGCGTGAAGCATGTTGGTCCCTCAAGCCCACCCACGGCCGTGGGTGGGCTTTGCGCCACCTGTTCAATCAACTCGTCCGCATCCAGGGCATACAGCGGCGAGATCTCCACGGCATGGCCGTTCGATTCGATGCCCGCTTCCTTCAACCAGCCGGCGTGCAGCGCCGAGATCGACCGCTTCACTTCGTCCGCGGAATCCGCACCGGTCGCATTCTTGAGTGGTGCGAACTCCTCGGCCCGGGCCGTCGCCACCGCCAACCACCGCTCCGCCATCGGCAGCGCGTCGAATACGAACTTCTCGAACTTCAACGCATTCTCGCTCGTCGGCTTCACCGCGCTGCCCGATCCCGGGTCGAAGTACTCGACCTTCTTCCTCGCCACGTGGAAGCTCAAGCCCGAATCGCGCGCGGTCACGCGCTTCAAGAACGGCACCGAGAAGATATGGATCGCGGGGCTGCCGGCGCGGAATCGCAACGTGCCGTCCGCTTCGCGTTCCGCCGCCATGTCCATCGGCAAATCCGAATACTCGAGGATGCCACACTTGCCGTCGATCACCGCGAGCACGCCGACCTTCTCCTCGGGCTTCTCCTTGAAGACGACCTTGGAACTGGCCTCGGAGTGCGTGGCGATGTGCCGGCCGAGGAAGCCGGGGTCGCAGATCTTCACCAGCGGGTTGTCCACCTGGAAGTAGAAGACGTGCTTCACGCCGCGAGCCTCGATCTCGGGAAGCAGGCCAGTCTCGGCGAGGGCCGTGATCGTGCCGCCGTGGCCGTTGGGGCTGAGGAACAACTTGCCCGGCGCTTCGAGGAGCAGCTTGCCGGTGGCGAGGTCGAGTGCCGGCATCGTCCCTTGTTGGAAGAAACTCACCTCCGACTTCGCGAGCCCGAAGAAGTTCTGTTCGCGGAAGAAGTCTTCGGTGTCGGCATGCGTGGCCGGGCTGGTCATGACGAGCAGCGGGATTGCCTTGCCGAAGCGGCGCGAGAGGGCGAGCACCTTCTCCGCGTGAAACTGGAATAGCGTATTGTTCGACACGGGTCCGATGGGGAACATACCCTTGGGTTTGTCGAAGCCGAGCCGGCTGCCCTGCCCACCCGCCACGAGCAGCGCCGCGACTTCACCGCGACGCAAGGCCGCCTCGCCGACGGCGCGTTCCTCGTGCGGTATCGGTTCCTGGCGAACGGGGATCGGCGCGATCTTGTC
>JAYTUG010000148.1:0-2398 GCA_043744695.1 Gemmataceae bacterium
CTTCTTGAGAATAGGATGCACGGCGTCCGGCGCGATGTGTTCCAGCGGAACCAGCACGAAGGCCCTTTCGTGCATCCGCGGATGTGGTACGACCAGTTCCGAGGTGTCGATGACGCACTCGCCGTATAAAAGCAGGTCGAGATCGAGCGTGCGAGGGGCATTGATTTCAGTTCGGATGCGACCGAACTGTCGTTCGATATGGTGAAGCAACGATAAAAGATCGGCCGGTGAGCGATCCGTTTCCACGGCGACGGCGGCGTTGAGATAGTCGCCGGAACCGGGCGGGCAATCGACGGGAGTGGTGTCGTAGAGTGGCGAGATCGCAAGGACTCGGAGGCCGGGCTCGGCTCGCAGGCGGCGAATGGCCGCCTGGAGCGCGGCCCAACGGTCGCCGAGATTCGAGCCCAGGCCGAGATAGGCGGTAGGCATGATGGCGAATGTTGTTACTTCTTACCGCCGCCGGCGGGCTTGGCCGCTGCGGCACCTGCTGCCGGAGTCGCGCCTTCGGCACCTTCCACCTTCTCGACTTTCGCCTTCTTCTTGATCACGATCTTC
Source organism: Gemmataceae bacterium (assembly GCA_043744695.1). Lineage (GTDB taxonomy): Bacteria > Planctomycetota > Planctomycetia > Gemmatales > Gemmataceae > Urbifossiella. Next base: position 556 of record JAYTUG010000148.1, read on the forward strand.
TGGACGCGCGTCTTCGGCAGGCCGAACGGACTCATGTCGTCCTTGAACGTGCCGTTTTCCAGCATCTTCAAGATTCGTTCCGAACGCTTCAGCACGCATCGCGGCCGGGACATCCCGCCCTTGCGCTTCAAACTTTTATCGATGGACATGATAGTGTGAGTGTTCGTGGCTAGTGTGTGAGCCGCCGGAAGCCGACGGACGCAAGATGTGATATTATAGTTCTCGCCCCGGTTGGCAAGGAATCCGTTCGTTTCGGGGCGATTCCTCACTCTTCAATGGCACTCACACTCGCATGAACGTCACTCTCGACTACGGCCGCACCGGCCTCGCCGTCACGCTTCCGGACGATCGCATGATCGCGCCGCCGCTGGCCATCCGGCCCACCGAACCGCTCGCCGACCAGGTCGCAGCCATCGAAGCGGCCATCGCAAATCCGATCGGCACGCGGCCCCTCGCCGAGATCGCTCGCGGGAAGAAGTCCGCGTGCATCGTCATCTGCGACATCACCCGGCCCGTGCCGAACAAATTGATCCTGCCGCCGTTGCTTCGCACGATCGAAGCCGCCGGCGTACCCCGCGATGCCATCACCATTCTGATTGCGACCGGATTGCATCGACCGAACGAGGGCGAAGAACTCGTCGAACTCGTCGGCGAAGAAATCGCGAACACGTACCTCTGCGTGAACCACTTCGGCAAGGATCGCGATTCGCACGACTTCCTCGGCACTACGCCGATGGGCGTTCCCGTCTGGATCGACAAGCGCTACCTCGCGGCCGAACTCAAGATCACGACGGGGCTGATCGAGCCGCACCTGATGGCGGGTTACTCGGGCGGCCGCAAAGTGATCTGCCCCGGCATCGTCGGGCTCGAAACGGTCCGCGTCTGGCACGGCCCAAAATTCCTCGAACATCCGAAAGCCGACGTCGGCAGCTTGAAGGGCAATCCGGTTCACGAAGAGAACACGCGGATCGCCCAGATGGCGGGTTGCGATTTCATCGTGAACGTCTGCATCGACGGCAAGCGCCGCATCCTTTGGGTCGGGGCCGGCGACATGATCGAAGCGTGGGAAACCGGCGTGAAGTTCTGCCGGGAGGTCGTACTCGCCGGCGTGCCCGCCCCGTGCGATGTCGTGGTCACGTCGTGTGCCGGGTACCCGCTGGACACCACGTGGTATCAGGCCGTGAAGGGGCTGACGGGCGTGCTCTCCATCGTGAAGAAGGGCGGCACCATCGTCTTGGCCGCCAGCCTCACCGAAGGCCTCGGCAGCCCCGAATTTCAACACTCCCTCGCGGACTACGACGCCAACGGCCGCTACGACCGCCCCAGCGATTCCGACACCTGCGAGATGGACGAGTGGCAACTCGTGATGATGAAGAAGGTGACCCAGCACTGCCGTGTGAAAGTGGTGTCGCAGGGTCTTTCGCCCGAGGTGCTGCGTAGTTGCCACGTCGAACCGGCGGTGAGCGTGGAAGCCGCGGTGGCGGAAGCCCTCGCGCTCTACGGCCCGAACGCGCGTCTCGCGGTGATCCCAAAGGGGCCTTACGTTCAGCCGTATGTGATGGGGTGAAGTACCCGCGCCTTCTCAGCTGCCGGTTCTAACATCACTCAAGTATTTCCAGGAATCTTTCGTTAGGCGGCAAGATTCCGCTTGCATTTGCCTTCTTGCAGGACTCAAATGGCGAACAGAAGTGCGAGGCTCCAAAGGCTCCCTCACTCGAAGCGTTGCCATGACGCGCCGGAAAATCACGATCCTGATGCTTCTGGGTAGCGCCGTTGCTGCGGTGTGCGGGACGTTTGCCGGTCGATTGGCAACTGGCTCGAACGCAAATTCTACCCCCCCCCC
>JAYTUG010000149.1:0-9279 GCA_043744695.1 Gemmataceae bacterium
GGCCCGTTTTCGCATGGTTTGGACTCCTTGTGACCGGAACCTGCCTGGACGGTGTTGACGGGTTCGACTTGGCGGAGAGTTGAGCCGTGGAAGCGTAACGTCCCGTTGGTGAAGTGCAAGCGAGCGCGCAAACCATGTAACGCACCCCGAATTCGAACAAAATTGCAATTGCCATTCGCTCCTGGCCTCGGGTCGCGTATACTGCTCGCAAGCGGTAACCCCGCCCATCAGGAGACGATGCTCGCTTTGCGTCCCGTTCGCGTTTGACCATTCTTGCCGTTCCGCTCTGAGCAACCACCTCACTGCTAACCAAGACCGTCTATTCACGAACAGCCGCCGAGGACCGGTTCGCCGGTGCCGAGACTGCATTCCTGCCCCACTCGGGGCTACGCGGTTGAAGCATTCGGAGCAACAGGGTTGGTCGTCTCCTGTCAGGTTCGTGGCCACTCGGGCTTCGAGCTTTCCATTCCGGGCCTTCGGGCCAGTAAGGTGCAGATCGTGGGTAAGAAACTGTACGTCGGCAATCTGTCGTTCGACGTGACGCAGAGCCAGCTCCAGGACATGTTCACCCCGTACGGGAACGTGCAGTCCGCGCAGCTGATCTCCGACCGGGACACGGGCCGCTCGAAGGGCTTCGGGTTCGTCGAGATGTCGTCCGACAAGGAGGCCGAAGCGGCCATTGGCGGCATGAACGGCCAAATGGTCGATGGCCGTTCGCTGACCGTGAACGAGGCCAAGCCGAAGGAAGATCGTCCCCGCACGGGCGGCGGCGGCGGTGGTGGCTACGGCGGTGGAGGCGGTGGTGGTGGCTACGGCGGTGGTGGCGGCGGCCGTCGCTAAGCTATTCCGATCAATCGAGACACAACTCACGCACCCGCTGTACTACCAGCGGGTGCGTTTTTTTTGAACGAAGCGCGAAATTGGCTGTCATTTCATTCCGCGCTCGGTGTAGAATTCCATCGTCCGCAAGGATGTCGCACGACCGTGGTGCGACGGGCTCGAGGCCGACGGTACCCTGCACTGGTACGCCGGATGCCCGAGGCATGTTCTTTCCCGAAAGGAGGTGAACCTGTGGGTAGTTGTTGCCAGGATTCTTTCGAGGGCCGGCTGGTCTAACGGCCGCATAACGGGTGGTCCGTTAAGCCGGCTGCCCAAACCGAACCCCCGAGGACCGCTCTCGGGGGTTCACTGTTTTCACTATGTTACCTTGACTTGCACGCCAACTTCCCAAGGACTACCCGATGAACCCCGACCTCCGTCGTCGCACCGACGACCTCTGCGCCCGATTGGCCCAGTTGCGAGACTCTCTTTGACATTCCGGGGAAAGTCGGTGTTCGCGATCAACTCGAAGCCAAGCAAGCCGAGCCCGGTTTCTGGAACAACCAGGAAGTGGCCCGCGGCGTCATTCAGCAATTGAAGGTGGCGAACGCACTCGTCAAGCCTTACGAGGAACTCACGCGCGCGGCCGGCGACCTCATGGCCATGGCCGAACTCGCCCAAGAAGATTCCGACTTCGAGGCCGAACTCGAACCGGCACTCGCGAAGACCGAGCAACAGTATGAAGCGTTCGAACTGCAAGCCATGATGAGCGGCAAGTTCGATTCCGCGAACGCCATCGTTTCGATCAAGCCGGGTGCGGGCGGCACGGATGCGTGCGACTTCGCCGAGATGCTCTACCGCATGTACATCCGCTGGGCGCAGAACCACGAGTTCACGCTGGAAGAGCAAGACCTCGAACCGAACCTGGAAGCCGGGATTCAGAGCGTCACGTTCCGCGTCGTGGGGCCGTACGCTTACGGCTACTTGCAGAGCGAGATCGGCGTGCATCGGCTGGTGCGGATCAGCCCGTTCGGCTCCGGCGACACGCGGCAAACGTCCTTCGCCGCCATCGACGTGGTGCCCGAACTCGACGACACGATCGTGATCGAGATCAAGGCCGACGATTACATCAAGCAGACGTTCTCGGCCGGCGGCCCCGGTGGCCAGCACCAGAATAAAACGCAATCCGGCGTGCGCCTCGTTCACAAGTCCGGAGTGCGGGCCGAGAGCCGCACCGAACGCAGCCAGCATAAGAACTTCGACAATTGCTTGAAGATGCTCCGGTCCCGGCTGTACGCCATCGAGGAAAACAAACGCCTCGGCGACATGGCTCAGCGCTACGATTCCAAGGGCGAAATCGCGTTCGGCTCGCAGATCCGCAGTTACGTGATGCAGCCGTACACGCTGGTGCGGGACGAGCGCGAGGGCATCGAGGTGAAGGTGCCGGCCGTGCTGTCGGTACTCGACGGCAACATCGACGAGTTCGTGCACGCCTTCCTGCGGTGGAAGACCGCGAAGGCGAACAAGAAGAAGTTAATCAAAACCCGGTTTCTGCTTTGGAAACCGGGTTTTTGTGAAAGAAACCCGGTTTCCAAAGCAGAAACCGGGTTTCAATCCGCCTCACAAACAATTGCCACGAGCTTGCCCAGCGATCGGGTGAGCATCACGTGGCGATGAACGCTGCCTTCCAGTTTCAACTGCTTCAGCACCGCATTCACGTCCACGTCGACGGCTCGCTTCAAGATCGTGACGCGGCCAACGCCCAATTCGCGCAAGGCATCGCGAAGGGTCTCGACCTTGAATGGCAGACTGCGTTCGATTCGATAGCACGCCGCGAACGGAGAATGCACTTTCTTCGCACCCGTGAGTACCGCGATACCAAAATCGACGGCAACGGCATCGAGTTGCTCCGCGAGCAGGCCGACGAGCCCGGCACGGATGACGGAAGAATCGGGGTCGAAGAGATACTCGCGAATCGCATCCGCCGTGGGATCGGGCGGCGGATTGTCGGCGGCAAGAGTGTGATTTGGCAGCACCGTCGCTCGCCGACTCACGCCTTTGAGTGAACCGAACCAGAGCATGCACTCCTTCAGTTCGCCAGCCGAGGAAATGAACTCGACCTCGGCATCGAACGGTTCCAAATCGTTCCGCGCGACTCCCGGTGCGATCTTCGCCCCGAACGGGAAGCCAGCCGAAAAGCGTGCCAAAACTGAACCGAGCGGTGGCTGGTACCGCGACGGGTCCAAGAACCGCCGTTCGCCATCCCGCCGCGATGGATCGACGAATGCCGCATCCGCCGGCGGCAACTCCATCGCCAACACATCACCCAAATGAAAGCGGACGCGTTCGCTGACACCAGCGGCCGCGGCATTCGCTTCCGCCATCGCCAGCCGCAGCGGATCGAAATCGATCGCCTCCACCCGGCAACCCGCCAGGGCTAGGTGAATGGCGTCGATCCCGACACCACAACACAAATCGAGCACATTCGCATATTCGCGGAAGCGTTCGGCGCGATGCCGCGACACCGGGTCGCTCGACGATTGTTCCAGGGCTTCCCGCGTGAAGTAAAACCGATCCGCGAGGGCATGCTTCTCCCGAGCCCGAGTCCGCAGCAACGCGGTTTCCAGAGCGGATCGGGCGAGTTCCGCCACGTGTCGTTTGCGGAGTCTCTCGAACGCGGTAAGGTACCCGGCCTCCGTAGGAGCAAGAGCCGTCGCATCCGCGAGTGCCCGTTGGCCCGCGGAAGATAGCAGATTGTGGAAGGCGGAAAGATCCATGCTCGTGAATCGCTCACTCGACAAATTGCAGCGTGCCGATAACCTAGAGAGAACTGGTTCAACGAATTCATCGCGTGGAGGCGAATGTGGGCAATCCAGCAACCGTGATTCGGAAGAAGACCGAGAAGCGCCGCAAGAAGTACGAAGCACGACTCGGGCCCGGCGTCTACTTGCCGAAAGAAGAGCGATTGAAGGTGAACGCAGCCGTCGAGAAGCACCTCGCCGAGAAGAAGGTGACCTCGGCCGCGAATCGTAAGGCCCGCGCCGACAAGAAGGTGGCTGCTGCAACCGCGGCTGCGGCTGAGAAGAAGTAACGATCGTCGCTTGCGGCTTCGCGCTAGCGAAACCGCAAGCGCTTCCTCGGCGCAACCGGAGTTCGACATGTCCGTTTGCGTCCGAGCGCTACCGTTCGTAGTCGGGTTGGTCTACGCGTTCTCCATTTCTAGCGCCCAGCCTCCAGCACCACCTGCCAAAGTCGCCGATCCGCTCGGCGACAAGTTTCACTCTCACGTCAAACCAATTCTCGAACGCTACTGCTACTCGTGCCACGGCGCGAAGAAGCAAGAAGCGGCCCTCGACCTGAGCAAAGACGCAACGCCCGCCGCCGTTGCGAAGAACCTCAAGCACTGGGACATCGTGCTGCAGCGCCTTCAAGACGGCGACATGCCGCCCGAAGATGCCGCACGTCAGCCGAAGCCCGAAGAGCGGGCGGCGGTCGTCGAATGGTTGAAAGAATTCCGCAAGCGCGAAGCGGACCGCAACGCCGGCGATCCCGGCCTCGTCCTGGCGCGGCGGCTCAGCAATGCCGAGTACGACAACTCCATCCGCGACCTCACCGGTGTGGACATCCGCCCGACCCGCGAGTTCCCAGTCGATCCCGCGAACGAAGCCGGCTTCGACAACTCGGGCGAATCGCTGACGATGTCGCCGGCACTTTTGAAGAAATACCTCGCGGCCGCCCGCCTCGTGGCCGATCACGTCGTCTTGAAGCCCGAGGGTTTCGACTTCGCCCCGCATCCCGCAGTCGCGGACACGGACCGCGACAAATACTGCGTGAAGCGCATCCTCGACTTCTACATCGCCCATCAGGTAGACGCCGCCGACTATTTTCTCGCGGCCTGGAACTATCGCCACCGCACCGATCAAAACGCGAAGTTGGAATCGTTCGCGGGAAAACTCAGCCCCAAGTACCTCGCGAAAATCTGGTCGCTTCTCACGGATGCGGACGAAGCCGTGGGTCCGCTCGCCGCGTTGCGAAAAGCCTGGAACGAACTCCCCGAGAAGGACGCGAAGGCGGGTTGCGAGAAGCTTCGCACTCAGGTGCTCGCGCTCCGCAAGGACTTCAAACCGAAGGTGGAGGTGATTAGCGCTCCCGGCATCTCGAGCGGCAGCCAGCCGTTCTTACTTTGGAAGAACGAGCAGATCGCCGCGAAGCACCGCAAGTACACCGGCGATGAGAAGGACCCTGCGCTCCGCAAGTCCATCGAGCGATTCTGCGATGCGTTCCCGGATACGTTCGTCGTGGCCGATCGCAGCACGAATGCGAGCGTGGCCAATGCCGGAAAGGGTCGGCCGCTCACCGCTGGCTTCCACCTGATGCAAGGTTACTTTCGCGACGACGCCCCGCTTTGCGATCTCGTGTTGAGCGAAGCGGAACGCAAGGAACTGGACGCACTCTGGCACGAACTGAACTTCATCGCGCACGCTCCGGAGCGGCAGTATAAGGACTTCATCTTCTTCGAACGGGCCGAGCCGCCGCAGTTCATGAGGGACGCCGAGTTCGACTTCGCGCGGTCCGAAGACAAGGACTCGTTGACCGAAGGCAAGATGAAGCGGCTCGCGGAAGTGTATCTGGGGAAAGCCAAGAAGAAGGGGGCCGATGGGACGGCGTTGAAGGCGATCGAGGCGTACTTCACGGAGATGGCTGCGACATTGCGGCACGTCGAGAAATCGCGGTTGGCCGCGGAGCCGAGCCACCTCGATTCCCTAACGAAATTCGCCGAGCGAGCCTATCGCCGGCCTCTGCTCCCGGCCGAACGCGACGACATCTTCGCCTTCTACCAACGGCTCCGCAAACAGGACGGCCTCGACCACGAGGAGGCCATCCGCGACTCGGTAGCGAGTGTGCTGATGTCGCCTCACTTCTGCTATCAGCTGAACCTCGCGAACTCCGCCGCGACCGTGAAACCGCTCGGCGAATATGAACTGGCAAGCCGGCTGAGTTACTTCTTATGGTCGGCCCCGCCGGATGCGGAACTCTTGACTCGCGCCGCGGCTGGCGACCTGCACAAGCCCGAGGTACTCGCGGCTCAGGCTCGACGGATGCTCCGCGACCCGAAGGTGCGCGGCCTCGCCACCGAATTTGCCGGCAACTGGCTCGACTTCCGCCGCTTCGAGGAACACAACGCCGTCGACCGCGAACGCTTCCCCACGTTCAACAACGAACTGCGGCAAGCCATGTTCGAGGAACCCGTCCGCTACTTCACGGACATCGCGCAGCGCAACCGCTCGGTCCTCGACGTGCTCTATGGCAAGGATACCTTCGTCAATCGCTCACTTGCCAAGCACTATGGGATAAATCAGCCGGCGAGCGAGGATTGGATCCACGTTGAAGACGCCGCGAAGTTCGGCCGCGGCGGGATGCTTCCCATGGCCGTCTTTATGACGAAGAACGCGCCGGGCCTCCGCACCAGCCCCGTGAAGCGAGGCTACTGGGTCGTGCGGCGGCTGCTCGGTGAAACGATCCCGCCTCCCCCGCCGAACGTCGCGGAGTTGCCCAAGGACGAAGCCAAACTCGGCGAACTGACGCTGCCGCAGGTGCTCGCCAAACATCGGGACAACAAAGCCTGCGCGGGCTGCCACAAGCGGTTCGATTCGGTCGGGCTCGCCTTCGAAGGTTTCGGCCCGGTCGGCGAACTCCGCAAGTTGGACCTCGGCGGCAAGCCGGTGAGTACGACCGCGAACTTCCCCGATGGCCTCGACCGCGTCGGCGTCAGCGGCCTGCAAATTTACTTGAAAGACAAGCGGCAGGAGGACTACGTGGACAACCTCTGCCGCAAGCTCTTCGCCTACGCGCTGGGTCGCACCCTCATGCCATCCGACGACAAGGCAGTCGCCGCGATGAAGGCGAAGTTGAAAGCGGATGGCCACGCTTTCGGCAGCCTCGTGGAATCGATCGTGGCCAGCCCCCAGTTCTCGAACCAGCGCGGGTGGGGGGAGTAGCCGTGCCGCCGCCGGTGTTCCCCACCGGCCTCTACTACGAGGTCGCGGTCGCCAAGATTTCCAGCACTTTGGCGAAGTCGGCGGGCTTGACCAAGTGGTGATCGAACCCCGCCTTCTGCGACTTCTGGCGGTCGGACTCCTGACCGTAGCCGGTCATGGCGACCAGCACGGTATTCTTGTGCGTGGGCTGTTGGCGAATAAGCTTGGCGACCTCGTAGCCGTCGAGTTCCGGCAACCCGATGTCGAGCAGCACCACGTCGGCGTTGTAGTCGCTGGCCGCTGCCACGGCGGTCGGGCCGGTGTGGGCCGTCCGCACGTCGTACCCAGACGCCTCCAACAGCTCGCCCAAACTCTGAGCCGCATCCACGTTGTCGTCCACCACCAGCACCACCTGTTCGAGCCGGGCGGCGTCGGCGTCCAACCAAATCGGGTCGGGCGAAAGGGAGACCGTGAGTTCGTGGTGGTGCCGCTCGATCAGTGGGCAGGCCGTTTCCACCTCGCGTTCGACGATGCCGGGATTGGCGGCCTCGACCTCGCGGATGATCTCTTCCAGGACCGCGTTGAGGTCTTTTTCCAGCACGACGTGGCTGAGGTGCCTGCAACTGCTCGCAGACCCGCACCGCTGCATCGACCCGCGCGTCGACCTCGACGGCGCGCGCCGCCTCGAAGGCGAGCATTCGCCGAGCCAAATCCTTCATGGGTGCGAAGTTCGCGGTCATCCGCTCCACCTCAGCGTCAGGTTCGCCAACCCGACGATCGCGCCGTCCCGCAAGGCCCGCTCAGTGGGACTCTCGACAGTCTTGCGGGTGACTTGATAGGTGATATTGAAACATCTTCCAGCGACGCGCCCGCCGCCTCGTCCTGTGATCGGCCGAGGAGGAGAAAAGAGAGGCTCGCGCCAAGTCGCAAAGCCGCGAAGAGTGCATCCGCTCCTCGCAGAGTTTTGCGTCTTGGTGGCTTTGCGCGAGGTTCCTTCGAATCTACTTGCCCACGCTGCTCATGTCGACCGTCACCTGTTCGCCGGCGCGGAAGGCCACCTTCTGCGTCAGGGTCTCGGGCGTGCCGTTGCGAACCACTTCGACCTTGAGCAGGTATCCGAACTCGCGACCCGCGGGCAGTGGCGGCGTCGTGAACTTCCGAACCAGTTCCGTCGAAGCGTTCTTTCGATCATCCACGTAAAGGGTCGCACCCAGGGGCAACTTCACCGTGATCTGAGCGGGCTGAGCTTGCTGCACGGGTTGAACCGGAGCCGCAAGCGGAGCAACCGGAGCGATCGGAGCCACGGGGGTCTTGGCGAACGAAACTGGAGCAGCGGCAATCGCCTCCTTGCTCACCGGGGCATCGCTGTTCAAAGGTGCCGGCTTCGTCGCCGTCAGGTCCGCGAATTCCACCATCGCCATCGAGCCGGGCCGTACCACGACTTTCTTGCTCACGCTCACCACATCTCCGTTCCGTTCGTATTCGGCCGTGAACTTGTAGGTGAACTCCATTCCCGCAGGCAGTTCCGGCGTCATGAACTTGCGTTCGGTGCCGGTCATCTTCAGGGCCGTTCCGTCGGCGAGGAGCGTCGCGTCGGCGGGCAGTCGCACGATCACGGTGGCGCGGTTCGCCATGTTGCTGGCGCTGGTGACGGTCGCAGGCGGCCGCGGGCCGAAGCCGGTCCGCTCGTTCACGCTCGGTGGCGCGACTTCCGGCGGAGCGTAAGGAATGCTCATCGGCGGCGGCACGTTGAACCCGGGCATCGACGGATACGATTCATAAGTCGGCACCGGATTCGTGACGACCGGGCTGCCGAAGCAGGAGAGCCCGCCGTTGAACATCGGCGTGTACGATTGCACGGGCATGCTGAAGTTCGAGTAGGCCATGCTCCCGCCACAGCAACCCGAGGCGTAGGCTGCCGAGCCGCCGCAGCAGCCGTTGCAGTTACTCGGGTTGAAGAAGCTGCGAATCCGTTCGCCGGAGAAAAGCCCACTTCCGCCGCAGCATCCGTTGCAGGAGGCGGAGTTGGACCCGCAGCACCCGCCGCCGGAGCAGCTGTACTTGGCGGCACCGCTGCAACCGTCGCAGCCGGTGCAGCCCGAGCAATTGTTGCGGTTGAAGAGGTCGCGGAAGTAGCCGTTGAAGTCCGCCGTGCTCGGGGCGGTACTCATGGCGGACATCAAGACGAGACTGTACATCGCAGGAGCCCAACTGGGGAATTTGGGGGGGCTGGTAGCCCTGTGATGGAAGGATAAAAGCGCTCGATGGTGCGGTCAAAACCACTTGAGCGAAACTCCGGCAACTTTTACAACGCGCGAGGTCGGCTCCCGTGCAACGGGCGAATCGGATACAATCCGCACATCCGGCGAAGTCGAAGAGATTGAACCACAAAGGCACAGCGCGGCTGAGCCGCCGTCAGGAGTCTTGAAAGTCGGTGCCCCAAGAACAGAAAGGAAGTTACCACACCTCAATCTGAACTCGG
>JAYTUG010000150.1:0-9262 GCA_043744695.1 Gemmataceae bacterium
AATCTCGGCCTTGCCGTCGCCATCGACGTCGCCCGCGGCCACCGTCACGCCGAGCCGGCCATCGTCGGGGAAGGCGAAAAAGCTGGCCAGAACCGCGCCGCCGATACCGAACACTTTCACGTGCGGCCCGCCGCCCATTCCGGCCCCGGTGATGATTTCGTCGCCGGGCAGCCCATCGAAGTTGCCGACGGCCACATTCACTCCGCCGGTGAAGTTCGATCCGTAAGCGAAGAAGCTGCCGAGCGAACCGGGCATCTGTTCGATCTGCCCGCCGACCAATTTGAAGGTTCGCACGTGCGGCCCGGCACCCGGTCCGGCACCGACGACAATCTCGTCGCCGGGCACGCCGTCCACGTCGCCCGAGGCCACCGTGATGCCGCCCGTGAACTGATCGTCGAAGGCGAAGAAGCTCGCGAGCAGGGTGAGATCCTTGCCGCTAAAGATTTTCACGTGCGGGAAGCCGCCGACTCCGGCCCCGGTGATGATGTCTGGGATACCGTCGTTATTCACGTCGCCGACGGCCACGCGTACGCCGCCGGTGAAGGACGGATCGTAGGCAAAAAAGCTCTGGAGCCTTGCTCCCGTTCGGGCGTTGAACAACTCGACGTGCGGGCTGCCGCCTTCGCCGGCTCCCGTGGCGATGACGCCGTCCGGAGGCCGTGAGACGGCGATCGAAACGCTCGCCGAAGTGCTCGTGAGGTTCGGCGAGCCATCGTCCGTCGCGGTGAAGGTGAACGAATCGGAACCCACGTAGGCCGGATTCGGGCGATACTGGAATCGCAGGCTCCCCGATTGGGTCGTGAAGCCGTCGAGCGGGGTCAGCGTGCCCGAACTCGGGCCGGAGGAGATTGCGAACGTCAAGTTTTGGCTTAATTCCGGATCGCCGTCGTCCGCAGTGAGTACGATGACGATCGACTTGTTCCCTCGAACCGAAACGGACTGGGAGAAGGCGGAGGGGCGGTCGTTCACCGGCGAAACGGAGATGGCAACGGTCGCCTGGTTGCTGACTTTCGCGGGGCCGCCGGCCGTGCTGTCGTCCGTAACCGTGAAGGTGAACAAATCCTGCCCGTTGTAGTTTGCCGCCGGCTTGTACGTGAGCGTTCCCGTGGCCGGATTGAAGTTCGTAAGTTGCCCGTGGAGCGGCCCGCTCACAATCGCGAACGTGAGCGTTTGATTCACTTCGGGGTCGTTGTCGGTTCCGGTCAACACGATGGCGAGCGATCCATCCTCGGCAAGCCCCACCGATTGGCTCGTCGCCGAGGGCGCGGCGTTCACGCCTTGCACGGTGATCGCAATCGTACCGACCGTCTGGCTCACCCGCGGTGGGCCTCCCGCCGTACTGTCGTCGGTAACGGTGAACGTGATGGTATCCGTTCCCGCGTAGTCCGCATCGGGCGTATAGGCGAACGAGCCTGTCCTCGGGTCGAACCCCGAGATCTGGCCATGCAGCGGGCCGGTTGCAATTGCGAACGTGAGAACCTGTACCACTTCGGGATCGCCATCGTCGCCGGTCAGAACGATCCCCAGCGAACGATCTTCTGTAGCGAGTACGTTCTGGTTGAAAGCGATCGGCGGGTCGTTCACGGAAACGACGTCGATCGCGATCGTGGCGGGTGGACTCGTCAGGGCCGGACCGCCTGCCGTGGTATCGTCGGTGACGGTGACGGTGAACGAATCCGGTCCGTGGTAGTCCAAGTCGGGGATGTACGTGCCTTTGCCGGTCGCCGGGTTGAACCCCGCGATGGTTCCGTGCAGTGGTCCATTCGCAATTGCGAACGTGAGCACTTGGACCACCTCGGGGTCGCCATCGGTGCCCGTCAGGGTGAAAGCGAGCGGTGTATCTTCGTTGGTGCCGAGGTTCTGAGCGAACGCGGTCGGCGGATCGTTGACGCCTTGCACGCTGATCGAAATCGTGCCCGGCGAGCTGGTGAGTGCCGGGCCGCCCGCCGTGGCGTCGTCCTTCACCGTGAAGGCGATGCTGTCCGGCCCCGAGTAATCCGCTGCCGCGGAGTAAGTGAACTTACCCGTACTCGGATCGAACGCCGTGATGGTACCGTGAGCCGGTCCACCGACGATGGCGAAGGTGAGGCTTTGGACGATCTCGGGGTCACCGTCGTCGCCCTGGAGCACGATGGACGTCGCCCCGTCTTCCTGGGCGGTGAGCGATTGCGAGATGGCCGTCGGCGGATCGTTCACGGGCGTGACGTGAACCCGGACCAGAGCCGTGGACGTATCGCCGTTCGCGTCCGTGACCTGATAGGTGAACTCGTCCGGTCCGGAGGCGTAGTCGTTCGTATTCGGGTCGGGGATGTAGCGGATGGAGCTGCCGACGACGACGGCGGACCCGCGTGTCGGCGGGTTGGCGATAGTCAGCACGATCGGGCCATCGCCGATGCCGGTATCGTTCGCGAGTACGTCGATTTGGACCGGATTGTCTTCGAGCGTAGTCGCATTATCCTCGCTGAGCGTCGGGAGTTGATCGACGCTGAAGAACTCCACATTTCGATAGGAAAGCGGCGGATCGGTGGGGAAGGTGCCCGAGTTCGCGGTCGGCGTGTAGCCCACGGGCTCGGTGACGACGAGTCGGTCGCCGCCGACTTGGCCGAGCGCGTCGATCAGAATTCGTTCGACGTTCCTGAAGAAATAAGGAAGGGGTGAGCCTCCAATGGGAGATTCGACTGAGAGCGTTGTCGTGCTCGGCGTGTAGGTATATCGGTCGTCGCCCACGGAGCCGATCACGTTTACGCTGTCGTTCCCACCGCTGCCGCCGTCGATAATCAGACTGGCGATATTCCAGACCGAAGATTGCGCGATTGTGAACGTGTCGCTGCCATCCAAGCCTTCGAGCGCGTAAGTGGAACCCGACGTTCCGAGGTTCGTGAAATCGAGAAGCGGTCCGGAGTTGACTTGCGCGTAAGTCACGAGCGTGTTGGTGGTGGTGATCGCGAATGTATCGCTGCCGCTGGTGCCGTCGATGGCGATGCGATCCGCGCCCGTGCTGCTAAAACCGCTCGGCGTTCCCCCGTTGAAACCGGCCGTTTCGACGTTGCGAAAATCGATGGCGGTGGCGATCGATGCGGTCGAGCGCATAATATCGACGTGGCCCGCTCCGGACGCACCGCCGGGCGAATAGCGATAATAATCGCTGGCTCCGTTCGTTCCAAACACTTCGATGCGGTCGCGGTCCGACGCGTTGGGGCCGCCAGCCGGCAGTCCGAGATCGACATCGAGCGAAACGCTGCCGTCGTCTCGACCCGATATCACGTCCACGGTGTCGCTGCCGCCGAGCCCGAGAATGCCGAGCATCGAGAAGCCGGAGAAGGAACGCAATCGATAGAGCGAGCCGCCTCCCGATTGCTTCACGTCGACCATCGGAAGCTGGGCCGTCGCCGCGGCCAGCATGTCGATCGCGAAGACTTCGGGAGAATTCGTTCCCCGCAGTGTGAGCGTGTCGGTGTCGCTCGAGAAGCTGTTGCCGTGGTTCACGCTCAGATCGGTGTTGACGTAGCTGATGATCGCGATGGCGGACGCATCGCTGGCATTGGCGACGCGGATTTCCCCCGCGCCGACCGTCGCGGGTTGGATCGCGATGTCTTCGGAAACGGGATTCGCGGTGACGGTGTTGTAAACGAGGAGGTCGCCATCGGTCGCGTTGCCGCCGTCGAAGTACGTTTGAACGCCCCATCCCGTAGGGCTGTTGCTCGCCCACGGCGAAACCTCGAACGTATCCGTGAGAGTCCTCCCGTAGGCGTTGAGGGCTGTGGCACCGAGGAATTGGATCGGCGGGCTACCGTTGAGCGAGGCGGTGAAGGCAGCCACTCCGGTGCCGCGGACCACGAAGTTGTCGGCTTGTCCGATCGGGGTGTTGTTGTCGCCCAGCAGGTTCACGATGCCGTTCGTCGGCGTGAGCGTCGCGGCTTCGACCGACGTGAACGAGACCGCCGGCACGAAACCCGAACCCAATGGCAGCTTGCTCGAGATCACGGTGATGGTGGGAACGGCTGCGGTGTTGGCAAAGGCGTCGATTTCGGAAGGCAGTCCTAAAATGCCCAAGATGAGGAGTGAGTCGGTTCCGGTGCCGCCGTCGTAAGCGACCGCTCGATCGATCGCACCGTTGTTGTGGTCGAGCGTGAGCGAGTCGTTCCCGCCGCGACCGTTCACGGCGATGCTCGCGACCTGATTCGCGGGGATCGCCAGTTGCACGACGCCGCCGAGGACGAACTCGATCTTGCTGCCGGACGCATCGCGGCGAACGAGCATGATATCGCTGCCCGACGTACCCTCGAACGTGACGGCATACGGTCCTGCGTTCAGGCTAATAATTGCGGCCGAGGCGTTGATCAGCCCCCACCCGCTATCGACGTCGTAACCCGCCGGGCCGATGTCGATGGCCGTCGTTTCCAGGGCCGTGAAGATCTGTTTGGCGGTGACCGTGGGCTTCGCCTGAAGAAATAACGCCGCGACGCCCGCGGCGTGAGGCGCGGCCGCGGACGTACCGAAGAAACTCGACCCGTTGCCACCGCCATTGGGCTGGCCGAAGAAGGTCGTGCTCACGCCGTCGGGGGCCACGAGGTCCGGCGATTGCCGCCTTTGCGGTACGGGCAGCAGCATCCCATCGATCCCGTAAAGAATCGGCGTGCCGCCACGGGAGGAGTACGATTCCAACAACGGCGGGTTTTGGCCGTACGGCGGTGTGTTCGAATACAGTGCGGCTCCGATCGACTCCGCACCCGCCGCGTTCGCGTGCCCGAAAAGCGTGCTGCTGTCCGTCGCATACTCATCGACCGAAACGTTGCTGCCCCCGGTTGGCTGGAACGCGACGTACTTCATCAGTATCGGATCGGGGCCACTCACTTTCCCAATCGCGAATTGAACCTGCATCGGAGCGCCGGTGGAGTTCGCGATCGAAAAGACTTCCACCGGATCGGCACCGACGTTCTGAGTGAAGCCGCCAGTCGTGTTTAGGAAGTTTCCTGCCATGTCGAACACGGCCAGATTCAAATCCGTCTGGGCTCCCACGCCGTTCACCGACTTGAACGGATCGGACCACTGGAACGAGAAACTCGTCGTGCCCGGCGGAAGCGTGATGGTCTGGAAAAAATCTTGGCCACCAAAATTATCAAAATTATGTGCGAGGAAGGTCGGCGAGAGTGCTGCCGGCACTTTGTAGGCACCCGTGCCGGTGAGGTCGGTTCCGCTGCTTCGGAAAGCTTGCTCGTAGGAAGCGCGGCCCAGGTTCCCGGCCGCGGCGAAGTACGGCACGTCCACCGAGGCGACCTGATCGACGGCCCGGGCAATCAGGCCGTCCAGGAACATCGGTTCGGTGAGGAACGTGAGATCGTCCACGAACACGTTGACGCCGGCACCGAAGAGGTCGGCGATACTTTGCGTGAACTGAGTCTGCGTGCTGCCTGCGGAAGCGAACGCGAGGTTCGCGCCGGGCGCGACATCGTGAACGATCTGCAGCATCGCCCGGCCTTCGTCCGAGCCGCTGACCCCCTCGCGTACCACGTTCACCGGAGTGAGGTGGTTGAAGGGATTGGTCGAACCGGGGAGGTCGCCCGTGCCGACGTCCGACCCCGCTCCGCCGAGCAAGTTGAAGCTGTCCGAAATGACCCCGACGGTTTTGCCGGTTCCATCGAGGCCGAGGAAGCTGGTTACCTTATCCGATTGTTGAGCCTTCACACCCTGGCTCGTGACCGAGCCGATATTCGTTATCGGTTTGTACGCGGCCTGAATGGCTTGCACGCTGCTCAGGGCCGCCGCCGATGCGAGCGCTGCAATCGGGAGCGTGCCCGAGATCACATACTTCGCTTGAGCGAGCGTATGGAAGCCGAGAGCTTCGAGGTCGGCTCGGGTCGTGGAGATGTCTCCAGATGGGAGGACGTCGACGATCACCGAGCCGTGGGAAACTTGGAGCAGCGAGTTGAGTGGAACGTAAGAATCGGGGCTGAAGCCGGAGTTGGCCGTGAAGACTTGGAAGTCGCGATTGAGCAAAGCGAGGTCGTATCCGGCACGAGCCAGCGGTCCCGCGAAGTCTTGTTGCGCCGCGAGAATCGTCGAGAGGTTCACGGTTGCGGCAGCGGGGACCGAGCGATCTTCGAGCCCCTCAACATGGAGGGCGGCTCGCCGCACGGTCCGTGGCTTCACCTCACCGGTTCGGAACCGGCGAACCCATCGAACGAACGAAAACGTCGACCACACGGAAGACACCTCGTCGAGCTGGCAAGAACCGGGGTTTGGCGACCTAACCGGTCTATTCTTCCTAACGGTGCCAGGCTGAAGCTTCAACCCGAATTCGTGCTGAACAAAGAGGTTCCGTCCGATTGCACGTCCGACGATGCGGGCCGAAATTCCAGCGGGACGCCTTAGCACGTGTGCGCTCTCCTTCGTTTAGACGCAACTGCTGCCCCGCGAGATTGCGATTGCACCAAATTTGTGGATGAAAAGGGGAAGGGCGAGGCGTCACTTCTTCAACAATCGGGGATCGACGGGGAGTGGTTCGCGTTGGCCGAAGGTGACGAGATCGTACTCCGGATGCCGGGGATTCAGCACGTAATTGAACTCGACGGGCACGATCGCACTTGGAACGCGTAGCGCGACCGAGGCACGAGCTCGCATCCACTCGTCGCCGAGCCTGCGGAGATCGGGCACGAGACCCGGTTGCTTCCAATTTTCGGGCAGTTCTTCAATCGCGACATCGAGAATGAGTTCGTCCGGAATCTCGGCGCGATAGACGACGTAGCCTTGCAGCAACACCAGATCGGGAACGTGAACGAGTACTTCTAAAAGGGCGAGGGAGCAGGCCCCGGCGGCGTAGACGGCGGGAACGCCCGCGTTGTTCCAGCGGCCACCGTAAAGCCGGGCACCCTCGCCATCGAAAGGATTGAACGGAGGGTCCGTATACGCCAGATCGGCCACTCGCCAGACGACCGTGCTCACACGAAGACCCCGTGGCGGACCTGTTCGATCAAGGTTTCGACTTGGCGAGCGCCGATGTCCGTTTTTGCGAGCTCGAGGGGAGTTTCGCCGCCCAAAGCAGGCCGAGGAAGTCGCAGCCAACGCATGGCCGATTCGTCGTCGCCGTGGAAGAGATCGATGGCCTTGCGGAAGAGGCTGGCGAGCCGATAGAGCCGATCCGATTCGTCGGCCTGGAGGCGTTTTTCGTCCTGACGCCGAGCGAGGGTTCGCGGGGCCATCGAAATGAGCCTCGCGACTTCCCCGCGCGGCATGTGCGTGGCCTTCTCGAACTTCTTCACCGCCGAGAACGGCAAGCCGTGCAAGAGCGCGGCGTGAACCTTGATCGGATCGGAAACGTCCAGACCGAGCATGAGTTGTTCGGTGGGCGTGGATAGCGGCGGAAGCACGGCATCCTCGCGGCAGAGGCCACTGTGTCAGATGGCATTATTATGCCTGCCAAGTGGCGAATCGTCAAGCGCATTCGGTGGCAAGCTCTGCTGCGATGGCACCTCGCATCTATTTGCTCGAAAATTTCCGTGGCTTTCTGCCGAAGTTCTCGATAGCATCACAAGTCAGTCCGGCCATCCATTTTTTTCCCGCTTCTTGTCTTGTGGTAATTTCATCCCGTATCCCTTCTCCCCCGGTGTACGATGGCTTCCGTTCCCCGTCCGCGTTTCGGCTTCACGCTCATCGAATTGCTCGTCGTCATCGCCATCATCGCGATCCTGATCGGCCTGCTCCTGCCTGCCGTTCAGAAGGTGCGCGAGGCCGCCGCCCGCACGCAGTGTTCGAACAACATCAAGCAACTGGTGGTGGCTTGCCACAACTACCAAGACGCTCAGCAGATTCTCCCTCCGAGCGTGATGCAGGGTTCATTCGTGGGGGGCATCGACGATTACAACCAGAACTTCGGGCCGAACTGGGCCGTACTGATCCTGCCGTTCATCGAGCAGGGTTCTATGTACAGTCAGGTCTCGGCAAGCGTCCAGAATTATCCCATCAACGGCGACGCGAACTGGCGTTCCATTCGCGGCAACAGGGTCAAGACCTACCTCTGCCCCTCCGACACGGAAGCGGCAACCCCGGCGAATGCCGCGGGTGGGAACTGGGCCCGTGGCAATTACGGAGCCAACGCCGGCCCCGGCATGCACTGGAACGGCGGCTCGGTTGGCGTCGCCAACAAGGGTGGCGCGGGCGGAACGTGGCAAGACAATAATCCGAATTGGAACCCCGTCGAATACTATCCCTCGTACATGACCGGATGGTCTGGCGGCGGAGCCATGGTCGTGAACGGCGGCACGAAACTGCACCTCCTCACGGACGGCACTTCGACCACCATTCTCATCGATGAACTGCGCATCGGTTGGAACGGCAAGGACATCCGCGGCACCTGGGCCATGGGTCAGGCCGGAGCCAGCATTTCCGCCGGCAACGGCCGCATCGATACCCCGACCCCCAACATTTCACTCTCCGGCTGGGACGACATTCAAGGCTGCCAGGACAACCCCGCCATCGGCATGGGCTGCTGCGGTTGCAATAGCTGGCAGGTGACTGCGAAGAGCCGCCACACAAACGGCGTCATGACGGGATTCGCGGACGGCAGCGTCCGGTTCATTACCAACAGCGTCTCGCAGCGAACCTGGTTCCTTCTCCACAGCCGCAACGACGGACAGGTGATCGGGAACGATTATTGATGCTCGTCTCATCGCGACTTCACATCAACGCGACCGCGACTTGCTAACGCAAATCGCGGTCGCCCCACGCGACAGCTTCAATCATATCTCCGCCTGCCGCGACTTCCGGATCTGCCGCAACACCGGATACAAAGGGCTGGCCCGCTTCGCCGCCCAATAACCGCTCGGCGACGCCGTCCTCGCGGTGCGCGACAGTTTGTCGCCGTCAACTGCCTTGCTATAACAAGTCCGAACTGATTCACCGGAGCCGCACGCGATGAAGATTCACGAGTATCAGGCCAAGGAACTGCTCGCTGCCGCAGGCGCGAACACGCCCAAACACATCGTCGTGAAGACGCCCGAGGAGGCTGCGGTTGCCTTCGACCAACTCGCCAAAGGCGGCGGCGTCATGGTGAAGGCCCAGATTCACGCCGGCGGTCGCGGTGCCGGGCAACTCATCGGCTATCCCGAGAAGTTCGGCGGCGTGAAGTTCGCTTCCAGTCGCGACAAGGCCAAGGCCATCGCCGAGACCATGCTCAAGTTCCCGCTCAAGACGCTGCAAACGGGGCCCGAAGGACAGCCGATCAAGACGTTGATCGTGCAGGCGGACGCGGAGCCGGACAAGGAGT
>JAYTUG010000151.1:0-2390 GCA_043744695.1 Gemmataceae bacterium
TGTGGGCAGCGGCGAGGCCGTGCCGATCGACGTCCGCGTCGTAGCCGCGACCAACCGCGACCTCGCTTCCGAGGTTCGCAACGAACGATTCCGCGCCGACCTCTTCTATCGCGTCAACGTCTTTCCTATCACCGTCCCTCCGCTGCGGGAACGACGATCGGACGTTGCCGAGCTCGCTTCGCACTTCGCGCAGTTCTTCGCGTTGAAGCACGGCCGAACCGTCGAACGAATCCGCACGGCCACAATGAAATCGCTGACGGCGCACGACTGGCCGGGCAACGTTCGCGAGTTGCAAAACCTGATCGAGCGAGCCGTGATCGTGAGCCCGGCAGTCGAATTGGAGTTCGATTCCGGATGGTTGGCGGGAAGCTCGACGGCCGAGACCGCGAAGACGTGGTCGGCCCAGGAACGTCAGCGCATCCTCGATGCACTTCGGGCAACGGGTGGCCGCATCTACGGGCCCGGCGGAGCGGCCCAGCGACTCGGGCTCAACCCCACGACGCTCTACGGCAAGATGCGCAAGCACGGTATCGCGCGCTCGAGCCACGACTGGGCATAAAGCGTTCGCATTTCGTCGTTCGTCCACATCGCGTCACTACTTCAAACAAATATCACTGAAAACAGGCACATTTCGAGCGGCACGCGGCCTGCTTTGTCCGGGAACGTCCACCTTCCCAACGCGAGGATAATTCCATGGCCTGCGTCGTGACCGAACCGTGCGTGAACTGCAAGTACACGGATTGCGTCGTCGTCTGCCCCTGCGAGTGCTTCTACCAAGACGAGCACCAACTTTACATCGACCCGGAAGACTGCATCGACTGCGAGGCGTGCATCCCGGAGTGCCCGGTCGATGCGATCTATCTGGATCGCGACGTGCCCGGCCCGTGGGAGCGCTTCATCGAGTTGAATGCCGAGCGCGTTAAAGTGCTGAAGCCGGGCGGCGCTCACATCACGGAGAAACTGATCCGCTGAGGGGGAGTGATCACGTGGGTTCGAGGCAGCGGACGACGCAGCGGTTGCGACCGCTGTCCTTCGCTTCCTTGAGCCCGGCGGCGGCCTCTTCTTGCAGTTGATCGCAGACGGCCGGTACGCCGGTATCCGCGACCGCAAAGCCGATGCTGACCGTGAGTTGAATGGCCTGCCCGTTGTACTCGGTGTGGGCCGCCTCGACGTGCGCCCGCAGGCGTTCGGCGAGCACCGCCGCACCTGCCGCATCCGTATCGGGAGCCACGACCATAAATTCTTCGCCGCCCCAGCGGCCGAACGAATCCGTGGCGCGGATTGCTTCGCCGATGATCCGGGCCAGCCAGGTGAGCGCGTGATCGCCGCCGGTGAGCAGGTGATTCGTGTTGATCTGCTTGAAGAAATCGACGTCGATCATGCCGACGGCGATGGGGCCCGGCACGCGGACGCGGCGAATCAGTTCCTTCCTCGCGATGTGCTCCACGGCCCGGCGATTGGGGACCTGTGTCAGCGTGTCCGTCAGGGCCATCTGTTCCAAAATGCGCGTCTTCACTTCGATCTGGGTGAGTGCGTCTTCGAGTTCCCGCGTGCGTTCGACGACGCGCTGTTCCAAATCCGAGTTCAAGAGGCGGAGTTCGTCGAGGAGTTGCTCGTGGCTGCGTTCGAGGAGCAGGCCCCGGCCGATGGTCTGCAAGGATTGAATCAGATCTTCGGCTTTCCATGGCTTCAGAACGAGCCGGTGTACTTGCGCGTGATTGATGGCATCGATGGCATCTTCGATTCGGGCGGTGCCGGTGAGCAGGACGCGAGCGGTTCGCGGGCTGGCCCGGCGCGTATTGTCCAACAACTTGATGCCGGATTCGTCGGGGAGCTGAAGATCGCAGAGTAGGATGTCGATGGAACGTTGCGCGAGTACGCCGCGCGCTTGTTCGCACGTGCAGGCCGTGACGACCTCAAAATCGGCGGCGAGCTGTGCGTCCAAAAGCGCGAGCACGCCGGGATCGTCGTCCACGACGAGAACGGAGCTCTTATATCGAGTGACGTTCATGAATTCGGGGGAGAATGCAGCGCCGGGCGAGATCGGCGGCGTCCGAAAACGGCAGCGGACGCCAGCAAAGTTCCACCTTCATGTATATCACGGTGAGAAAGTTGAGGCCGGGGGAAATGCGGAACTTTGGCGAATCGGGTGGATTTTCGGATTGAGTTGGAGCGGTAAACGATGCCATCTACGGTACTTGGGGAAGGCTCGCGAACCTGGGGCGAGCTGCCGATTGGGCAACTCCGCGAGAAGTTGGGAAAAAATACCGGCGAATACCGTGCTTGTTTCTTGATCCGCCTTCACCTGTCGTTTACAATCCCGTGCTGCAGGGGTTGAAACCCGGAATGGAAATGTCTGCGTTCGAGCCGCTCCGACGGCTCGGCTGGGC
>JAYTUG010000152.1:0-9253 GCA_043744695.1 Gemmataceae bacterium
AGAAGATGACGAGGAGCCGTCGCGAGAAGTATGGGAAGGCCTATCGGTATCTGCGACGACACGTCCGGTGGATGGACTACGCGGCGTGTCGGAAGGTGAGGTTGCCGATCGGCAGCGGTGTGACGGAGGCGGCCTGCAAGACGGTTTTTGCTCAGCGACTGAAGCGATCGGGCATGACGTGGGGAATTGCAGGCGGGCAGGTCATTGTCGATCTGCGGGTGCTGGTACTCAGCCGGGTGTGGGAGCGAACGTACGCGGCATATCTGAAGGCTCAGCCCCTTCCCAGAGAGGTGAGTTACCGGCCTCGCCTGACGAATACCCTTGCATTTGCTGCGTAAAGTTGCCGATTGGGGCGACGGCACCCCTCGCTACCTACAATTGAAATAGGCTTGCATCGTTCGAGAGGTACGAAATGGACGCGTCGTCCGCAACGGGTACTAATATCAACACCGTGGGTTGGCGGTTCGACAACACTTATTCGCGGTTGCCGGAGCCATTCTTTGCCCCGGCCACGCCGGCAATAGTGCAGGCACCGCAGATATCAATCTTGAACCACCGACTTGCAACCGATCTCGGTCTCAATCTCGGCGCGATGTCTCCAGAATCAGCAGCGGCACTGTTCGCGGGCCAAGCCTTGCCGAGCGATTCCCGACCGATTGCGCAGGCCTACGCCGGGCACCAGTTCGGCGGATTCACGATGCTCGGCGACGGCCGCGCCATCTTGTTGGGAGAACACCGGACGCCGTCGGATCGCCTCGTCGACATTCAGTTGAAGGGGGCGGGGCGTACGCGGTATTCGCGCGGAGGCGATGGCCGCGCCGCACTCGGGCCGATGTTGCGCGAATACATTATGAGTGAAGCGATGTCCGCCCTCGGCATCCCGACCACGCGAAGCCTTGCGGTCGTCACCACTGGTGAACCGGTTTACCGAGCGACCGCATTGAGAGGGGCGATCCTGACCCGCGTGGCGGCCAGTCACATTCGGGTCGGAACGTTCCAGTACGCGGCGGCCCTTCAGGACGAATCGAACCTGCGTGCGTTGGCCGACTATGCAATTGGACGTCATTATCCGGAACTGGTCGACAGCCCACAGAAGTATCTCGAGTTCTTCCGTGCGGTGCTGGATCGTCAAGCTTCGCTCATCGCCCGATGGCAACTCGTCGGATTTATCCACGGCGTGATGAACACTGACAATATGGCGATTTCCGGGGAGACGATCGATTATGGTCCGTGTGCATTCATGAACGCCTACCGTTCGGACACGGTGTTCAGTTCGATCGACCACGCCGGCCGCTACGCCTACGGCAATCAACCCGCGATCGCGCAGTGGAACTTGGCCCGCTTCGCCGAGACTCTGCTGCCACTTCTCGATTCGGACCGGGAGAAGTCCATCGCCAGCGCCTCGGAGGTTCTCGGCGAATATCCCACCGTGTTTGAAAAGTACTGGCTTGCCGGGATGCGGAAGAAATTGGGGCTCCAGACGAGCGAGGACAACGACGTCGAGTTGATTCAATCGTTGTTCGACTGGATGCAGAAGTCTCGGGCCGATTTCACCAATACATTTCGCGACCTATCTTCGGAGGAACCGCCGGTCGGCGAACGGTATGGCGAACCGGATTTCCAGAACTGGTATTCGCAATGGCGACTTCGACTCGGCCGTGATGGCCGGGCGAGTGCTTCGACCTGTGCCGAGATGCGGGCAGTCAACCCGCTCGTCATCCCGCGCAATCATCGGGTGGAGGAAGCACTATCTGCTGCGGAGGATCGCGACGATTTAACCGTGCTGCATCGCCTGCTGGCAGTGTTGGCGTCGCCGTATCGGGCAGGAGCCGATTCGGTGCAGTATCTCGACCCGCCCTCCGACGATAGCACCTATCGAACGTACTGTGGCACGTAGCTGCGGATTCATTTGGAATGCCGGATCTGCTCTGTTAAAGTGGAACTGTTCCCGAAAGTACAGACACCGACTTACGAGAAGTAGGAATGCTCGATTCGCGACGAGAGTTTCTGCGCTTTGGCCTCTCTGCATTCGGGGCGTTGTCGTTACCTGCGCTCTACCGGCTTCGTGCCGCAGCCGCACCGGCTAGCCCGAAAGAACGGACGGCGATCATTCTCGTCTGGCTTCGCGGCGGCGGCAGCCACCTCGACACCTACGATCCGAAGCCGGATGCCCCTGCCGAATATCGCGGGCCGTTCAAAACGATCCAAACGCGGACGCCCGGTCTGCGACTCACGGAACTCTTGCCGCGGCATGCCAGGATCGCCGACCGCTTCACGATCCTGCGATCGATGGCGCATACCGGGGGCGGGCACCCCGCGGGCTCCCTCCAACTCCTCGCGGGCGACACCGATCCGCAGGACAAGCTCAAACCGGTTTACCCCGACTTCATGAGCGTCGCCCACCGGCTTCGCTACGACTCGCGTCGGGCGCTGCCCAATTACATCGGCGTGAACCCGATCGTCCGTTACGACAACTTCACGATCGCTGGTCCGGCCTATCTGGGCGACGCCTTCACACCGTTCGCCGTCACCGGCGATCCCAGCGCACCGAACTTTCGCGTGCCCAACATCGGCCTCGCTAACTCCGGCGAGCACGAGCGCTTCGCGAGCCGATCGAAGCTGTTCGGCTCGTTGAACGCGGTTCGCCGCGATCTCGATCGTTCGAGCCTGCGCGAAGGCATGGATTCTTTTCAGGGCCAAGCCATCAACTTGCTCACCAGCCCGGAAGCGGCCCGAGCGTTCGATCTGAATCGGGAGTGTCCGAAACTCCGCGATCGTTATGGACGAAACGCCTGGGGCCAACAACTGCTGATGGCACGTCTTCTAGTCGAGGCCGGCGTAGAAATCATTACCTCCGAGTTCACCGGCCCCCTCTGCGGCCGAGTTCAGAACTGGGACGATCACGCCGTGAACCATCACGTCTTCGATGCGTTGAAGTTCCGCGCCCCGTACTTCGACCAGGCGGTCGCGGCACTCATTGAGGACGTCTACGATCGCGGTCTGGACAAGCGGGTACTGGTCGTTGTGACGGGTGAGTTCGGACGCACGCCGAAGATTTCGTACGTCGCCAGCAGCGGCGGCGGCGTGGCCAGCGGAGCCGAGGGGACCGTGCAGCCCGGTCGCGACCACTGGCCACAAGCGAATTCGATGCTTTGGGCTGGCGGCGGCATCCAGACTGGCCGCGTCATCGGATCGACCGACCGGTTCGGCGAATACGTGGTGGATCGCCGAGTCGGGCCGCAAGACTTTCTGGCCACGATCTACCAGCATCTGGGAATCGACTACGAGAACGTCGCCCTCCCCGACCAAACCGGCCGGCCGATCCACATCGTTCAAAACGGCAAGTCCATCCCCGAACTCGTCGCCTCGTGAGTCGCGGGCAATTCCCCACTGCAAACGAAGCGAGCCGCAAACCTCTCGGTTTACGGCTCTTGCGTTCAGTGCGCGTTACAGGACTTGAACCTGTGACCCCCACAATGTCAATGTGGTACTCTAGCCAACTGAGCTAAACGCGCGTCAACTCAGTTCTACGCGATCGGCGGGTTCCGTCAAGCCGAACTGAGCGGCTCACTTCCCTGAATCGGCCTTGTAGTGCGTGTGCGGACCATGACCCCCCGCTCGCGTCGGATGCGGATCGCTCGTCGGATGGGGAAAAGAATGCGGCTCGGAAGCCGGTTCGTCCTTGCGATGCTCGAGCTTCCGCAGAATCGCCTGAGCCCGCAGTTCGTGGGATCGGCTGACCCACACTTCCACCGAGCCCGAAATGGCCGTCCCGAAGCTCGCACCGAGCGATTCCCCGACCACGCGCGCCTCGATGCCTTCCTCGATCAGCGCTTGCTGGTACATCTCCATCGCGACCATTTCGCCGGCCGCCACGCGAACGATATCGTCCGGTTCCTGGCTCATCGGTCGTTCTCCCTGAAGATGGTGAAGTCCTTGACTGAATTGATATGCATTCTTCGTTCCGAATCCCAGTTTGAAGCGCCTTCTTGCATCGACCCGGGAAGTTCGGCCCCCGCGACGCTACAATTCCTCCATGATCCGACTCGGTGTGAATATCGATCACGTGGCCACGGTGCGGCAGGCTCGGCGTGGGCAGGAGCCAGACCCCGTTGCGGCGGCCGTGCTGGCCACGCTCGGCGGTGCCGACGGCATCACCGTCCACCTTCGCGAGGACCGCCGACACATTCAGGATCGCGACGTGTACCTTCTGCGCGAAACGGTCGCGACGCGGCTCAACCTCGAAATGGCCTGCTCGGACGAGATCGTGTCCATTGCTTTGAAAGTGAGGCCGGACGAGGCCACGCTCGTTCCGGAAAAGCGGGAAGAACTCACGACTGAAGGCGGACTCGACGTCATCGCCACCGAGCCGGCCACTCGTTCTGCGATCGAACGCCTCAAGTCCGCCGGCATTCACGTCTCGCTGTTCATCGACCCGGCACTTGCGCAGGTGGATCAGGCCAAGAAGCTGGGCGCGGATGCCCTCGAGTTCCAGACCGCGAGCTACTCGGAGGCC
The DNA here is from genome assembly GCA_043744695.1 of Gemmataceae bacterium. GTDB lineage: Bacteria > Planctomycetota > Planctomycetia > Gemmatales > Gemmataceae > Urbifossiella. Next base: position 4,517 of record JAYTUG010000152.1, read on the forward strand.
GTCGGCGCGGCCGCCATCGCGGTCGAGTTGATGAAATTAGAACGGGCTACGAATCACGCCCTGGATCTGGGATTGCACGTTCACATGGGTCATGGCTTGAACTTTCAGAACGTGAAGCCGATCGTACGGATCGCGGGCGTCGAGGAGTTGAACATCGGCCACTCGATCGTCTCGCGGGCCGTCCTCGTGGGAATGGAACGTGCCGTCCGCGAGATGAAGCTCGTGATGCAGGAACATTGGCCAGTTCGGAAACCCGCATCCTGATTTCGACCCCTCCGAGCCCAGATCCATGCGAGTCTTGCTTGCACCGCTCGGAAGCCACGGCGACGTTCACCCGTTCCTCGGCCTCGGGTTCGCGCTGCGGGCCCGTGGTCACGATGTCCACGTCATTACCTCCGAGTCGTTTCGCGGCCTTATTGAAGGTCACGGGTTCGGGTTCGCCCCGGTCGGCACCGAAGCCGACTTCGAAGCCATGATCAACCATCCGGACATGTGGCACCCCGGCCGCTCGATGCGGAACATCCTCGGCCAAAGCGACATCCTCCGCCGGCACATCCGCGAAGGCTATCGGCGAATCGTGGAACGGAACATCCCAGGTAACACGGTACTTCTTGCGGGGATGCTCGCGTTTTGGGCGCGGGTGGCGAACGAGAAGCCGGGCATCCCGTTGGCCACGGTTCACTTGCAACCGTCGGTGATGCAAAGTGTGGCGAACCCGCCGGAGTTCGCCCAACTCCGGATGCGAAGCTGGTGGCCCCACTGGCTCCGTTCGATGCTCTTCTGGTACGGCGACCGTCGCGTCGTGGACCCGATGCTTTCGCCTGTGATCAACGAGTTTCGAGGTGAACTCGGGTTGCCGCCGGTCAAGCGATTGTTCGGACGCTGGGTCCATTCTCCGGATCGAACGATCGGCCTCTTTCCCAAGTGGTACGCGGATGCGCCCGATTGGCCGGCGCAGTTTCGGCACGCGGGCTTCGTGCGCTACGATCAGGCGGGAACCGCACCGTTGCCTTCCGAGTTGGAAGCATTCTTGCAAGCCGGCGACCCGCCCATCGCCTTCTCATTTGGCTCCGCGATGCGGCAAGGGAAGCCGTATTTCACGGCGGCGGTGGAGGCGTGCCGGATTCTCGGCAAGCGCGGCCTGCTGCTGGCGAAGGGCCGCGAGCAGATACCCACGAACCTGCCGCCGACGGTTCTCCACGTCGAATACGCTCCGTTCAGCGAAGTGTTCCCGCGTGCGGCGGCGGTCGTGCATCACGGAGGCATTGGCACCTGCGCTCAGGGGTTGGCGGCGGGCGTGCCGCAACTCGTCATGCCTCTGGCCTTCGATCAACCGGACAATGCCCGACGGCTCGAAACCCTCGGCGTCGGTTCGCGCGTCTGGCCGCGCCGGTTCACCGGTCCGCGCGTGGCCCAAGCTTTGTTCGAGTTGTTGGATTCCCCGGCCACGATCATGCGATGCAAGGACGTTGCCGAACTGATGGAAGAAAGCAGCCCCACGGCCACGGCCTGCGATCTCATCGAGAATCTACTGCCTCGGGTTTCGGTGCCATAGGCCGTTCCGATGGGTCGTCTGGCTCCCGCGCACTTATCCCCACTTCGCGCCCTTCATAATATGCAAGAACCCTGGCCTCCCGTTCACCTCTCTTGCGAGGCTGGGCTGTAAGTTCCAGGCGTCGCGACGGTATTAACTTCGTGGGCTCACCCCTCATGGCTGAAGCGCCCCTCACCCGCGTGACCTTGCTCACCCGCCTGCGCGACGGGCAGGATGCGGATGCGTGGCGTGAGTTCTTCGACCTGTACGGTCCCGTGGTGTATCGCTTCGCACGGAATCGTGGGTTGCAGGACGCGGATGCCGCTGACCTGATGCAAGATGTCCTCCGGAGTGTGGCGAGAAATGCCCATCGCATGGAATACGATCCCAAGCGAGGCACCTTCCGCGGTTGGCTGTATACGGTCACGCGGAACAAGATTTACAACTTCCTCAGCAGCCAGAAGAACCGGCCCCGCGCCTCCGGCGATAGCGATGCGTACGAGCGATTGCAGGCAGCCCCGGCCCGCGAGGAAGACGGACCCGATGCCGACTGGGAGCGCGAATATCAGCAGCGGCTTACCGATCGCGCGATGGACCAGGTGAAGGGTGAATTTCAAACCGCGACGTGGCAGGCCTTCTGGGGCACGGCGGTCGAAGGGAAGCCCGCGGGTGAAGTGGGCGTCGGCTTGAAGATGAGTCCCGGTGCCGTTTACGTGGCCAAAAGCCGGGTGCTGGCGCGGCTGCGAGATGCCGTGCGAAAAATGGTGGATGAAGAAGACAACGTATAGCTGCGGCCCGTTCCGGGCCGCCCCAGGATTGGACCCATGCCAAGTAACTGCCCGCAAACCGGCGAACTCGAGCGGTTGATCCGCGACCGCGTTCCTGAGACCCGCGCCGCCATTCTCACGGAGCACATCAGCTCGTGCGCTGGCTGCCAGGATCGCATGGAGTCGCTCGCGGCGGGCGGCGATCGTTTGCTCACGACGGTGGTACGCACCTGCCGTCAGGAGCGCCCGCCGAGCCATTCCGCCATGTGGCCGGCTCTTTCCGCAGTGGCACTCGAAGTCGCCGCAACGGGAGTTTACTCGCGGAACGGCGACACGCCTTCGGAAGCCGAGCCCGTTTCCACCAGCGACCTCGATCTAAAATTCCTGCAAGCCACGGGCGATTCGTCCCTCATCGGCCGGCTCGGTGCCTTCGACATTAAGCGCGTCGTCGGTCGCGGTGGGATGGGTGTGGTGCTTCAAGGCTACGACCCGCACTTACAGCGAGACGTGGCGGTGAAGGTGCTCGACCCGCAATTGGCGAACAACGACGTGGCGCGGAAGCGGTTCTGCCGCGAGGCTCGTGCCGCTGCCGCGGTCTCGCACGATAACCTCGTCGCCGTTTATCAGGTGGATGAAGATCACGCGTCGGGCCTGCCGTACCTCGTGATGCAACTGGTGGTGGGCGAATCGCTGGAACAGCGGCTCAAACGCGTGGGCAAGCTCTCGTCCGTGGATGTGGCGAAGATCGGGCAGCAGGCCGCCGCCGGTCTCGCGGCAGCCCACGCCGGCGGGCTCATCCACCGCGACATCAAGCCGGGCAACATCCTGATCGAAGAAGTCGGCGACCGCGTGAAACTGACCGACTTCGGCTTGGCCCGCGGCCTCGAAGATGTGCGACTCACGCGCACGGGGTTCGTCGCCGGCACTCCACTTTACATGGCCCCCGAACAGGCCCACGGCGAGATCGTCGACCATCGGTCGGACCTCTTCAGCCTCGGCAGCGTGCTCTACGAAGCCGCGACCGGCAAGCATCCGTTCGACGGCAAGACGCCGCTTGCCGTACTCCGCCGCGTGGCCGACGAAACGCAGCCCGCGATCCACGACCTCGATCCGAGTACGCCGCTGTGGCTTTCGGATGTGATCGATCGCTTGCTGGCGAAGGATCCTGCCGAGCGATTCCAGACCGCGACGGAAGTGGCCGAGATTTTTTCGCTGGAGCTAGCCCGCGACGGCGTCGAGATGCCGAGCTGCGGCAAGGCTTCGGCCTACGCGCTGCGTCCTCGCAAGCACATTTGCTGGAAGTCGGTCTCGTTCAAAGCCATGCCTCTTTTGGCGGGCATCTTGCTCGGAGCCTTAGCCGTGGGATTGTGGCCCAGTTCCAATCCGGCTCCCACAGGCATCGTGAATGCGAATGCCTCGGTGGTCGACGTTGGCCCCAAGCCCGAGTTCACGATCTTCGGCAAATCGGGTCCGGTTTGGGCTGTCGGGTTCACACCGGATGGTAAGTCGCTCGCCATCGGTTCCGAAGACGGCTCCATCGCCTTCTACAACGTGAGCGACCGACTCAGCACCGTCACGTTCCCGCGAACCGGGCGGCACGTTTGGAGCCTCGACATCTCGAAATCCGGTCGATACTTCGTCGCTCCCTCGGACGATCTCGAAGTCGAGGTCTACGACCTCACGACAAACAAAGCCGATCGGAAGTTCGGCCCGGGTGCCTCCACCAAGTCCGCGACGTTCACCCCCGATGAGCAGCGCGTGATCACAGGCGATCGCGCGGGAATGATCATGGTTTGGAACCTTCAGGAACAAGCACCGGTCGAGTTGCCTGGGAAAGGAACTGTGCACACCCTGGCCGTGCGACCCGATTCAAAACAGTTCGCGAGCGCCGGTGCCGATGGTGCTGTGAAGTTATGGCCCTTGCCGGCAACCAAGGGCGACATACCCATGTTGCTCGAACAGCACGCGGGTCCCGTTTATGGCGTTGCCTATAGCCCGGATGCGGCCAACCCACGGCTTGCGAGTGCCGGCTGGGATGGCACCGTTCGAATCTGGGACCCCATGCCGGGCAAGCAACTCCGCGTACTCAAGGGCCACGAAGGCGACGTATTCTCGGTCAGTTTCGGGAAGGGCGGAACGGTTGTCGCCAGCGCTGGCGGGGATGGCACGGTTCGCATTTGGGACGTGGAAACCGGCAATCCGCTTCAGGTGCTGCGAGGCGGCGGCCGTGCCTTTCATACCGTGCGGTTCGCGCCGGACGGCAAGATGCTCGCCGCCGGTGGCCGCGACGGAAACGTCCGCGTTTGGATGATCGAGTGAAGCCGCTGCGTTCTAAAGTGTGAGCATGGCGGAACTCCAGGTGAGCCCGCCTCCGAAGGCGACGAGCAGCACAGTGTCGCCGGGCTTGCAGCGCCCGGTTCGCAATGCTTCGTCCAG
>JAYTUG010000153.1:0-9237 GCA_043744695.1 Gemmataceae bacterium
GTACCGGGTGCCGTCGCGCTGAACTACGACCTCGTTCTCGAAGGCTCGCTCACGGAAGAACAGTCAACCGCCATTCGAAACGCAGCCAGTTGTTGCCCGGTGGCGAAGACGCTGACTGGAGCAATCGCACTTCGACCGGTCGAAACCAACGTGGAGCCAACATGAAGGGACGCGAGAGTGGGATGCCGGACGAGCCGCATTGGGATGCGTTCTTCAATCCCGGTTGAATGGTGGCGAAGCTCGACTGCACGGGTCCGTGCGGTGATGTCGTCGAGTTCGGTTGCGGTTACGGAACCTTCACGATTCCCCTCGCAAAGGCCGTGAGTGGCCGCGTGATCGCCTTGGACATCGAACCGAGAATGGTCGCGATCACTGAAGGCAAAGCGAAGGCCGCCGGGCTTAACAACGTCGACGCTCAGGTGCGGGACTTCGTGGCTCACGGCAGCGGCGTTCCGGACGGATTCGCCGGGTATGCACTCTTGTTCAACATCCTGCACCTCGAGAATCCGGTCGAACTTCTTCGGGAGGTGCATCGCATTTTGGCTCCTGGCGGCAAGGCCGGGATCGTCCACTGGCGGAGCGACATCGAGACGCCTCGCGGACCACCCAAGACCATTAGGCCGACTGCTGCGCAGTGCCGAACGTGGGCAGTAGAAGCGGGCCTCCAGTTCGTTCGCGAAGAATCGCTTTGCTGCTGCTCGTGGCACTGGGGATTGGTGGTGGAGCGAGTGCCCGAGTGACAGTGGTGTGTCACTCCAGCCAACTCGAGGGATAGTTCGCATCGTCGAGTTCCATCGCTTGCTTCGTCAGAAGCAGCGGGCGGAACGTATCCACCATCACGGCGAGTTCGTCGGTCCACTTCGCGTCTTTGCTGGCGGCAATGGTGCCGGGGTGCGGGCCGTGCGGGATGCCGTGCGGGTGCAGTGTGAACGACGATTCTTCCACCCCGCGTCGGCTGCCGAACTTCCCCCGCACGTAGTAAAGCACTTCATCGCTTTCGACGTTCGAGTGTGCATAGGGCACTTTGATCGCGTTCGGGTGCGTGTCCAGCATGCGCGGGGCGAACGTGCAGACCACGAAGCCGCCGGGCGATTCGAACGTCTGGTGAATCGGCGGCGGCTGATGCACCGTGCCCGTGATCGGTTCGAAATCGTCCGCGTTGAACGCGAACGGATAGACGCAACCATCCCAGCCCACGACATCGAACGGATGGTGCGCGAGCGTGTAGCGAGTGAGGCGCGAGCCGTCCTTGATGAGGATTGGCGTCTCCTCGTCGCGGTCGAAGGTGTGCAGTTCCGCGGGGCCGTGGAGGTCGCGTTCGCTGAAGGGAGCCCCGAGGCGAAGCTGGCCGTCCGGGTTCACGTAGCGCGATGGGAAGCCGATCGTCCCGGTCGATTCGATGATGAGCAGGTTCGGCGAACCCGGGTCGAATTCCAGTTGGCACGTGGTGCAGCGTGGAATCACGATGTAGTCGAAGGGTTTGAACGGCAGAGAACCGAACTGCGTGAGGAGGGTTCCGCTTCCGCGATGGACGAACACGATCTCGTCGGCCACGGCATTGCGGTAGAGCTCTGCCTGCGGTTCGTTCGGCTGGCAGCGCCAGAGGGTGACATCGACGTTGGTGAACATCGGCACGCGGCCGGTGATCGGGTCGCCGTGAGCCGGCATCGCGCCCGTCTTCACATGATGGTGGCGAAGTGCTGGCTGCTCGACGCTCTCGACGAGGATCGCGCCCGCGGGTTCGACGCGTTTCACCCGCGTGGGTGGCCTCAGGTGGTACGCGATCGAGTAGGCACGAGAGAAGCCCTGCGTGCTGATCACTTCTTCGTAGAAGAGGCCTTCGTTGCGGTATCCCGGTGAGGTGCGGTGCGCGGTGTGCCGCTTCTTAGGAATCGAACCGAGTGTGAGATAGCGCATGATAGCCCCTAACGTCCACCCGTTGCCAGGGGCGGGTTTGCTACGACATTTCTCAACAGACCGAGGCGTTCGATTTCCAGTTCCACCACGTCGCCGGGTTGGAGCCAGCCGCCGACGGCTTCGGGCGTCAGTTCCAGGATACAGCCGGTACCGACGGTTCCGGAGCCGAGTACGTCGCCCGGACGAAGTTCGGTATCGCGACTGGCGTGAGCGAGCAGTTGCGGCCAGGTCCAGTACATGCTGCCGGAGTTGCCGTGAGAATACTGTTTGCCGTTTACGCGGGCCGTCATGTCGAGGTGAAGCCGGCCCTCGCGATACACGTCCTTCAACTCGGAGAACGGCACCAGTCGCGGCCCGAGGCTCGTCGCGAAGTCCTTACTCTTGCTCGGCCCGAGGCCGACGGCCATCTCGGCACGCTGCAGGTCGCGCGCACTCCAGTCGTTCATGATGGTGAACCCGGCCACGCACTCCATCGCCGACTCATCGGTAGGAAGATCGCGTGCTGCGGTACCGATGACGCAGGCCAGTTCCAATTCGTAATCGAGTGCGGAACTTCCCTGCGGTGCCCAGACGGGGTCGCCGTCGCCGATGATCGCGAGCGGGTTGGAGAAGTAGAAGACGGGCACCCGATACCACTGCGGCACCATCTCGAGCCCGCGATGAGCCCGGCACGTCTTCACGTGTTGCTCGAAGGCGTAGAAGTCGCGGAGGCTGGCGACGGGGAATGGTGCAGGCATCGCGGCTACTCGAAGATTTCCGCGACGGCACAGCGGAAGCCGGGAAGTTCGGGATCGCCGGGCAACTGCTCGGAAAGCGTGTAGTACTTCGGCTCCTGCCCCGGGCGATGCACGGCAACGGTTTCGGTGTAGGGGTCGACGATCCAAACGACCTTCACCCCGCATTCGAGGTACTCCTCGATCGACTCGAAGATTTCCTTCTGCTTGTCGTAGGGCGACAGCACTTCCACCGCGAGGAGCGGTGAGCCATCGATATAGCTGGTTTGCTTCTTAACAGTCGCGCGTTGTTCGGCGGTTGCGAGCGCGACGTCGATGCCGACGTTGGTGTCGGGATCCTTCCGAATCCTGAAGTAGACCTCCCCGCCGTAGACCTTACCTCGGGGCTCGGGCTGAAGGGCCAGCCAATTCCCGATGAGCCGGCCAATGGACATTACGGCCCCGGCATGATTCGGATTGCGTCGTGTCACTTTGCTCTCCCGCAATTCACCACGGAACAACCAGCGGTCGATCTTCTTGCTCGGTCGGAGCGCGAAGAGTTCATCGCTCGTCATCGGCTTCAGAATTGTCGCTTCGCTCATGTTGCCTCCTCCATCACAGTGTACCGCGCGTCTCTTGTTCGCGTTCGATCGCCTCGAACAGCGCCTTGAAGTTGCCTTTGCCGAAGCTCTTCGACCCTTGCCGCTCGATGATCTCGAAGAAGAGCGTCGGCCGATCCTGCACGGGCTTCGTGAAGATTTGCAGCATGTAGCCCTCGTCGTCGCGATCCACGAGGATGCCTAACTCCGCGAGCACGGCGAAGTCTTCGTCGATCGGGCCGACGCGCTCCGGAAGCATGTCGTAATAGCTCTTCGGCACGCGGAGGAACGACACGTCGTTCGCGAGCAAGGCCCGCACGGTGCTCACGATATCGTTGGTGGCCAACGCGATGTGCTGCACTCCGGCCCCGCCATAGAAGTCGATGTATTCTTCGATTTGACTGCGTCGCCGGCCTGCGGCCGGTTCGTTGATCGGGAACTTGATTCGCCCACGGCCACTTTGCACCACTTTCGACATGAGTGCCGAGTACTCGGTGCTGATGTCCTTGTCGTCGAAGCTCACGAGTTGTTCGAAGCCGAGCACCTTGCGGTAGAACTCGACCCACTCGTTCATTTTGCCGAGTTCGACGTTGCCGACGATGTGGTCGATGGCGAGTAGCCCGGCGGGGTGGTAAGTGCCGGGACTGTAGCGGGTTCGATCGATCTCTTTGAAGCCGGGTGCGAACACGCCTTTGTACTTGTCCCGGTTCACGAAGGTGTGCGTGGTGTCGCCGTAGGCGCGGATCGTGGCGAACTCGTAAACGCCTTGTTCGTCTTCGAGCTTGCTGGGCCCTTTCACGCCGTGGGCACCGCGTTCGACCGCGAGATTGTAGGCGGTTCGCACGTCGTCCACTTGAATGGCAATGTCCGTGACGCCGTCGCCGTGAAGGACGAGGCGCTGAACTTCGGGGTGGCTGGGCCGCAGCGGCGAGACGAGGACAAACGCGATGCCGCCCTGCTTCACGACATAGGCGGCCTCGTGCTTCACCTTGGTTTCGAGGCCCGAGTAAGCGACCACGTCGAAGCCGAAGGCGTTCCGGTAGAAGAACGCACTCTGCCGTGCGTTGCCGACGAAGAAGCGAACGTGATCGATCTTGCGGAGTGGGATGTCTTGCATGATGGCTCTCGGCCCACCCGTGGCCACGGGTGGGCTTCTTACATTTTAATTCCCAACCGCCGCACCAGATTTTCCGCCTCCCGGCGCAGGAACGGCAGCGAAGGGATCACGAACAAGTCCTTCTGCATGTACGTCGGGTCGTAGTCGGTTCCGATCACGACATCGGTCACGAAGGGGCGGTGGGTCACATCGCGCGAGTAAAGCGAGTTGGGAATCTCGCCGGTACTCGAGAGGATGCCCGCGCCGAAGACCTTGGTTTCGCCATGCTCCTCGATCAGACCGAACTCGATGCTGAACCAACTGAAGCGCTTCAAGAGCAGCACGTGCTCGCCGTCGTCGGTGTTCGCGGCCGCTTTGCCGATCAGCGTGATGACCTCCGCATAATCCCGATTCATGAATGGAGGCACGTGCCCCAGGCAATCGTGGATCATGTCCGGTTCGGGCGTGAACTCGGGATGCGAGGGATGCCGGAGGAACTGCGTGACCGGGAAACCGCGATCCGCGATGTACTCGTAAAAGGTGCGATAGGGCAGCGAGCCTTCAGCGGGCACGAGGTGCGTTTGCGTTTCGGCCTGGAGCTTGTCGCTAAGATGCCTCATTTGCGGGATCGCATCTTCGGTGATGGCGAGGTCGCGCTTCGCCTTCAGGTACATTTGGCAAGCGTGCTTCAGGTGCAGTTCGTTCAACCGGCCGCTCACGTCCTTCCAAAGCGCCGTCTCGTCCGGCGAATAGTCGAACACCGGCGGGCCGAGCCGCTCTAGGCGATGCTTGCGCGTGAGCTTGAAGATCGAACGTCGGCGTACCATGTAAGCGGGATCGTCGATGCCAGGAGTCTTGGGATCGACCTCCAACTCCTCGGGGTCCGGCGGCTTCACCATCTCGCGCGGATCGATCGCCACGCCGTATTGAATGAGCGGTGGTGCCTGCATGGCGAACCTCCGAGTGACTATCGCGACAACCGATTGCTCTGAGCATATTCTACCTGAATGCCAAGCGGTTCCTCACCACAAAGGCACGAAGATCACACGAAGACGACTCCGAAGCCACCAAGCATTCCGATTCTTGCCTCGGTGTTCTTCGTGCGACCCTCGTGCTTCGGCGTTGAATTCTTACAGGTCTACTTCATGAAAGCGGCATTCTTCAACGCCACAGGCACGCCGGATGTTTTGCAATACGGCGACCTCCCTCAACCCGAACCCCAGGCTGGCGAACTCCGGGTGCGGGTGCTCGCCGCCACCGTGAACCCAATCGACACCTATATTCGCTCGGGGCTTGCTGCTCTCGGAGGACCGCTACCGTTCACCACCGGTCGCGATTTTGCGGGCGTCGTGGATGCGGTCGGGCCAGGAGTCACGCGGTTTCAAGTTGGCGACCGCGTCTGGGGTGCAAACCAGGGCAGCGGAGGCCGCACCGGTTCCTGTGCGGAGTACTGCCTCACCGGGGAAGCCTTCGCTCATCCGATTCCCGCAGACATCGCGGATGAACAAGCGGCGGCGTGCGCGCTCGTGGGCATCACCGCTCATCTCGGGCTATTCCACTGTGGCAAGCTCGCGGCCGGCGAATGGGTCTACGTCAGCGGCGGTACCGGCGGCGTCGGTATGATGGTGATTCAGATGGCGAAGGCCGCCGGGGCCAAGGTGCTCACCACGGTGAGTACTGCCGAGAAGGCCGCGATTGCCAAAAGCCTCGGGGCCGATGCCGTGGTCAACTATCGGACCGAAGATGTGCCCGCGAAGTTGAAGGAAATCGTCGGTGCCTCGGGCCTCCACCTCTGGTACGAGACGCAGCCGCCGGCCGATCTGGACAAGACCATCGAGTTGATGGCCCCGCGCGGGCGGATCATCGTGATGTCTGGCCGGACCGCGAAACCGACGTTCACGAACGGCCCATTCTACGTGAAGGGCCTCTCGCTGCACGGCTTCGCCATGTTCAACTTCACGGCGGCCGAACAGCAGAAATGTGCCGAGGAAATGAATGCGTGGATGAGTGCGGGTAAGTTAAAGGCACTGATCGGGCAGCGATTCGGCTTGAAGGACATCGTCGCGGCGCACCGCTTGCAAGAGGAGAACACGATCAAGAAGGCCGGAACGCTCACCGGAAAGATCGCGATCGTGCCCGGAATGTAATCGCGAGGTGACAGCTTGCAGTGTTGTAAAATCCAAGCTAATATCGAACAGCTTGTCGCAATTCGCAACACTGACTCGACACGCTGCATCCGACATCATAACTTTCAAGTCCGCGCGTGTAACTATTCGGCAGCACGCGCACCATCGTCGCGGCTCCGCGCGAACCATTTCTGCTACACGTTTACGTAAGTGCAATTCTTATCAGATGTTTCGACCGTTTGAATATTTCGACCGGATTCTCGTTGTTTTTTGCATTCGTTTAGACGCGACCTACTTTGGACTTACCACCCGACTGGGTTTGCCAACGAACCCTCGGGATTATCCCACCATTATTGCCGGTCACATCCATGTCGGCCCACTGGAAGCCCATCATGAACGCGTTCTCCTGGTTCACCGCACGCCGTGGTACAAACAAGCCGCGCACAACACTTCGGGTGACCGAACTCGAAGCTCGCGACGTTCCGGCCGCGGCCGTACCGACCTTGGACCTGAGCACGGTCGGATCGTTCGGTTCGATCAACGGGGCGATGTTCCGCCAGTACGATACCCACGCTCCCGCCAATGTTAATAACGGCGCAGTACAGAGTTTTCTCCGCCTAGACGGTAGCGGTCGCGAACGCGGATACAACACCGATGCCCGACCGCTCCAATTCGACGAGAGCCGCCGCGGCACGCATTCCATCCGCGTCGACGACATCCCGCTCGTCACGATCGGCGGGATTCAATATCGCGAACTGATTCTCGACGTGAACGAGCCGAGCCGGCAGTCGAAGATTTCGCTCGACGAACTGCGAGTATTCGTCTCGGACAATCCCAAACTTCACGGGTACAACAATCGCAACGACACACTCGGCGGGGTGCGGGCGTCGTACGACCTGGGTGCGAACCGATGGGTGCAAATCGATGCCGGGCTCAATCATCGAGTGGGAACCGGCGACGTGCTCGTCGACATTCCGGCCAGTGCGTTGACGGGCGGCACGTACTTGGCGCTCTACTCCAAGTTCGGCGTTCATAACGGGGCTGGCGGCGGGGCCGAGCAATGGGGTCCGGGGTTCAAGACCGACGCGAAGACGAGCACGATCAGCGGCAGCGTCCAACTTTTCGGAGGGCCGCCGACGTTCTTCGACACACAGATTACACTCACGGGGTCCGACGGCACTTCTCAGCAGTTCACCGTCATCGCAGGTTCGGACGGCACCTTCACGTTCGCCGTCCCGCTCAATCTAACGGCGACTTACACACTGACTTGGGTCGCGGTTAACCACTCCGAGTACACGGGCGGTTCGCTGACTTTGTTGCCTGGAGATCCTTCGACGGGCTTAACGCTGACATTCGGTTCGGCTGGCTGATCGATCGTCGCGAGATTGGTTCGCGCCGTCCGAGGAGTGGACGGAGTCATGAAGGGACAACCCTTCCTGATTCCGTCCACTCCGAACGTTTCAGCGAGGACTTCGGCGGGTCCGGCTTCCGCTAGGTCGTCGATCCCAACGACGGCAGGGGTATGCGAACGATTGCTCGTGCCGAACGCGCGATGCTACTTGGCACCTCGGCCGGTGGTGCTGGTCGCGCTCGCACGGGCGGCGCGAATCCGTTCCAGGAGATTCTGCTTCGCGATCGCCGCCGGATCTTGCGGGCCCATCTGCGACCCGGGAGCGGGCGTCTGGGTGTCGATGCCGGAGAGTTTGTCGATTCCGGATTTGCCCGCCGCCTCGTTTTCCAAATCCTGACCGAGTTGATCTTCGGTGTCCACGTACCCGGTTTCGCCGTACATGTGTTTGAGTTCGCTCAACTTCAAAGCGCGCTCGATGCGGAAGTACGCCAGTTCCTCGTACGGAACGAAGAACGCACGGCCTTCATCGGTGGAACCTTGTTCGCGACCGCGGAGCACGATGTACGTCGGTTCAAAGCGGATCACGACATCGACCGTAATCATGCCCTGGCCGCGGAGAATCAAGTTCACCTGGGCGTGGTAGTGTTCGGGAATCATCTTGAACAGTTCCACGCAGTCTTCGCGCCGCATTGCGTACTCCAGTTCACGTAGCCGTGGAAGCAGCTTTGACTTTAACGGCCCACCGAGGGAATGTCAGCTCCGGATCACTTCTAACGTGGTGGGAGGTTGCGTGATCCGGCGGTACAGCCAGACCTGCGACGCCGCGGCCGCAGCCCCGCCCAACGCACAGACCGCACGCCAATCCATCCAGCCAATGAGTTTGTGCATCGCGTGAGGGATCAGCATCGGGCCTTCGAGTTGAGCCACGACCGGCACATTCATCGAGGCCGTCGCGTTCGCCGTACTCAGTTCGTTTAATGTGTGGATCGCGAATCCGAGCACCGCAGTCGCGGCCAGGATCGCCCCGAGAAGCATCAAGGGCGTGCGAGCCGACGACCAACCGTCGCGCTGCCGAGACTCGAGTTTGCAGGTGTCGCCGAGGCGCCGCCAGATTCGCGAGAAGCACGAATCTGCGGCCGCCGAGGTGGCGAAGGTGAGCGTGATCCGGCTCTTCAACCGCGTGCCCGGTGCATACTCGAGGTGAACGGCATTCGCGAGAAGGTCGAGCGTGAGCCGTCGCACTGTTCCGAGGTGAATCGCGGTGACGAGCGAGCCGAGGAGTTCGTCCAGGTCCGCGCCGGATTCGGCTGCCGCAACGAGTTCGGGACGGGGAGTGCCGGCGAACGGTGCGAGAACGAGGCGATCGCGGGTGAGGACGAGCAGCGAGTGCGACTCGAGTTCGGGGTGCGACCAAACGCGACGGCGGTTCGTCGGG
>JAYTUG010000154.1:0-9197 GCA_043744695.1 Gemmataceae bacterium
ACGCCGCTGCTCGGCAAGAGCACGCCGGAGGGAGCGCGGGATTATCTCGTGCCGAGCCGCGTGTTCAACGGCGAGTTCTTCGCGCTGCCGCAGAGCCCGCAGTTGTACAAGCAACTGCTCATGATCGCGGGCTACGACAAGTACTTCCAGATCGCACGGTGCCTCCGCGACGAAGACTTGCGTGCCGATCGGCAGCCCGAGTTCACCCAACTCGACGTCGAGATGTCCTTCGTCGAGCAGGACGACGTACTCGGCCTCATGGAGGGGCTCGCGGTCGAGGTGTTCCAACAGTGCCTCGGCGTGCCGATCCCGACGCCGTTCCCGCGATTGAAGTATGCGGACGCGATGGCGAAATACGGCTCGGACAAGCCGGACTTGCGCTTCGGCTACGAGATCGTGGACGTGACCGACCTCGCCAACGAGAGCGACGCAACCTTCTTGAAGGAAGCGGTCGCGGCCGGCGGCGTCGTTCGTGCCATCAATGCGAAGGGGGCCGCGGACAAGTTCTCAAACACGGCTCTAAAGCCCGGCGGCGAACTGCCCAAGGTCGCGTCCACCTTCAAGGCGAAGGGCCTCGCCTTCCTCAAAGCGGAGGGCGAGAAGATGACGGGGAGCATCGAGAAGTTCTTCCCGGACGCGCTCAAGGCCAAGCTCAAGGAACGCCTCGGGGTCGAACCCGGCGACCTGCTGCTCTTCGTCGCCGATAGCGAAGCGGTCGTGTGCGATGCTCTCGGCGGCATCCGCATTTACCTCGCCAACAAACTCGGCCTGCTCGCCAAGAGCACGGCGTTCAACTTCGTCTGGATCGTGGACTTTCCGATGTTCGCCTGGGACGAAGAGGAGAAGCGGTGGGCCGCGATCCACCACCCATTCACGTCGCCCCGCGACGAAGACTTGCACCTGCTGGAATCGGAGCCGGGCAAGGTGCGAGCGAAGGCTTACGACCTCGTGCTCAACGGGTACGAGGTCGGCGGCGGCAGCATCCGAATTCACAGCCGCGACGTGCAAGACACGGTCTTCAAGCTGCTCGGCATGGAACCGGAGGAGGCAAAAGCTCGCTTCGGCTTCTTGCTGGACGCCCTCCAGAGTGGGGCTCCACCGCACGGCGGGATCGCGCTGGGCCTCGACCGCTGGGCCATGCTCTTGGCCGGCACGACCAACATCCGCGACGTGATCGCCTTCCCCAAGAACCAGAAGGCCCGCGACCTGATGACGGGTGCCCCTGCCCCCGTCGATGCAAAGCAGTTGAAGGACCTGGGAATCAAGCTGTAGCCGTGGGCCGAAGGTGACTCATGGCCGCAAGTGATCCCAAAGCCGCTGCCTCAATCGCTGGAATCTCGCCGGCTCGAGATTCCCGATCCTTCCGGCGATTTCCGCCCGTTCTGCCGCGTATAGGTAGCTCAGGCGGATGATCGACGCGCGGTGAAGTCCACTGGCGACAAAGTCGAAGTCGCCCGGTTGGATCAGTTCGTCCCTATTCGCATGCAACTGCTTCAACTGCGTGCTGATCCCGCAGATCAACAGGTTCTGGTACGGACCGGGCAACTCCGCGAGCAACAGCGCCGGCCGCAGTTTGGAAGCGGCCCCGCCGGCCTGCAAAAGCGGAATGAGAACCACATCGCCGAGGTTCAAGATGTGGGCTCCGGCTTGAAATCGGCTTCCGTATAGTCGGGCTCATCGGAGCCGTACGCGCGTGCGAGTTGAGCCCGCCCGAACGGCTGCCCAGTCGCTGCCTCGCGGTCCCGCAACGATTCCGCGAAATCCAGAACTTCGCGCAGTCGCTCGTCGGGCAACGCTTGCAAGACCCGAGCCAATGATTCTCGTGCGGACATGTCGGCATCCCCCTCACTCGATTGTATTTCAATCGCTCAGCGCGGTGCAAACCTCCACATCGGCGATGAGAGCGGTCATCGGGGGCGGGGCCGCTGTCAGACTTGGCCGGGACATCGCCGCCAAGAACTCGCGCAATACCTGTCGACTGATCCCGAGGGCGTGTCCCGCCGCGGCGAGGTCGGCCAGTTTCGCCAGTGAGTTCCGGTTGAAGGGCGAATGCGCCTGTCGAGCATAGATCAGGATGTTGGCGTCCACGAAGACCGGATCAGCTGTCATCGCCATAGAGTTCCTCGCGGCGGTAAGTCATGTTTACGTCGACGGGCCCGTGTCGTGTGCCGCGGGCCAATCCGCGAGAAACGGCTTTCGCGGTAGTTGCTCCGTCTCCTCTTGAAGGACAACGACGACGTGATGCGTGCCCGGAAGAATGTCCGCCGGGACTTGCAGGGTCAGCGTATGATCGGGGCCGACGTTGGCGGTGGCAGTCACGGCACGCATGGCGATCTTCCTCGAAATCAGATTGCTGGTGCTATTCTAGCGTGGAAACTCGGTGGCTGGAACTGCTTGACGGGCCGGCCGTGTTAGCGGAGAGGTACTTGGAATCAAGCTGTGATGCTGATCGAGAGATTCACTCTGCCCGCGTGGGCATAGAGTGCGACACGATGAATGGGGGCCGTGGTATTATCCGGCCGCCATCCCGGCCAGAACGCCCCACCCCACCGCCACGCCGCGGCGGCGGGCGTCCGCCTTCATTTCTGCGTCGAACGTCGGGTCTTTCCACGCCGCAATCTTGCGTTTGAGTTCCGCGTACAGGGCAGCGGCGGGCGTTCCCGCCGCCGGGGGGTTCGCCTCGAACTCGTCGTGGCGGTAGGCGTCGGCGTAGATTTGTTCGCAGAGCCCCCTTCGCTGGATCCTGCCCTTCCAGTCCGGCGAAGCGGCGTTGGACAGCGGAAACATCTGCGGGTCCATGTATTCGGCGAGCGTCATCGGGAGTCCTCGTATGGCGGTCACGCATAGCTCAGTGCTTCGCTGCGTCCACTTTGCGACGCAATAGCGATTGGAGAGCCTTTCCATCCATGCCACAATCCGCGAATTCCTGCGGGTTGAACAGCACTACCCAAGAAAGCGCGGGCTTCCGAACCCGCCGCGCCGCTTCCGGGATCTCATCGGCAGCACGAACCTCCGGGAATATCCAGAGCCTCTCGCGGTTGGCCTGAACAAACTTCTGAGCTTCCTGCGGAGAGGCCTGTATCAGTCCTGGTCCCTCGTGGTCCGTAGCACCGGAGCCCTGCCAGTTTCTTTTCTTGCCTTTGAACTTAACCGCAGTGACGTCTAGGAGTGAATCGGAGGGCGCGTTACAGACCCACGCAGCCATCGCCTCTTCAAACTCCCTCATGCGCAAGGTATGTCGAGCACTGGCGGTATTCCATTCCTCCACTTGGTCTACCCCTCTTGCGTTTGGCGAAGCCCCTCTGACTTCCAAGTAGTGCTCGACTCCGATTCGCTTTTCAAACTGTTCATGGAACATGAACCAAAGCACGAAGTCGGCTTTGTTGCCAAGCCAATCCAGCTGTAGCCGGTTCCCTCCCTGAAGCAGTCTCACGAAGATTGAAGCACCGCTGGCACCAAGGCCGAGTTTGCCGAAAGTGATCGCATCTGGAAGATCCTTCGCGGCCTCGTGAATTGCTTGCCCCATTTTCTCGATGAGTGTCCGGAGGTGTTCACGCCGGTCAGGAGTATTGGGACCATTCAGCCACTCCAGAACCGTCTGGGGTCCTTGATACGGTGGACGGACGTGCCACTCGATGTAAACGGCAGCCTGCCCTGCGAGCCATCTGCCGAGGCTTCCCGCTTCACTCGTCAGATGGACTGGTTTCAAGGCTTTGATGACAGCGGACCAAGGAGCATCAATCACCAGATGAGTCTTGCAAGCGGCTTGAACTTCTTCAGCCTCTTCTCGCGATTTCAGAGTTTCTCTTGGTTCGGCTCGCGGGAACGAACAGGACTTGAAGAGCATGTGCGCGTAGGTGCCAATTTGCGTCGCATCCTGTGGATACTGGTCGTTTTTGCATTCGAATACCAGCAGGGCCTTCCCAGGGATGTCGATCCATGCATCGGCACGGGGATTTTCCGGCGCAGTGCGCTGGTTATGCGTCCAATCCGTCCTGTGATCGGAAGAGATTCCGATGAGAAAGACGTTCGGCCCCGCATCATCAATGACTTTTTGCGGAGGCCATGATTGAAGGTGTACCTCGACTGGACACTCGTGCCTCGATCGAAGTGACTCGCACAACTCCGCGACTCGACGTTCGAGGTCAGGCGAGCATCGCTCTCGTGCAAGTTCTTGCAGAATCAGCGCAAGCACACCGGCAGGATTCTCGGTGTTCAAGAGCGCCGAGAACATTGCCCGACTCATGTTGTCTTCGATCGCTGAGCGGGGTCGCTCCTCGCCAACTAGATCGAGGTTGCGTTCCGGAAAAGGCTGGAACGGGTTCAAATATGGATTCTGCTTCAAGTTGTGCGGGGCTCCTTCGAGTCCAAATCATTTGACTTCTCTCTCCCTGATATTACCAGTCCTTACCCGGCTTCGCCATGTCCGGAGTCACTTCCCTTTCCTCGTTCCTCACGTCCGAGAGTTACGCCATGGAACACCTCGACTTGCCGCCGAAGGAGGAACAGCGCTTCAAAAATGCCTCAGCCTCTGTTAAGCTGAAGTGAGAACATCGAGGCAGCGCCATGGTGAAGGCTGTAATGGATTGCGGGACGATACGCCCGCTCGAACCACTGCCGCCGGAGTGGCAGGATGGTCAGACTCTTCAGATCGAAGCGTTCGATGATCGCGAGATGACGGCCGCGGAAATCGAGCGCGATTTCGCGATTCTCGAAAGCCTCTGCTCCTCAAACAATCCAGCGGACGAGGAGCAACTGGAGAGTGCCCTGCGCGAGGCCGAACGGATCGCGAAGGAACAGGTGCGTCGCGAAATGGGGCTGGCTCGATGACCGTCTATCTCCTCGATTGCAACCACCTCTCGCCAGCCCTTCGAAAAACGTCGAAGCTGCGAAACCGCATTATGCAGAGCCGATTGGCCGGCCGTCGCTTCGTCTCCATTCATCCAGTTCTTTGCGAATTGGAGGCGGGGATCCAGCAGACGCCGAAGCCGGATGAGAATCGGCGGCAGTTAAACCACTTGCTCCATCATGTACGCCTATGGCCCATCGATACCGACACCACGCGCCACTACGGCTCGATCTACCTCGAATTGCGAAAAAAAGGATGTGTGCTGTCGCAGGTGGATATGATGCTCGCCGCACTGGCGCGGCAACACCGGTTGACCCTTCTGACCTCGGATCGTGACTTTGAAGCACTCCCGGATTTGACAATCGAGAACTGGACCGTTTGACTTCCACCCACCGGATGTTACCTCACCTCACCGGGCCGTCGAGGCCGAGTACCCCTCATCGACCTCAATCGCACCCGCTTCCGGGCATGACCGGTCTGGTCATGCGACTCCCGTACGGAGGAGCTCGCCATCAAACGAGTTACAACCGAATCAAAAAGGAGCACGACCAGCACGACTCGGCGGTGGCCTCACGAAATGCCTGAATTCATGGCAAATTGGCACTTCTCGGCACAAAGAAAAAAAGAAAGGGGCCGGTCGGTACAATTCCCACACACTCCCTGGAGTTCATCACCATGACGCTTCCCGATCTGACGCAAAGTGAATTCGCACGCTATTCGCGGCACATCATCATGCCCGAGGTCGGGCTCGACGGTCAGAAAAAGTTGAAGGCCGCGAAGGTGCTGATCATCGGCACCGGCGGGCTCGGGTCGCCGCTGGCGCTCTACCTCGCGGCGGCCGGGGTCGGCACGCTCGGCCTCGTCGATTTCGACACCGTGGATGCCTCCAACCTCCAACGCCAAATCATTCACGGCACCAAGGACATCGGCCGCTCCAAGTGCCAGTCTGCCGCGGACACACTTCGCGACATCAACCCGGAGGTGAATGTCGTTCTGCACGAGGAACGCTTCACCTCGAAGAACGCGATCGCGATCGTGACGCCGTACGACATCGTCGTGGACGGCACGGACAACTTTCCGACGCGGTACCTCACGAACGACGTCTGCGTGCTGTTGAATAAGCCGAACGTGTACGGCAGCATCTTCCGCTTCGACGGGCAGGCCACGGTGTTCCATCCCGCGCTCGGGCCGTGTTACCGCTGCCTGTATCCGGAGCCGCCGCCGCCGGGCGAGGTGCCCAGTTGTGCCGAAGGCGGCGTGCTCGGCATTCTTCCCGGCGTCATCGGCTGCATCCAGGCCACCGAGACCATCAAGCTCATTCTCGGCATCGGCGAGCCGCTCATCGGCCGACTGCTGCTCTTCGATGCCTTGAACATGACGTTCAAGACGTTCAAGATTCGCCGCGATCCGAAGTGGGCCGTGGGTGCGCCGCACCCGACGATCACGGGGCTCATCGACTACGAGCAATTCTGCGGCATCCGCGGCGGCCCCACTCCGGCAGCAACTTCCATCGGAAGCGAGATCGCCGCCGAGCAGTTGAAGAAGCGCGTCGATGCCGGTGAAGACCTGTTCGTGCTGGATGTGCGGAATCCGAACGAGTTTCAGATTTGCCGCATTCCGGGGACGGTGTTGTTGCCGCTGCCGGAGTTGCCGACCCGGTTTGCCGAGGTGCCGAAGGACCGCGAGGTGATCGTGCATTGCAAGAGCGGCATGCGCAGCGCGAAGGCGATCGAGTTCCTCAAATCGCAGGGCTATACAAAACTGGTGAACCTCACCGGCGGCATCGCGGCCTGGGCTGAGAAGGTCGATCCCGGCATGCCCCGTTATTGAGGGCTCAGGCGGCTCGATTGCGGAGCTCCACGCTCCATTTGTCGCGATCGAGATGGGCGGCGAACGGGCGGCGCCCACAGATCGCGCGGCCCAACTCATAGCGCATCCGCCGATGCCACGGCAACGGCTCCCGCGCGTGCAACTTCATCTCGGAACGATACTTGTCGAGATCTTCGGCGGTCGGCTTTCGGGCGTCCTCCTTGAAGGCCACCGCCCAGACGTTGGCCATGCGGCGCGAAGGCCCATGCGAGCCGAGAAGGCGGGTCGAGTACCGCTCCAACAGAAAATCCAAGGCTTCCGGCGTGAATCGCCAGTAGTCGTTCGGATAGGCGTGGACGTGAAAGTAGAAGGGCGTGGCGACGACGAAAACTCCATCGGGCCTCAGCACGCGTTCGACTTCCGCAAATCCTTCCCAGAATTTCTGAACGTGTTCGAAGGTACTCAAGGCGATCACGGTACCGACGCTTGCCGTTGCCTGCGGGAGTGCCTCCACGCTCGCCACGCAGTCCACACCCGGCCCCGCGCGAAAGTCCACGCCGGTGTAGTCTTTCCCCGGGAAGAGGCTTCGCAAATCGACGAGTTGATCCTGACCTTCCACTTGGTACGAGCCGATTTCGAGGATCGGTTCGGGCAAGTGGAAGGAAGAAGCCACGGCGCGGGCCATACCTCGAAGAAACTGGTTCATCGCGCCGACTCCGCTTGGGAAACTCACGATTTATCGTCCGGGAGGTTTGTACGACTTGAGAGGATGTGAACACTTGCCAAGAGAAAACCGGGACGGGATGATCCACGCATTCCTCGGAGAATGAGCCATGTCCGATTCCACGCCGCCTCGCCGCCCTCCTTTCGGCCACGGGACATCCGGTCCGGCTCAACCGAAGCCGAAGTTCGAAGTCGTCGAAGAAGCGGACTTCGAGGTGGTCGAAGAAAAGCCCAAGAAGGCGCCTTGAGCACGACTCGGTTTTTCCCCGGCATCACGCCACTGGCTTTCGGGATGTGGTACTTCCCATCGGCGATCACCGCGCCGGTCTCGGGTCCGGAGTTTCCCTCGATCGGGATGAAGCTGATCGAGCCCTCGGCAATGGGAACGCCGTTGAGCTTGACGGTGCCCGAGACTTCCGAGCGTGCGTCGCCGGAGCACCCGATGGCGAACAGGCCGAGAGCGAGAGTGGCGAACCGGTAAAACATGGGGACCGCAGCGCGGCAAGGATTTGAACCACCCCTACCTGAAACCACACCGCGTGAGGAGATGCCAGCACCTTTTCTCCGCTGCGGGTGTCCTCGGTAGTCAGCCGGTGTTCGCACCCGATTCCCGAACCGGGCTTGCGAGCCGACCCACCGGTTCCCGATAATCCCTGATCCGACCCGTTGAAGCCGAACCGACCCAAACTCATGTCGAATGCTATTAGCGAGAAAGACCTGCCCGCGTCGCTCACTCCGGAGGCGGCGGTCGAGGCGGCGTACTCCTTTGAACTCGCGGACACCGCGCACAAACTCGTGCGCGGCCTCCCCGTGCTCATCGAGTGCGACAAAGAACTCGCCCCCTACCTGTTCCGCAACATCCGCGACCGCCTCAAGCAATCGAAGCTCCAGTGCATCTATCTGGACGGCCGGCAGAAGGACAACGCGGCGTCGCAGGGCACCGTGCCGATGGGCCTCATGGGCACCATGATCGGCCAACTCCGCGATGCGGTTCGCGGGGCCGTCGAACAGAAGGTCGTGGTGCTGCCGCATCTCGATCTGCTCACCACGAGCCAGGGAAGCCTGACCGGCGAGGCCCGCGAGGTGATCCCACTGCTCTACGAGAACCCCGAACTCGTCTGGCTCGGGTTCAAGGATCCGTCGTTCCCGCTGCCCAAAGTCATCGAGAATTTGTTCCCGCACTGGCTCAGCATCCTCGGCATCGGCCGCAATCGCCTGCGGCATTTGGTCACGCAGAAGGAGAGCCGCAAGTTCGGCCGCGAGTTCCATCCCTGGCAGCTGTACAAGTACGTCTCGGGTGTGAACGCCGTGCGGCTCCGCAAGTTCCTCAGCACCCTCGAAGGCGAAGACTATCCCGCCGACCCGAAGCGGGCTTACACGCAAGTTCGCCAGGCCACGCTCACCGGGAGCATGGAGATTCCGACGATCGATCTCGATAACGACATCGGCGGTTACACCAAGGTGAAGCAGCGGCTCAAGGCCGAAATTCTGGACATGCTCAGTAGCCGGGACAAGGCCACCGATCCCGACGAGATGCTCCGGCTCGAAGAGTTGATCCCGCGCGGCATGATCTTCTGGGGGCCGCCGGGTACCGGGAAGACGTACTTCGCGAAGGCCATCGCCGCGAGCATCGGGGCCGCCATCACCATCGTCTCGGGGCCGGAACTGAAATCGAAGTGGGTCGGCGAGAGCGAAGAGAACTTGCGCCAAACCTTTCACAAGGCGCGGCAATCCGCACCTGCCATCATCGTGTTCGACGAACTCGATTCGTTCGCCACCGCTCGCGGCACCCACAACGGCGGCAGCGGCGTCGAAC
>JAYTUG010000155.1:0-9185 GCA_043744695.1 Gemmataceae bacterium
TGCCACCCAGAACACCGGCTGGAAGCCGGTGCCACCCAGAACACCGGCTGGAAGCCGGTGCCACCCAGAACACCGGCTGGAAGCCGGTGCCACCAGAACACCGGCTGGAAGCCGGTGCCAC
The DNA here is from genome assembly GCA_043744695.1 of Gemmataceae bacterium. GTDB lineage: Bacteria > Planctomycetota > Planctomycetia > Gemmatales > Gemmataceae > Urbifossiella. The sequence goes on from JAYTUG010000155.1 coordinate 122, forward strand.
CAGAACACCGGCTGGAAGCCGGTGCCACCCAGAACACCGGCTGGAAGCCGGTGCCACCCAGAACCAATTGCCTACTTCAAGAGGCACACCCTCGGATCATCCGCCGGAACCGCGCCTCCCCGGTCCCTTATCCGTATCTTCCCGTCATGCTCGTTTCGTGCGCGTTGCTGAGTGCCGCCTACTCCATCGGTGCGATCCCGTTCGGCTATCTGATCGGCCGGATGCGCGGCGTCGATCTGCTCCGCGAAGGGAGCGGGAACATCGGGGCGACGAACGCCGGCCGGGTACTCGGCCGAGGCTTCGGAGTACTCGTCTTCCTACTCGATTTTCTCAAAGGAGCCGTGCCCGTCGCGGCCATCGTGCCGCTGGCTCGGCTCCTCGATCCCGAGGCTCCGACCGCGTTTGGCTCGCCCGAAATCCTCCGCGTCGGGGCCGGAGCGCTCGCGTTCCTCGGGCATCTGTTTCCCATTTACCTGCGATTCCGGGGCGGCAAAGGCGTGGCCACGGGAGCCGGGATCTTGTTCGTCCTCGCGCCGGGGCCGGCCGCACTCGCCGTTCTCGTCTGGGTCGCGGTGCTGCTCGCCTCGAGAATGGTGTCGTTGGCCTCCCTCGTGGCGGCCGGCGTTCTCCCGATCGCATGGCTGCTCGTCGCCCCCGCGCCCTTCGACCCAGACTTCCTGCCGTTCGCGCTCTTCCTCTTCGCCGGCACGGTCGCAATCGCCTTCAAGCACCGAGCGAATGTCGGGCGACTCCTGACCGGAACCGAGAATCGAATCGGAGACTTCCCCTTGCGCGAAACCCTCGTCCGTTCACTCCACGTTCTCGCGCTCGGGCTCTGGTTCGGCAGTGCGGCGTTCTTCAATTTCGTGGCCGCCGTGCCGATCTTCGACTCCTTCAAACAGGTGGTAAACGCAGGCCCGTCCGACCGCACGGCCCATCAGCAGATCATCGACCCTCAAGCCCCTCAGGAGAAGAAGGACGCGCTGGCCAGCGCCCTCGCGGGCTCGGCGGTCGGGCCGATCTTTCCCCGGTACTTTGCTTTGCAAGCGGTGTGCGGCCTCCTCGCATTCTTCACGGCAATGGCTTGGTGGCACGCCGGTCTGCTGCACCGCCGCCGTGCGGTCCTCATCGGCTTCGCGCTCGCGATCGTCGCGATCTCGTGGCCGCTCTCGAACGTCGTGAGCGAACTGCGACTCCAGCGCTTCGATCCAGATGCCGCGAAGGCCGAAGCGGCGAAGGCCGCGTTCGGTACGTGGCATCTGGTGAGCCTCCTGCTCAGCTTCCTGACAACTTGCCTGGCGGGCGCGGCGCTAGCCCTGGCCGGCTCGCTACCCACGAAAGACCAGAACCCAGAACCGGCGAGCTGCATAGAATAGCTTCGCTCTGCTTCCCTAAGACTCAACGCGATGTTCTGGCGGCTGTTTTCCACGTACCTGTTGCTCGTCCTGATCGCCGTGGGGCTGGTCGGCGTGCTCATTTTCCAGCGCGATCCGCCGCTCTTCTTCGACCTCGCCAAGGAAGTCGGCCTCGCCGTCCTCTTCGCCGTCGGCGTCTCCGTCGGCCTCGCGTACCTCCTCGCACGCCGATTCGCCCGGCCGCTCAACGTACTCACCGACGGCGCGCGACGCCTCACCGATGGCGACCTCGGCCACACCATCCGCGTCTCGGGTAGCACGGAACACACGGCCCTCGCAGCCACCTTCAACGCCATGAGCAGCCGCCTCGCGGCCACATTCGCACAGACGGCCCACGACCACGAACAACTGCGCACGATCCTTTCCGGCATGGTCGAAGGCGTGATTGCGGTCGACCACGATCAGAAGGTGCTGTTCGCCAACGAGCGTGCCGGGGTGCTGCTCGAGTTCGATCCGCTCACGGCCGTCGACCGCAAACTGTGGGAAGTGGCCCGGCAGCGCGGCTTCCAGGAGATTCTCGAAAAAGGGCTCGGCAACGCCGGCCCGTACCGCGAGGAACTCGACCTCAAAGGACCGAACGAGCGGAGTCTGGCCGTGTACGTGTCGCGGTTGCCGGGGCAGAGTTCGCCCGGTGCCGTCGTCGTGATTCACGACAACACGGGATTGCGGAAGCTCGAACGGATGCGGCAAGATTTCGTGGCGAACGTTTCGCACGAACTCAAGACGCCGTTGGCCGTGATCAAGTCGAACGTCGAAGCCTTGCAGGACGGTGCGGCCGACGACCCCGAGACGCGCGCTCTGTTTCTGGGGCAGGCCTCGCAGGAGGCGGATCGACTCGAAGCCTTGATTCAGGATTTGCTGAGCCTCGCGCGCATCGAGTCCGGCGAGGTCGGCCTCGAACTTCAACCGGTGCCCCTGGACGAGGCGATTCTGAGTTGCTTGGAACGCCATCAGGTGCGGGCGGAAGCCAAGAGCCACACGCTGGTGGAGGTGCCGTGGACGAACGGCGCGGTCACGGCGTTCGCGGACCCCGATGCCCTGCGGCAGGTGCTGGACAACCTCGTGGACAACGCGATCAAGTACACCCGCAACGGCGGCACGATCACGGTGCGCTGGAGTGCCGCCCACGACGCGGTGGGCTTCGAAGTGGAAGACACCGGCGTGGGCATCGGCGGCCGCGATCTGCCGCGCATCTTCGAACGCTTTTACCGGGTGGACAAAGCTCGTAGCCGCGAGGTCGGCGGCACCGGCCTCGGTTTGGCGATCGTGAAGCATCTGGTGCAGGCGATGAAGGGCACCATCCGCGTGGCCAGCCAACTCGGCAAGGGCACGACCTTCAAGGTGACGCTGCCGCGAGCAGAGAACCAAACGCCATGACCACACTCTGGCTCGCGCGGCATGCCGAGAGCGCGGCACCGACCGTCTTTCACGGCGCGGAGTCGAACATCGGCCTCAGCGAACTCGGCCACCGACAAGCCGAGGCGGCAGCAGCGTGGTTCAAGCCACTCGCACCCACGGTCGTCGTTTCCTCCGGCATGATTCGCGCGAAGGAGACGGCCGCCCCGATCGCCGCCGCGTGCGGCGTGGCCCATCGCATCGAATCGGAACTCCACGAACGACGCGTTGGCGAACTGGGCGGAACGTCGTTCTCGTCCAAGAGCGGGCCCTGGCACGACACCATTCACCGCTGGATGGCCGGCGACACCGCTTACACCACGCCCGGTGCCGAGTCGTTCGATGAGCTTCGCAATCGGCTCGTTCCCGCGCTCGAACGGGTGGCTCGGCAATTCGCAGGTCAACGCGTGGTCGTGGTGGCGCACGGCGTCGTCTGCAAGGTGCTGCTGCTCGCGCTGCTTGCCGATCGCGGACCCGCCGGTTGGCAGGCTCTCGGCCGCGTTGCGAACCTCGCCATCAGTAAGCTACAATTCGATGGAATCGTATGGACCGCGGAACGACTGCTCGAAGTTCCTTTGCCGGTGGCCGAACTGACCGCCGCCGCCGAGGCCCGAACGGGCGAGAAATCGCAAGGCTGAACGGAGATCGCACCATGAACCGAGTCGCATTGCCCGTGGCACTTCTATTCGGGCTCGCCTGTGGGGTTCTCGCCGAGCAGCCGAAGCGCGAGCCGCCCAACTACGAGACGAAGAAACTGCACGACCCCAACGGCATCGGCAAGTTCTACATGAACCGCGAGATCGCCCAGGTCATGGGCTATCTCGGAGCCACGTGGCTGGAACGGCCCGAGCGCGTGAAGGAAGAAGAACCCGCCAAACTCATCGAAGCGCTCGCCATCAAGCCGGGAATGGTCGTCGCGGACGTGGGAGCCGGCAGCGGCTACCACGCGTTTCTCATGTCGCCGCTCGTCGGCGAAAAGGGCAAGGTCATCGCTTCGGACATCCAGCCCGAGATGCTCAAGCTCATCGAGGAGAAGGCCAAAAAACTCAAGGTGAGCAACGTCGAGACGGTGAAGGGCACGACTCAGGATCCGAAGCTGCCCGCCGCCGGCGTCGATCTCATCCTCATGGTGGACGTGTACCACGAGTTTGAATTCCCGTTTGAAATGACCGAGAAGATGGTGGAGGCGTTGAAGCCCGGCGGCAAGCTCGTCTTCGTCGAGTTCAAACTCGAAGACGACAAGGTGAACATCAAGCTCGTCCACAAGATGAGCGAGCGGCAGGTGCTCAAGGAGATGGAAGTCTTTAAGGAAATGGAGCACGAGAAGACGCACAGCTTACCCTGGCAGCACGTCGTGGTGTTCGCGAAGAAGAAGTAGCCTGGGAGCGCGGGCGTCCCGAAACTTGCCAAACGGAAGAATGAGTGGCCATAAAATGCAGTTCCACTCTGGACGACCGTCCCTCCGCTTCCGATATTTGAGCTAGTATCCCGTGTACAGGATGAAACGATCGTACCGCTTTTCCTATGGTTTAGAAAAGCAAGGACAATTGATTAAGGTGTTCGACTATGCCGTTCGACGCCGATGTAACTGGAACGGATTCTTTGCCGTCAGGTAAGCCCAAAACTGCGAAGGTCCTTTCTGCCAAGAGCTCGCACGCGTCTGCTACCTCTCGTAAGCCACTCGCTATCGATCGAATCTACCACGGCGACTCGCGTGAATTACTTGCTGACATCCCGCCACAATCCATCGCATTGAGTTTCTGGTCGCCTCCCTACTTTGTTGGGAAGGCTTACGAGAAGGGCGTTACATTCAGCGAATGGCAATCCATGCTAAACGATGTGATTCGACTGCACGCGCCGATCCTGAAGCCAGGTGGCTTCCTCGTGATCAATATTGCAGATATACTCTGCTTCTCGGATACAGCTATTCCTCGTTTCCAGGCAGAATCCTACAGCAGCAATCGACTTCCAGTTAACAAGAGCGAAATATTGGCGGTGATGCGAGAGCACCCTGGAGCAAATCGTTACGAAGTCGCAAGAATTCTCGGAGTGAGTGAGCAAACCGTTGATCGCAGGCTTAAAAACAACAACGTCCGAGGCGGTAAGCACGCACCTCAAACGAGGGTCAAGCTGGTAGGTTGTTTTTTAGAGGACACGGCATATGATGCTGGCCTTCCTCTCTACGATAGACGGGTTTGGGCAAAAGATCCCGCATGGGAAAATAGCCGCTGGCACACCAACTCATTTCGAGCGGTCGACGAGTTTGAATATTTGTATTTTTTCTGGAAGCCTGGCATTACTCAGGTCAACCGAAAGCGACTCGAACGAGGCGAGTGGTCGGCTTGGGGATCGCGAGCAGTGTGGAACATCCCATCAGTCCGCGCCAACGACAATCATGAGGCTAAATTCCCACCTGAGCTTCCGCGCCGTGTCATTCGCCTGCTTACGGACCCTGGCGACACCGTTTTGGATTGCTTCGTTGGGAGCGGCACTACAGCCCTTGAGGCAATTGCAAATGGAAGACATTACATCGGCATCGATAAGGAAGCTCGCTATGCCGCGCTTGCAAATCAAGCCTGCAGGGAAGCGTCGAACAACTTGTTCTGCAACCCGCAGGCGGAAGGCGAAAAATGAACATTGATCCGAGAGAGTTATCGAATCACTCCAATGTCATTGAGAACATTGAGAAAGCATCGACTCGCATGGTATGCTAGGCCGTCATGGACTTTGTTGACGTAGCGAAGAAGCAGTTTTCACTCGCGAACGACTTGGCTGGCACCGTTGGAGAAGACGTGACTCGGGATGCTTTGGAGACAATGGGGCTCTCGCGTATCCCTACGGCCAGAATCATTGGCAAGATCGATTACAAACGTGCAGCCTATTACTTCGATCCTGCCTATTCGATTCGACAGGCATTATTAGTTGATTCCAAGGCGGAAAAAGGAGACCAGCGAACTATCACGATCCAAATTTCTCAAACGTCACTGAGAGTCAGGATGGAGCTTCGCGGTGAAGACATCGACGAACCCGGTGGTCTCGATCCCGTGTTGCTTATTGATGACAACCATTTCTTGGCGACTTCAATTTTCGTTAAGTACTACTACCATGTTGTAGATGGCAAAAATCGGCTTATGAACATTTACATTGTTTCGCTTCCGAATGGAATGTTACAAGAACAATACAACCCGAGCGCGCGAGATTCCTTTTGGGGCGTCGGACGGCAAGCGCCAACGCGAGGTGAGGATTTTCGGGTACGCGTCAGGTTCGCACCTCTGAAAGCCAAGAAAAACTGGCGGGTACAGACCATCGAGACCTACCCGAAGATAAAGTTCACTTGGCAGGATTGAAATTTTAACTTCGCGATGCAGGAACGCCCGCGTCGCGGGAACTGTACTGAGATGAGCCGTTCACTGCTTCAACTGGTGCTTCGCCACGCCGAGGCGTTCGCCTCCGGGCCGGATGCGGCGGCCGATTGCGAGTTGCTGTCCCGCTTCACCCAGACGCGGGACGAACTGGCATTCGAAGAATTGCTGCGTCGGCATGGGCCGATGGTCTGGGCCGTGTGCCGGCAATCGCTGCCGGATCACGCGGACGCCGAGGATGCCTTTCAAGCGACGTTCCTGGCTCTGATTCGTTCGGCGAATTCGGTTCGCGGCCGCGGCAAAATCGCGGGCTGGCTGCACGGCGTCGCCGTGCGCGTGGCCCAAAAAATGAAGCGATCCGCGGTGCGACGGCGGCAGCGCGAAGAGCGCGCCGCCAACGGGGAAGCCGACCGGCCCGTGCCCGATACCAAGTGGGATGCCCTGCTCGCCGCGGTTCACGAGGAAGTGCAGCGACTCCCAGACGCGATGCGAACCGCGTTCGTTCTGTGCGAGTTGGAAGGCGTGCGGCAGCCGGATGCGGCCGCGCAACTCGGGTGCAAACTCGGCACGCTCACCAGCCGGCTCACGCGGGCCCGGCAACTGCTCATCGAGCGACTTTCTCGCCGCGGGCTCGCGCCGGCCCTGGCCGGCGGAACCCTCGGCCTCGGTGCCGCCACGGCCTCCGCGGTCGTACCGCAAAATCTGATTGACACCGCACTGTCACTGTTGAGCGCGGGCGAGGCGGTCTCGCCCGCAATCCTGGCTCTCGTTCACGAGGTCGCGCCAATGATGATTCGAACCAAACTGGTGGCGGCAACTCTGCTCGTCGCCTGCGGCTTCGGTGCCGCGATGTATCCCGATTCCCCGTCGCAGCCCCGCCCCGGCGGGAGCCACGCGTTCTTCCCGACGGCGAGCGCGGTCGCGCCCGAGACGGCACCCGCGCTTCCCGAGGAACTGCGCTACGTTCCGGCCGATGCCGCGTTCTTCCTGCACGTCGATGCCGCGAAACTCTGGAACGGCTCGCTCGGCAAGTCGCTTCGCGCCGCCGATGCCAAGGTGTTCGACGAACTCATTGCAAGCACGAAGAAGGCGTTTGGCGTCGCGCCCGACGCACTCAAATCGGCCACGCTGTTTGTGCCCGTGCTCAAGCAGTCCACCGCGGCCGGTATCGTGCTGGTCTTCAACGGCCCATACGACAAGGCCAAGTTGAAAGCGGGATTTGAGGAACAGCTTTATAAGGGAACCAAATCCGCGTTTGAAACGCCCTCCGACCGAGTCGCCGTGATGCTTGTGAACCTCGATGCTCAAACCTACGGCAAACCCCAACCGGCCGAGAAAACCGGCCCGCTGACGGCCGCGATTCGCGAGGCGGGAACCGGAAAGCATCTACTCGTGGTCGGCAGCACGATCGCCAATCTTCCCGATGAAATTCGCGGCGAGCTCCCCCCGGCGTTACAGCCGTTCAAGCCGCTCCTCCAGGCCGAAGCGATTTCCGCGGTCATCGATCTGGACAAGGAACTCACGGTGGAGATTCGCGTGAAGGCTCCGAACGCGCCGCAGGCGAAGGAGGCCGAGAAGGCGCTCGGTTTCCTTGCCACCAGCGCACTGGAGCTCCTCGGTCAGGGCCTCAAGGACGCGGACCGGGAGCCGACCTTGACGGAAATCAAATCGGTCCTGGAGGCATTACAAACGGGCTTAAAGAACGCGAAGTATTCAACTGAAGGCGATGAAACCCGCGTGAAGGCCAAGGTGACCGCCGAGTTGCCATTCGCGCTCGCCTACCTCGCGGGAAAGCGGAAGGTTACCGATGCTGCGGCTCGAATGCAGTCGACCAACAACTTCAAGCAGATCGCAATCGGGATGCACAATTATCACGATGTACACGGAGCTCTGCCGCCGGCCGCGGTGTGCGACAAGACCGGCAAGCCTCTGCTCAGTTGGCGTGTACTCATCCTGCCGTACATCGAACAAAACAACTTGTACAAGCAGTTCAAACTCGACGAGCCGTGGGACAGCGACCACAACAAGAAGTTAATCGTTATGATGCCCAAGACCTACATATTGCCGTCGATGATGATGGCGAAGGGGAACGAGACGCACTACCGCGTGTTCGTGGGAAACGGTGCCGCGTTCGATACCATCAAGGGGTCGAAGCTCACGGACTTCACGGACGGCACTTCGAACACGTTCCTCGTCGTCACCGCGAAAGATGCCGTGCCCTGGACCAAGCCGGATGAGCTCGCCTTCGACCCGGACAAGGACATGACCAAACTGCTCGGTTTCTTCCCCGGCGAGGTCTGTCCGGTGGCCATGGCCGACGGCTCCGTTCGAGCGCTGGCCAAGACGATTAGCAAGAAGGTGCTTCACGCCGCGATCACAAAGAGCGGCGGCGAGGTGCCTGAAGAAGAGAAGTAACGGAGCTTCACGATGTACGAAGAACCCGGCCCAACCCGCGAGGAGATCGACGCCTCCCGCGGGTTGCTCGCGTTGGAGTTCGGGGCGAACGGGTGCGGTTACTGCCAGGCTGCTCAGCCGTCGATCGTAGCCGCGCTGGCTGGCCGACCGGAGGTCCGCCACGTAAAAGTCGCGGACGGACCGGGACGACCTTTGGGCCGAACCTTTCGCGTGAAACTTTGGCCGACGCTGATCCTTCTACGAGATGGCGTGGAGGTCGCGCGGATCGTCCGGCCCACGAGCGAACCCGATGTGACCTCTGAGTTGACGACTCTTTGAGATCCGCTTTGCCAAGCCGCCGCGGCATCCAAACCATGTACTGCACCCCCGCTTCTGCTCCCGGGGTGCAGTACATGGTTTGTAAGGGGAAGGCGACACACGAGGATTTCCCGTGGAACGGAGCCAAGATCCTGGTGGAAAAGTTCAAGGCGGTGATCA
>JAYTUG010000156.1:0-2373 GCA_043744695.1 Gemmataceae bacterium
GCTTGGTAGTCGATCAGCATGCGTCCCACTTCATCTTGATGGGGGGTGAACTGGCTCACGGCCGCGCTGGGGGTTGCGGCCCGGGCGTCCGCCACTTCATCGGCAATCGTCCAATCCGCTTCGTGGCCCACCGCCGAGATCACGGGGCAGGAACAGTGGAAAATGGCGTCGGCGACCACCTCTTCGTTGAAAGCGTTGAGATCCTCGGCGGAGCCGCCGCCGCGGCCGACGACCACGGCGTGAAACTGCAGGTTGCGAGTGCGATGCAGCTCGCTGAGCATCCGGATGCATCCCGCGATCTCCTCGGCCGCACCCTCGCCTTGAACGCGGCACGGTCGCAGGATCACTTCGCAGAACGGCCAGCGGAGCGAGAATTGCCGCAACATGTCGTGGATCGCGGCCCCCTTCACACTCGTGACCAACGCGACGCGCTTTGGGAACTTCTGAATGGTGCGCTTGCGATTGGAATTGAAGTACCCCTTGTTTCGGAGTTTATCCTTGAGTTGCCGCAGAGCAAGTTCGGCGGCACCGATGCCCTTGGGTTCGAGCGTCTCGATCTGAAGCTGGTAGGTGCCGCGCGGTTCCCAGACGGAGAGCTTTCCGCTAGCAATCACCTGCATGCCATCGTGGGGTTCGAACCGGAACCGTACGTTCACCGCGAAATAGACGACGGCACCGAGTTGCGAAGTCGCATCCTTGAGTGTGAGGTACCAGTGCCCGGAAGGCTGCTTCTTGAATCCGGTCACTTCTCCAGCGACCCAGACCGAGGAGAATTGCCGTTCGATATGGCCTCGGAGCCGTATCGTAAGCGCGGTGATGCTCAGGATTTCGCGTTCGGGTATGGCGGGAGGCGTCATGGTGGATTCGAACGCACGAGGATCAGTGGATCGCCTTGCTGATCATACATCCAGCGTACGAGTTGGACATCTCCGTAGTCGGTTCGGGCCTCCCATTCGGACCGAATGAACACGGCGAATGCACCGCGCGGCAGCTCGCGCGGCTCGTGCAGTTTGCGAACCGGCTGGCCGAAGTAGAACATCACGCCTTCATCCTTCAACTTGAAGACAAACAGCGTTTCGCTGGGCGGCACGAGTTCGCGAAGTTCGGCGGCGGTGGGCCGGGCGTCGCGGTCGCGCTGCGGAATCACCAGCTCCACGAAGACGATTTTCACGACCAGCCACAGCACGAGGAACGCAACCATGCCACCATTTAGCCGCGACGCAGAGTCCTCGGAGCGGAGCGCGGGCCAACCCCGAAACAGGCCAATCGCGCCGAGCGCCATCAACGCGGGGCTGATCGGCAGGATGTAGCGCACGTTGTGATTGGGCACCAGCGACCAGAACAGCAGGTTCGGCCACACCCAACAGTGGAGCAGTTGCAGGAGCAGTTTGCCGCGGTCGTCGAGCTGCCGGTAGAAACTGGGCCGCAGCGTTCGCAGGGCGAAGAACGAGAGTGGCAAGTGTGCCGCGAGCACGAGCAGTGGATAGGTGAGGACCTCGGTGAAGGGATAGCCCTTCGCCTTCGATGGCGGTTTGAACCGGTAAACCGCTTCGCTCCGAATCGTGGCGACGAGTTTCTCCCAGCCGACCTCGTTGGCCACGGCCAGAGCCCAGCATCCGACCAGCGCGACGGCAATGCTCACGGCCACGAGGTGTGGCCATCCGACGAGTTGTCGCAGTTGCCGCCGCCAGGCGAGCAGCGGGATGACCGTGAGGTAGAAGAAGGCGGGCGCGGTCCACTTGGTGAGCGTCCCGGCGGCGACGCAGAGCAGCGCGAGAATGAGCAAGCCCACCCGTTGCCACGTGTGGGCTTGCATTGATTTGTGAAACAACACCAATGCCGCCGCGACCCAAGCGACGAGGGTCATGTCGATCTCGGCGCTTGGAGCTTTATCCAGCCAAAGTACCGACGTGGGAATGAGCAGCGCCATCCAGATCGCGGCCGGTTTACCCGCCGTTCGAAACAAGCCCCACATCAGGAAGACGGTGATCGTTGCCGCGATGGCGGAAGGAAGCCGTGCCGACCAGTCCGTGACTTCACCGAACGGCAGCGAGCAGAGCGCGATGGCGGCGTAGTGTCCGGGCGGCTTCGTGAGAAAGGGTTCCCCGTAGAGAACGGGATAGAGCCAGTGGCCGCGCAGGCTCTCGGCACCGATGATGGCGCGAAGCGATTCCGTGCGGTACAGCGGCCCCGCCGCGAGGCCGTAGAAGAAGAGGAAGCCGCACCACACGAGTAACGCCGTAACGCGAATCGGCAGCCTCCGTGCGGACGGCCAGTAAACCGGCCGCTAAATGCTGACGCACTCCAACCCAAACGTGTCGGCCACGGCACGGTTCGTCACCTTGCCGGCCTTCACGTTCACGCCCGCCGCCA
>JAYTUG010000157.1:0-9174 GCA_043744695.1 Gemmataceae bacterium
GCCGATGTATTCGGCCTTGTCCAACAGATCGTTGACGGAACGAATCCGCACCTCGATGGTGGGTTCGACCGGCTTCTGGGCGAGTGCCGCACTCGGAAGAATCGCCGTAACGGTCATCGCGACTGTTGCGAGTGCCCAACTTCGTAAACGCATGATGAACTCCAGGGAGGGAACGTCAACGGATGGTATACCCACCGGGCCGTGTTGTTGTGTCAAGGTGGTGCGGAAATCGTAAGAATTCGTTTAGCGGCAACGCGGAGTGCGAGCCACGAGGACATTCATGAGCGGGCAGAAGACCTGGGGCGGGCGGTTCACCGGCGGCACCGATTCGCGCGTGGAGGCGTTCACCGAGTCCATCACGTTCGATCGGCGGCTCTATCGCCACGACATTCGCGCCAGTCAAGCACACGGCCGAATGCTCGGCGAAGTCGGGATGCTCACACCCGCCGAAGCGGAACAGATCGCGACCGCACTGGATGAAATCGGCGCGACCATCGACGCCGGGCAGATGGAATTTTCGATTTCGCTCGAAGACATTCACACGCACATCGAACGGGCCCTGATTGAGAAGCTCGGCGACCTCGGCCGCAAGTTGCACACCGGCCGCAGTCGCAACGATCAAGTTTCCACGGATGTGAAGCTCTGGGTCCGCGATGCCATCGACGAAGTCGATTCGCTTCTCGCCGATTTGCAGAAGGCCTTCGTCGAATCGGCGGAGCGCGAAGCGGGTGTCGTGATCCCCGGCTACACGCACCTCCAGCGGGCGCAGCCCGTGCTCGCGGCCCACTACTTCCTGGCCTACGTCGAGAAGTGGCAGCGCGATCGCGAGCGGCTCGCCGATTGCCGCAAGCGCGTCAACGTGCTGCCGCTCGGTGCTGCGGCGCTTGCTGGCACTTCGTTGCCCATCGACCGCGACTCCGTGAAGGAGAAGCTCGGTTTTGACTCCGTGGCTCGCAACAGCCTCGATGTGTCGAGCGACCGCGACTTCGCACTCGAGTTCGTCTTCTGCTTGTCGGTGATCGCGACGCATCTGAGCGGTTGGGCGGAGGAGTGGGTGTTGTGGTCGACGACGGAGTTCAACTTCTTGGAGTTGCCGGATGCATTTTGCACGGGTTCGAGCATCATGCCGCACAAGAAGAACCCGGACGTGCTGGAACTGACGCGGGGGAAATCGGCCCGCGTGATCGGGGCGCTGCAGCAACTCTTCGTTCTCGTGAAGGGCTTGCCGCTGGCGTACAACCGCGACCTTCAGGAAGACAAGCAAGCGATGTTCGATGCCTTCGACACGGTGGCATCCTGCCTCGCCGTCGCGGCACCGTTGGTGCGGCAAACGAAGCTGCGCCGCGAGGTGATCGCTTCACGCCTCGAGGATGGCTTCCTCGACGCGACGACGCTCATGGAGGCGTTGATCGCCCGCGGGGTGCCGATGCGCTCGGCTCACGAAACGGTCGGCAAGTTGGTCCGCGAGTGCGAGCAGCGCAAGTGCCGACTCGCCGATCTCTCCGACGACGAGATCGGCACGCCGGGCGTGCGGGCCGTGCTGGGCGTTGCGAACGCGCTGGCCGCGTTCAAAAGCTACGGCTCAACGGCACCCGCTGAGGTGGATAAGCAATTGCGGGAGTGGAAAGCACGTCTAGAGAAATGCATCGGCATCAAGGGCGAAGTGATCGGCGAGTCTAGCTGAATCTGCCTCAGAAAGTTTCTGATTCCCGGACAGTACTCCTTGAAGCTTGGATTCGTTGACACCGGTCGAGCCCGAAAGTTCCTCGACATTCGTTTCGTGAATTTCGAGCAAATAGTGGAGCCTCTCGGAAGGCGATCGAGGCGCGACCGGAAGCTTCCGACGCTCGTATTCGCGCACGGCCTCACTCAGGCGGTCTAGCCTCGACGATTCGGATTTCGTTCGCCGTGGCCGACTCAGGAGAAACTCGATTTCCGCGATTGTTGCCAGCAATGCGGCCCGGGAGGGGATCGCCTTCGGTTCAAACTCAGCAGTCTTCTTTCCAGTTGCCACGATCGTACTCCCCGTGCGTCAGAATGCGGCGAATCCAGACCTTCTTCCACTTCTTCGAGACTTTGGCGATCAACCGATAGTGGCCGCCGTGGATGTTGAACACGTAGCACTCGCCGACGCGGTCAACCGTTTTGCCAAAAGTTCTTCTCACTTGGGCGAACGATTGCCAGCGAGCTTTCTCCGTGAGGTCGTACCAACGTTCCAACGGATCGAGCGAGTCCGAGTGTTCCTCAGCGAAGGTTCGGCACTTCGACCAGGAGATAACCCACACCGGCGACCTCCCTCATATTCTATCAGAGCTAAACTACCGGTAGGCTGAACGAATCGCAATTGGAATCAATCACCTTCGATTGAGGAGCGCATGGATCACTTCGAATACCGCGACCGCACTCTGTTCTGCGAAGACGTGCCCGTGCCCGAACTCGCCGAGCAGTACGGCACGCCGCTTTACATCTACAGCCAGGCCACCCTGCTGAGGCACCTCGGCGAAGTGCAAAAGGCCTTCGCCGAAGCGAAGCCGATCGTCGCCTACAGTGTTAAATCGAACGGCAACCTGAGCCTCTGCAAGCTCATGGCCGAGCACGGCAGTGGCTTCGACGTCACCAGTGGCGGCGAACTCTACCGGGCTCTCCAAGCCGGCAGCAAAGGGGCCAAGATCGTCTTTGCCGGTGTCGGCAAGACCGACGCCGAGATGAAGTACGGACTCGAAAACGGCGTCTTCCTGTTCAACGTCGAAAGCGAAGCAGAGCTTCTCGCCCTGGGTGAAGTCGCGAAATCGATGGGCGTGAAGGCACCGGTCGCGCTCCGCGTGAACCCCGACCTGCCTCCAAAAACGCACATCAAGACCGACACCTCCGTAAAGGGCGTGAAGTTCGGCCTCGACATCGAAACGGTCGTCGAGGTCGCGAAGTCCGTGGTCGGCCATCCGGGCCTCGCCATCGTGGGCATTCACATGCACCTCGGCTCGCCCATTCTCAAAGCCGATCCCTATGCGGCGGGAGCGGCCAAGGCCGTCGCACTCATCGAGGCGTTCCGCGCCCAGGGGCACGACATCAAGTTCATCAACATGGGCGGCGGGTTCGGCATTAACTATCGGAAGCAAGAAGCCCTACCCGTGTCGGCGTTCGCGGAAGTCATGATGCCGGCCATCCGGGAATCGGGCTGCCAACTGGTGCTGGAACCGGGCCGCTTCATCGTGGGAAACGCGGGCATCCTCGTCAGCCGCGTCGTCTTTACCAAGTCCACCGGCGGCAAGCACTACATCATTCAAGATGCCGCCATGAACGACCTGATCCGGCCGACGCTCTACGATTCGTTCCACCGCATCTGGCCCGTCAGCCCGAAGCCCGAGGTGCCGGAGCGACCCGAAGATTTTGAGGCGACGATTCCCGGCACGTTCGCCCAGGATGTGGTTGGCCCGGTGTGTGAATCCGGGGACTTTTTGGCGAAGGGTCGCAATTTGCCGACGATGACGCGCGGCGACTTGCTCGCCACTTTCAGTGCCGGGGCGTACGGCATGTCGATGGCGAGCAACTACAACAGCCGGCTCCGGGCCGCCGAAGTTCTCGTTACAGGCCGCACGCACCGATTGATCCGCCGCCGGGAGACCTTCCAGGACATCACGGCGTGTGAAGAGGATTGCCTAAAGTGACCGGGGGCGTCACAATCGAAGGTGAAGTCGGATTGCGCGCTCGCATCTTCGAGGAGACACCCGGTGAAACTCGTCCCGTTGTGCCGAACGCTGCGTGTGGTCGCGGCGTTTGGGCTCGCGTTTACCAGTGTCGCACTCGTGGGGCAGCCTTTGCCGGCCCAGGAAGCCGCGAAGGGAGCCCCGGCTCGGCCCGCCGAGGTCTACCTCCAGTTCCGCAGCCATATCGCCGAGGGCAAGTACGACATTGCCGCCCTTTTCCTCCAATCGTTGATCGACAGCCTTCCGCCGGATGCAGATCAAATTCTCCTCGATATCGAAGCCCGGCACGGCACCACCGTGTTCCGCCAACTGCGAACGATTCCAAAGTGGTCCGACGATCCGAAGCTCGACAAGAAGGCCCGCGAGAACGTCGAACTCCTCATCAAGAAGGCGACGGACGCGACCGAAAAAGTGCTGCGCAACCCGGCCCGCGTCGCCAAGTACATCCGTAACCTCGGCGAAAGCTACGAAGAGAAGCAATTCGCGGAACTCGAACTGAAGCGAACCGGGGACTACGCGATTCCCTTCATGCTCGAAACTTTGAGGGCGAACCTGAACCCCGCCGTGACTTCCGGCATCCTCGAAACGATCCCGAAGCTCGAATTCCAGACGATGGGCGGTTGGCTGGCCGGCCTCGATGGCCTGAGCCCCGCTCAGCAGTACACCGTGATCGCCCGCATACTCGAGCGCGAAGATGTGCTCGCGCTGCTCACCAAATCGCAGACCGACCTTCGCCCGTATCTGTGGCATCTGGCCGCTTCCAACGACAGCCCGCCGCTCCAGAAGTACGCAAAGGAAGTGCTCGAGAAAATCGTGGCCGGGGCTTCCAAGAAGCAGCCCGAGGCGGAGCTAGTAGCGGCAGCGAAGGTGTTCGCCGATCGCAAAGCCCCTTACCTTGGCACGGCCGCCAGCGGCGACGGTACTCCCAGTACCGTACCCGTCTGGACTTGGAACGCGACCGCGCAGAAACTCGAAAAGCAAGACGCCGTGCCGGTCGGGCAGGCGGATGAATACTTCGGGCTTCGCTATGCTCGTTGGGCTCTGGAGAAGGCTTCGGATTACGAACCGGCCCAGGTTCTCGTCCTGAGCCTCGCCGCGGAACGAGCCATGGATCGCGGCAAGTTCGGCGAACTCTCCCGGACCGACCCCACGGTTTACCGCATGCTCGCGGATGCACCTTCGACCGTACTCACGGACCTGCTTGATCGCGGACTCGTGGAGAAGCGAACCGGGCTCGTGCTCGCCCTCACTCAGGTGATTGGCGACCGCGCCGAGAAAGGCCCGGCCTCGCCCAAATCCTCGGGCAAGCCGTCGCTGCTCGAACGCGGGCTCGACTATCCCGATCCCCGCGTTCAACTCGCGGCCGCCAACGCGTTGCTCCGTTCTCCGATACCGGTCGAAGCCAAGGTTCGCACCAAGCTGATCGAAGTGCTGCGCCGTGCCGCGGGAACCGATCCCACGATGCTGCCCAACGCCAAGGGGCAGGCCCTCATCGCGGATCCGAACCGCCAACGTGCCGACGACGCGGCCATTCTGCTCCGCGCTCTCGGCTACGAAACCGAGATCTTCGCGACCGGCCGCGACCTGCTCAAACGCACCAACCGCGCCTCCGATTTCGACATCATCTTGATCGACCACCACATCCCGTATCCGGAACTCTTGGACGTCGTGGCGAGCCTGCGGGCCGATACCCGCGCCGCCCGCCGACCCATCCTCGTGATTGCTTCGACCGATGCTCCCACGCCCCCGACGGTCGATCAGCTGCTGCTCCGCTTCGCGCTGCTCATCGCGGCAACCGAGACCGATCCCATCGGCATGCCCGACCCCTATGTGCCGGACCTGCGCAAGACGGAAGAAGAGCAGGCCCGCGACCGAAAGACGACTCAGGAACGCCGCGATAACGTCTTCCGAACGACTGTCGAATCGCGGGTCGATCGGCTTCAACGCGTTCTCGAAACGACCGGCCTCGAACTGACTTCCGAGCAACAGTACCAGTTGAAATTGCGGGTGGAGCAGGTGACGGCCGCGGTCCTCGCGGCGGAATACCCCCTGACGAAAGAATCCGCCCCGCGAGCCTATGAGAATTACCTCGCGCTCCTGAGGCAGATCGGCATCCAGCCTTCGGTGCCGGCCTACAAGCGCCGCGTCGGCGTCGATCAGATCATGAAATTGATCGAACGACTGGAACTGGATGTGGCCAAGAACAAGCCTTCGAACGACAAGTACGAGGCGCTCCGGGCGCGGGTCGATGGCGATTCGCTCGGGCTCTCGGTGCAGCCGACGCGGGATGCCGAGGCCGAGGTGCGACTCGGTAAGTTGCTGAGGAATTTCGCAGCGGTTCGCATCATTGCGGAACCCGTCTCGCGATTCTGGTTGGAATCGGACATCAACGCGGCTTTTCAGAACCCGGCGGACCGCCCCCGCGACCCCGCCGAGAAGAAAGCCGGAGCCAAACTGGCCGTGTCGTGGCTGGCAAAAATGGCGACGGGTGAAGTGTCGGGCTTCGATGCCAAGGCCGCCTCGGCGGAACTGATCGCGGCTCTGCGTGCCGATGAAACGGCCGATGCCGCCATCGGCGGTGTGGCCCGATTCGCGTCCGCGGATGCTCAGCAAGGCTTGATCGTGCTGGCACTCACGGGAGGCCGACCGCTGCCGTTGCGGAGTAAGGCTGCGGATGCCGCCATTCGAAACATTCAGGTGAATGGCAAACTCACGGCACCGCCATTGATCGACGGTATCGTGGAACAAGCGGGCAAGGAGACCGACCCCGACCTTCGCGGTAAGCTGTTGGTTTTGAAAGGTTTGCTGGCCCCAAATGCGAAGAACTACGTGAACGAACTGAAGAATTACTCGCCCCCGCTGATTCCCGCCGCACCGATGGTTCCCGCAGCTCCGATGCCCGAGGCCAAGCCGAAGGAATGAGTTCGACGTTCACCGTCCAAGCCGTTTGCAGCCTCGCGATTTCTGTTCGCGAAGCCGCCAACGGCTTTTTCTCTTAAATTGGGCGCAAGAGCCACTCAACTCTTCGTTCAAGCTGCGAACCCGGCGGGGATGCCGGGTCGCGAGGGACCAACTCATGACCCGTGACAATTCCAGCAACCCGAACGGCCAACCGACCCTGCCGGACCTGATGGTCCGGTTCTTGGCGACTCGCTCAGACGCTGCCACGATGGCGGCAGTCGAGCCCGCTTCAGGGGAGGTTGAACCGCACGAGGTGGCAGCCGGTTTTCGGGTGGATCCGCGGACAGCCTGGACCGACGCCATTGCCGCAACACATGCCGCGGCCCCCATCCCGAGCGATTGGTCGAGTTTCGTGAATCAGCCGAGTGCGGCGTTCGCCGTCGCGATGGCGGCCGGGAACTTCCCGCAACGCGTGAAGGACCTGCAACCGCTATTGAAGCAGTTCGACGTGAAGGACCTTCGACCGAAGGCGGGTCAAGCGGCTCTCCCGGGCCTCAGCGGCCTGCGGGCCTGGATCGAACGCACGGCAACCTCAGAAGCAATGCTCGCGGCTGGCGTTGCCCGAACTCTCGGCGACTTCGACCGCGCCGAACAACTTCTGACTGCGGCGAAGAACGAGCCGCAGGCGACTTGGGAGAACGAGCGAGCCGCGCTGCTCTGGCATCGCGGCGAGTGTGAAGCCGCCCTCGCGGCTTGGACCGCGATGGCGGACTCTCCAACGGTCTACTTCAACCGAGGGATGGCCTCGCTCTTCACGGCGCGAACCGCTGAGGCTCGAACCCAACTCCTTGCGGCCATCGATGGCCTTCCCGAATCGAGCGGATGGAGCGCCCTCGCGCGGCTTTACTTGGCCGTCGCCGAGATCCAGGGATAGCCTAATCGGTAAGTCAGTTCGCGCTGCCTCGCATGGCGGAAAACGCCGAGACCATTCGCACCTCACCGAGTCGCGGCGTACAATTCTCCCACTGTCATCATCTTCCTCCGGCGTTCACCATTCCCATGGCCGAAGACCCCCTCGCCGCGCTGCGGGAAGCCCTCGCGGTTTCTCCCACGAACGTGCCGCTCCGACTGCACCTCGCCGACTCGCTCGCCGCGACGAACCGAAGCGACGATGCGGAATCGCTCCTGAAAGATGGCCTGACCCGAACGCCGAGCGATCAACGGCTCAAACTCGCTTTGGCCCGGCTCTACCTCAAGCAAGGCAAGTACTCCACCGGGATCGTGATCTGCGAACAAATCACGCAGGCGACCGACTCGGGTGAAGCACTCGTGCTACTCGCGCGGTTGCTCCACCGCACCGGCGAGGCGGATCGCGCGGCCACGCTCTACCGACAAGGCATCGACCTCGACCCCGCCGCGGCCGACGACGCCTTCTCCGCCGAACTCGGATTCGAAGAGGAAGATGACGACGAGGACGACTTGGAACTTGCGGGCCGCGTGCCGGCTTTCGGACTCCCGGACGACGACAACCCCGCGGAAATCGAGCGGCCCAAAATCAAGTTCGAAGACGTCGGCGGCATGGAGTCGGTCAAGGAAGAGATTCGCCTCAAGATCATCTACCCGATGTCCCACGCGGACCTCTACAAGGCTTACGGCAAAGCCATCGGCGGCGGGTTGCTCCTGTACGGCCCACCCGGTTGCGGCAAGACGCACCTCGCTCGCGCCACCGCTGGCGAGGTCGAGTCTGGGTTCATCCACGTCGGGCTGCACGACATCCTGAACATGTGGTTGGGCAACACCGAGCGGAACCTGCACAAGGTCTTCGATCAAGCCCGCCGCAACCGTCCGTGCGTTTTGTTCTTCGATGAAGTGGATGCTATCGCCGCGAGCCGGGCCGATTTCAAGCAAAGCTCCGTTCGGCCCGTGATCAATCAGTTCTTGAGCGAACTGGACGGGGCGCAAGTCTCCAACGAGGGCGTGCTGATCCTCGCGGCCACGAACGCTCCGTGGCACATGGACTCGGCGTTTCGGCGGCCCGGCCGCTTCGACCGCATCGTCTTCGTCCCACCGCCCGACGCCGCGGCTCGTGCGTCCATTCTCAAACTGCACTGCGCGGGCAAGCCGCTCGGCGAACTCGACTACCACGCCGTGGCCAAGGTGACGGCCGACTTCTCGGGCGCGGACCTGAAGGCCGTCCTCGATCGGGCCGTGGAAGCGAAGCTGCAAGAAGCCTTCAAGACGGGCATCCCCAAGCCGATCCTCACTCGCGATTTGGTAATCGCGGCCGGCTTGCAGAAGTCGAGCACGCGCGAATGGCTCGCGGACGCCCGCAACTACGCGCTCTACTCGAACGACGGCGGCCAATACGACGACCTCGCCAAATACCTGAAGATTCGCTGATTCGGTTGTCCGCACTCTCCGAGTGCGGTGGGCGGAGGAATTGGGTTTCGCGAAACTGATTGCGACTGGGCCGCACTCGGAGAGTGCGGACTACCCAATTCTTGGCTCGATGGTAGTCCGCACTCTCCGAGTGCGGTGGGCGGACCGCACTCGGCGAGTGCGGACGGGT
>JAYTUG010000158.1:0-9162 GCA_043744695.1 Gemmataceae bacterium
CACTCCGCTGGTCGGGACCGCGCGACACTTCCACCCTGCTCCGCCATCTGTGCTTCGCGCTCGCCGGGGTCAGCGCCATTCTCACGGCAGTCGATTTCCGCTCGCACGATCTCAGTGGGTTGAATCGAGAAGATTTTCAGACGGATACCTCGAATGGCCTGGTTCACCCCACGAGTGCCGGCGCGACCGGATCGCTCGGCGTCGTGATCCTCATCTCGGCACGGCTGCTCTGGGGTTGGGCCTGGGTGCGAGCCTTTCTTCTGCCGGGTCTGTTGGCTTGCACCAGCTTGCTCTTGCTTTCGCACAGCCGCATGGCACTCGCCATGACGGGTGCGGCTCTCGGGCTCGCATTCCTTCGCTATACCGGGGCACAACTCCTCGCGGGGGCCGTCGTCTCAACATCGCTTCTCGCGGCCGGGTACATCGCCTACGACCCCGGTTTGATCGAAGTGGATCGCGGCCGAAAGGAACTCAACGACTACTGGCGACGCGGGGAAACGGACGAACAGATGTCGTCCTTGAATGGCCGAGGAGACTTGTGGGAAGCGGTTTGGTCCGAGTATGAGAAGTCGCCGGTTCTCGGCCACGGATACTTCCTGACCTCCCGCACGGGCATCCTCGATGTGTGGTCCGGCCCCGCCATTCGAACGGCGCACAACTTCATTTTGCAGGTTCTCGCTTCGACGGGAGCCATCGGGCTCGCGCTCTTCGTTTGGTCCTTCGTTCGACCGCTACGAGCCGCGTCGCGCGAGTTCGGACGCGATGCCGAGTCCCGCAAACTCGGAGCGCTGCTCCTCCTACTCGGCGTCTGGTATCTCGGTTGGGGCCAGTTGTGCGAATCCTTCATGGGACCGGTGCAACCCGAGTCAGTCGTGTTCTACTGTTTGTTCGGACTGGCTGTGAGCCAGGTGCGGCGCATCCCCAACGAGCATTCACCGGAGGCCGAGCGATGAAGGTATTGCTCTGCCACAATTACTACCAGCAGCGCGGCGGCGAGGACGAATCGTTTGAAGCCGAAGCACGTACCTTGGAAGAGTTCGGCCACGAAGTTGTGACGTACACGCGGCACAACGACGCGATACACGAGATGGGCCGGCTCGATATCGCTTCGCAGACGCTCTGGAGCCGAAAGACTTATACCGAGCTTCGCCGTCTCATTCGCCGCGAGCGGCCCGAGGTGATGCACTGTACCAATACCTTCCCGCTGATCTCGCCGTCCGCGTACACGGCAGCGCGGGCCGAGGGCGTGGCGGTCGTTCAATCGCTTCGAAACTATCGGCTCCTCTGCCCCGGTGCACTCTTCCTCCGCGATGGCAAAGTCTGCGAAGACTGCCTCGGGAAGTCGGTCCCTTGGCCGAGCATCCGGCACTCGTGCTATCGCGATAGCCGATCCGCGAGTACCGTAGTCGCGTCGCTCAACGTCCTCCACCGTTCCATCGGCACGTGGCGGCGCGACGTCGATCTGTACTTCACCCTCACCCAATTCGCACGACGCAAATTCGTGGAAGGTGGGCTTCCTTCCAACCGCATTGTCGTGAAGCCGAACTGTGTGAACCCCGATCCGGGTGCGGGACGCGGAAGCGGCGGCTACGCAATCTTCGCCGGACGACTCTCGGCCGAGAAGGGCATCGACACACTCCTGGATGCGTGGAAACGACTCGCTCGCCCCTTCCCCTTGAAGATCGTCGGCGACGGACCGCTCGCCAACCGCGTGAAGGAAGCGGCCGCGACATCTCCGCTCATCGAGTACCTCGGCCGCCGCCCGCTACCGGAGTTACTGGACCTGATCGGAGAGGCAGCCTTTCTGGTCATGCCTTCCGTTTGGTACGAGACGTTCGGGCGGACCATCATCGAGGCTTATACGAAGGGCACGCCGGTGATCGCTTCGCGGCTCGGCGCGATGGAAGAACTCGTGGAAGAAGGACGAACCGGAGCCTTGTTTGAAGCGGGTGACGCCTCCGATCTCGCAGCGAAGGTCGATCGCTTCACCGCGAGCCCGAAGGTACTCGAACGAATGCGAGAAGCAGCGCGGAGCGAGTTCGAGGACAAGTACACGGCCGAGGCCAACCACCGCCAACTGCTTGCGATCTACGAACGAGCCCGCGCGAAGCGCGGCACACTTCAGGAGGTCGGACGATGAACGCGTTGCGTCTCCTCCCCGAATCGGCCCCATCGTGGGGCACGCAGACTGCTGTTTCTTAACGGTTCACCCGGAGTTTCGAGTTCATGAGCGTTGCCATCATCACAGGTTCGGCCGGCTTGATTGGTTCGGAGGCCTCCCGCCACTTCGCGGGTCTGGGCCTCGATGTCGTCGGCATCGACAACGACATGCGCAGCCGCTTCTTCGGACCGGAAGCCTCCACGCGCCGGCAGCGGGAGCGACTGCGCGAAGAACTCAGCCCGTGGTACCGACACATCGACGCGGACATTCGCGATGCCGATGGAATGGCCTCGGTATTCGAGGAGTATGGCAAGCACATCTCGCTGGTCGTTCATACGGCCGCGCAGCCATCGCACGACTGGGCCGCGCGCGAGCCGCACACCGATTTTTCGGTCAACGCCGTCGGCACGTTGAACCTGCTCGAAGCGACTCGCCAGCACGCGCCGGATGCGGTGTTCCTATTCACTTCCACGAACAAGGTCTACGGCGACACGCCGAACCGGTTGCCGCTCGTGGAACGCGAAACGCGCTGGGAGATCGACCCCTCGCACACGTACTCCGGCGGCATCCGCGAAGACATGTCGATCGACCAAACGATGCACAGCCTCTTCGGTGCCTCGAAGGTCGCGGCCGACGTTCTGGTGCAAGAGTACGGTCGCTACTTCGGGCTCAAGAGTGCGTGCTTCCGAGGCGGTTGCCTCACCGGACCTAACCACTCCGGCACTCAACTGCACGGCTTCCTCGCGTACCTCGTGAAGTGCGCCGCCACCGGCACGCCCTACACCGTCTTCGGCTACGGCGGCAAGCAGGTTCGCGACAACATCCATTCCGCCGATCTCATCCAGGCCTTCGACCGCTTCTGGCGAGCGCCGCGATGCGGCGAGGTTTACAACATCGGCGGCGGACGCTTCAGCAATTGCTCCATGCTCGAAGCCATCGCCGTTTGCGAAGAGATCACCGGCCAACCCATGGATTGGACCTACTCCGAGTCCAACCGCACCGGCGACCACATCTGGTGGGTCAGCGATGTCTCGAAGTTCGCCTCGCATTATCCCGGTTGGAAGCTCACCCACGACGTGCCGCGTATCTGCCGGGAGATCCACGAGGCGAACGCGGAACGGTGGCTCGAAACCGAGGCGGTGACCGTATGATCGACCGAGGCAAGCACAACGTGCTCGGAGTTCGAATCGACGCCGTCGATTACGAAGGGGCCGTCGAACGGGTGATCGGGGCCGCACACGGTCGACGACCGTTCACCGTCTCCGCGCTTGCGGTTCACGGCGTCATGACCGGCGTTCTCGACCGCGTTCATCGCCACCGCTTGAACCAGTTCGATTTGCTCGTTCCCGATGGCCAGCCGGTGCGATGGGCCTTGAACTCCCTCCACCGCACCGGCCTCAAGCAGCGCGTGTACGGCCCCAACTTGATGCTGCACCTCTGCGAGCGGGCGGCTGCGGACGGCCTCCCAATCTACCTCTACGGCAGCACGATCGAAGTGCTTTTCGCCCTGTGTCAGAACTTGGTGGAACGATTCCCGAGCCTGAAAATCGCCGGCTCGCGGCCGTCGCTCTTCCGCCAGATGACTGCGGCCGAAAGAGATGTATTGGCCACCGAGATCCGCGCCAGCGGCGCGGCAATCACCTTCGTCGCGCTCGGGTGCCCCCGTCAGGAAGTCTTCGCTTTTGAAATGCGGAACCGGATCGGGATGCCGTTACTCGCGGTCGGGGCCGCGTTCCCGTTCCACGCCGGCACGCTATCCCAGGCTCCTCGATTCTTTCAAGACCGCGGCCTCGAATGGCTCTACCGGCTCGCCAGCGAACCGCGGCGACTCTGGCGTCGCTACGTGCTTTTGAACCCAATGTACCTCGCTCTGCTCTTCTGCCAGTTGATCCGCGTGAGAACTCTGAATCCGATCGGTAGGCCTCCGGCCGGCGAATTGCTTTTCGGTTGAAATGATCGTCATTCACGCCAGCACGTCGCGAACCACTTTGCCCTTCACGTCCGTCAACCGATAGTCGCGGCCCGCGTGCCGAAACGTCAATTTCTCGTGATCTAATCCGAGCAGATGCATAATCGTCGCGTGGAAGTCGTGGACATCCACCGGCTTCTCGACCGCCCTCATGCCGTGTTCGTCCGTCGCGCCGTGAACGATGCCCGGCTTCACGCCCGCCCCGGCGAGCCACGACGAGAACGCCCAGTTGTGGTGTTCGCGCCCCTTCGCATCTGCCGAGTTGTTGAACGGCGTCCGCCCGAACTCCGTCGTCCAAACCACCAGCGTGTCCTCGATCAACCCGCATCGCTTCAGATCGGTGAGCAGTGCCGCGATGGGCTGATCGACGTTCTTCGCGAGCGGGGCGTGGCCCATCATGTCGCCGTGCGCGTCCCAGTTGTTCGAGGAGCCAACGTCGATCAGTTCCACGAATCGGACGCCGCGTTCGACGAGGCGGCGAGCGATGAGGCACTGCCACGCGAAGCCGGCGGTGCTGCCTCGCGGCAAGCCGTACAGCTTCAAGGTCTCGTCGGTTTCTTTGGCGAGATCGAAGGCCTCGGGGGCGGCGGCCTGCATCCCGAACGCGACCTCGAAACTCTGCATCCGCGCCGCGAGTGCCGCATCCTTGCGATCGACCGCGTGGCCGCGATTTAACTCCGCGAGGGCGTCGAGTTCCTTCCGCTGTTGAGCGGTGGGCACTCGCGGTTTCACGTTCGCCATCGGTTCGGCCGAAGGCATTACCGCCGTACCTTGATGCGCGCCGGGAAGGAAGTCCGCGGACCACACCTGACCCCCGGCATACGGGCTGTGCGGCGCGATTACCATGAACGACGGCAGGTTCTTGTTCGGGCTGCCGAGTCCGTAGCTCACCCACGAGCCGATGCTCGGCCGGGCGACCGTGAACGAACCGGTGTGCATACCGAGTGTGGCGTTGTAGTGGTTCGAGTGCCCGGTGTGCATCGATCGAATGAGGGCGATGTCGTCGGCCATCCCGGCCACGTGCGGGAAGAGTTCGCTGATTTCCGTGCCCGATTTGCCGCGTTTCTTGAACTCCCACTGCGGCTTCTTGAGGAACAGCTTCTCGTAGCCCGGCCGATTGCGCGTCTCGGGGTGATCGAACGTGACTTGCTTGCCGTGGTCGGTGGTCAGCTTCGGCTTCGGATCGAAGCTATCGACGTGCGACACGCCGCCGCTCATGAACAGGAAGATGACGCGCTTGGCCTTACCGGGAAAGTGCGGCGGTTTCGGTGCGAGCGCATCGGTGCGTTCTTCGCCCATGAGTTCGCCTACGAGTGCGGGCATGAGTGCCGACCCGGCTACCGCCGAACGGAGGAAGTGCCGGCGCGAAGGATCGGTATGGAACATCGAGTACTCTTCTTTAATCGGCGACGCTTCCGTCACGAAAGAGCGAGGAAGGATTCGGAGGGATCCGGCGATTTCGCCATGCCCAGATTTCGAACGTGAAACGACCCGGGAAACTCGGCCGAAAGCAGCGTCATCAAACGCGGTGATAGGTTCTGATCGAAAAGGAGTATCATGCGGCCGGAACCACGCGCAACCTTCGCTCGCGATCGGCGGCAAACGCAAGACACGCACGGATATCTTCAGCCGTTAGATCCGGGAAATCGCCCAGAATATCATCGACCGTCATCCCCGACGCCAGGTATTCCAATACGTCTTGTACCGTCATCCGAAAACCGCGGATACAGGGCTGCCCGCTTCGTTTGTCCGGCTCAATCGTAATGATGTGCTTATAGTCCATGATGTCAAGCTAACTCCGCATCCTTACGTAGTCAATCAGCAACCCCTCAATCCACGTACAGGAATTCGTTGCTCGCGAACATCACGCGGGCCCACGCGGCCCAGGCCTTATCGGGCGTACCGCCATACTCGGCGATAAACTTCGTCGCGATGCCCAATTCCTCGCTCGTCGGCATCCGACCGAACGACATCAGGAACAATCGGGGCAAACGCTCGCTTTCCGGCAACTTCAACAGGCGCTCGGCCAGCTTCGCCGACTTCGCATGAACGAACGGATCGTTCAAGAAGTACAACCCCTGCGCGGGAACGTTGGTGACTTCGCGCTTATCCGTGCTGCGGTTGGTGTCCGCGCCGTCGAAGAGCCCGAGGAACGGATGCCGTTTGATGCGTTGCGTCATGAGGTAGACGCTCCGTTTGTCGTGCTCGTAGATCGCGAGGAATGGGGCGTGCTGGGTATAGCCCCAACTCGCTTCGGGCGGGAACGGATGGCCCGTGCCGGGCGTGCGATCGAGGTCGCCGCTGACGGCGAGAATCGAATCGCGAATCTCTTCGGCCGTGAGTCGGCGTCGGGCGAAGTACGACAGCCACGCGTTCTCGGGGTCGCGATCGGCCGGGCCATCGCTCTTCTGTTGGTACGCCGCACTGAGTGCGATCTGCCGGTGCAGCCACTTCACGGACCAGCCGTTTTTCATGAAGCCGTCGGCGAGGGAATCGAGCAGTTCGGGGTGGCTCGGCTTCGCACCGCGGGTGCCGAAGTCGTTGGGCGTTTCCACGAGCCCACGGCCGAAGTGGTACTGCCAGACTCGGTTGACGAATACGCGGGCCGTGAGCGGATTCGAAGGCTCCGTGAGCCAATTGGCGAGGGCGAGCCGTCCGCTGCCGGCGTCTTTGGGAAGCGGTTGGCTGCCCAGGATGGTGAGCCAGCGGCGCGGCACGGGTTCGCCGCGATTCTCGGGATCTCCGCGACGATGCAACTGGGCGTCGTGCGGGCTTCCCTCGCCCACCGCGTAGACCGAATCGCGGCCCGCGAGCCCACCGATGGCCGCGAGTTCAGCAGGAGTCGCCACGGGTACGAGGTCGTGCTGCCGCTTGTCCTTCTCGCAGCCCGGCATCGCGTACTTCGTGCTCTCGAAGATGCCGTAAAGCGCGTAGTAGTCGGTCGTGGGGATCGGGTCGTACTTGTGGTCGTGGCAGCGGGCGCAGCCGATAGTCAGCCCGAGGATGGACTTGCCCAGGATGTCGATGGTGTCTTCGAGCGTGAGGAAGTGATCGGCCCGCACGTCGAATCCGAAGCGCCGAGAAATCGCCAGGTAGCCGGTCGCGGTGAGGAGGCTGGCCCGCTCTTCGCGCGGCGCGGTGCGGGCCAGAATGTCGCCGGCGATCTGTTCCTGGAGGAAGCGGTTGAACGGCTTGTCCGCGTTGAAGGAATCGATGACGTAGTTGCGGTAGCGCCACGCGGCGGGCACGGGGAAGTCCGCGGTTTCGCCTGCCGTGTCCGCGTAGCGGACGACGTCGAGCCAGTGCCGGCCCCACTTCTCCCCGTAGTGCGGCGAGGCGAGCAGCCGATCGATCGACTTCGCATACGCCTCCGGCGACGCGTCTTTCACGAAGCCGTCGATTTCCTCCGGGGTCGGCGGCAGGCCCGTGAGGTCGAACGCGGCGCGGCGAATGAGCGTTCGCCGATCCGCTGGCGAAGAGAGTGACATCCCCTTGTCACTGAGCTTCGCGCGAATGTATTCGTCGATGGAGCGGTTCGCGGGAACGCGGATCGGCTGGAAGGCCCAATGTTGCTTGGCGGCCGTGAGGTCGATGCCGGGCGAGGCGGATTGAACCGCGGTTCGCGGGTCGGCCGCGCCGTCCTTCACCCACTTCTCGAAGTCGGCAATCACTGCGGCGGTCAGCGGTTTGTCCGGTGGCATCTTCTCGACGCCATCGCCCGCCAGAGCCTTGATCAAGAGGCTTTTCTTGGGGTTGCCGGGAACGATGGCAGGGCCGGTGTCGCCGCCTTTGAGCAGCCCTTCGCGCGAATCGAGCCGCAGCCCGCCCTTGAGTTTCTTCTTGTCCGCGGCTTCGGCGGAGTGGCACGCATAGCACTGCTTCACGAGTACGGGCCGAATCTTCGATTCGAAGAACTCGACGGCCTTCGGATCGGGTTCGGCCGCCCGGGAACTTCCCGCGATTGCGAGAAGCAGGGTCGGAGTCGCGAGAACGAGGAAAAGCACGAAGAGCAGGGCCGGTTTCATGGGAACCTCAGGAGGCATTCGAGTCTCAATCGCGAAGCCGCAAGCGGCAAGTTACTTCCCCAGTAAATTCAGGATCGCTAGGCACTCGGTGCGAACGCCGGTGCGGATGCTCGGCTCGGGGATCGGTGCGTAGCCATCCGTGTGCATGCCGGGAAGTAGTGGGCCGCCGGGCTTGAGTGCCGCGTCGTACTTCTCCTGCGTGATCGTGCCGAGGAAGTAAATGAACGTCGGGATCGCGCCGTTCTGCGAGTAGCGGCCGAAATCTTCCGCTCCCATCATCGGCGGGCGGCTCTTCACGTTCGCTTCGCCCACCACCTGCTTGAAGATGTCGCCGGTCTTGCGGGCGAGTGGCACGTCGTTCAGCGTGGCCGGAGTGTACTCGTCCAGGTTCACGGTCATAACTGGCTCCGGGGCCAGTGCCCCGAGGGCCGCGGCCTTCGCGATGCGGTCGATGGCCTTGAGCACGCGGTCCCGCGTTTCGGTCTTGATGGTGCGCACGGTCAGTTGCATCTTCACCTCGTTCGGGATGATATTGTGCTTCGTGCCGCCGTGAATCGAGCCGACGGTGACGACCACGGGATCGAGCGGGTTGGTCTCGCGGCTCACGATCGTTTGCAGGTCGAGAATGATCCGGGCCGAGAGCACGATGGGATCGATGGTGACGTGCGGTGCGGCACCGTGGCCTCCCTTGCCTTTCACGAGCAAGTCGACCGTATCGGCATTGGCGAGTGCGAGGCCTTCCGTGTAGCTGACGACGCCGGCGGGTTGGGTTGGGTCCGCGTGCAGGGCCAGGGCGAAATCGGGTTTCGGGAAGCGCTTGTAGAGGCCGTCTTCGAGCATCATGCGGGCACCGGCCCCGATTTCCTCGGCAGGTTGGGCGATGAACACCAGCGTGCCGGACCACTTCTCCTTGAGGGCGGCCATCACGCGGGCCGTGCCGACCCACGAGGTCATGTGAACGTCGTGGCCGCAGGCGTGCATGACGCCGTTTTCAACGCCGAGGCGAT
>JAYTUG010000159.1:0-9121 GCA_043744695.1 Gemmataceae bacterium
TCGACACACTCGGTTCAACAGTTACAATCGGAACGGAGCGGTCTCCGCCACGAGCGAATTTGCCGTTTCGCGCGGGGCACGTTGCACGTCCGATCCTCCTGTAGTAAGCTGAAATTTAGTGCGACGCGGGTTTTCGCCGAACGGTCGGCGCAAGCTGGCCTCTAAATTTAGCGGCCGGCTTGTCGGCCGTTCGCCCCCGCAAAGTAGACGACCCGTAAACCGGTCGCTAAGTGAGGGTTGGTCATGGCGCTGACGTTGAACATCGGCAAGTGCAGCCTGCTCGGGAACTACCGCGAGAACAACGAAGATTCGATCGACGTCCGGCAATTCCCGGACCTCACGGTCGGGGTCGTGGCCGATGGCATGGGCGGCCAACAGGCCGGCGAGGTCGCCAGTAAACGCGCCATCGAAATCGTCCCCCGCGAACTGCGCAAGAACCTCTCGGCCAACCTCAACCCCGAGGTCGTGAAAGAGATTACCAAGCGGGCCATCGTTCAGGCGAACGAAGAGATCATGGCCATGGGGGCGCTCGACAAAGACATGAAGAACATGGGCACGACGGTGGTCATGGCCATCTGGCGAAAGGGCCCCGAACTCTTCATCGCGGGCGTGGGCGATAGCCGAGCTTATCTCGTTCGCAAGGGGAAGATTCAGCAACTCACGACGGACCACTCGCTGGCACAAGCCCTGGTGGAAGCGCGCACCATTTCCCCGGCGGAGGCCAAGGACCACCGCTTCCGCAACGTACTCTGGAAATATCTCGGCAGCAAGGAAGTGGGCGAAGGCCCCGACGTGACCGTAGTTCCCATTCAAAGCGGCGACAAGTTTTTGCTCTGTTCGGACGGCCTCACGGGTGTCGTGCCCGACGAACAACTCGCCTCTTACATCACGGAGCAAACCGACGCCCAGGCCTGCGCCGACGGCCTGGGCCAACTCGCACTCGATCAGGGTTCCCGAGACAACGTCTCTTGCGTCGTGATTGAAGTGATGGAAGGGTGAGATTGAGGTTCATAAAACGGCCGGTTTACCGGTCGTTCATTCGGCAATAAGACGACCGGTCACCCGGTCGCAGTATCACAATATTCCGAACTTCGCGAAGGCTTCGGTCGTGGTCATGCCTTCGGCGAGCGCCTGGCGAACGAGGTTCTCGCCGCTCACTTTCTCTTCCGCCAATCGCAACGTCTCTTCCGCCGCGGCCTGCGGCACGGCCACCACTCCATCGCGATCGGCGAGAATGAGATCGCCCGGATAAATGAGGACGCCGCCGCACTGGATCGGCAGATTGTGACCGACCACATCCAGCCGGCCGAGGCTATCCGCCGGGTGGAAGCCGACGTGGAACACCGGAAAGCCCATATCTAGGATGGCCTGCGAATCGCGGGTTGGGCCGTCGAGGACGACGCCTCGGCAACCGCGATACTTCGCGGCCGTCGAGAGCAGTTCGCCCCAGAAGCTGCATCCGGATTCGGACACAATGAGCATGTCCCCGTTCTGAAGCGAGTCTACCGCCGCGAGTTCCCCGGCATACGGATGCTCGGGCGATTGGGACTGCGCCGGCACGGTCTGCACGGTGAGTGCGAATCCGGCGGCCTTCGCCTCGGGCCAAAGCGGCCGAATTCGCGAGGCGAAGCTCTGGTTGCGGAACCCGATGCGGTCGAGTACATCCGCCACGACTGGCGTGTAAAGCTTCGCGAGCCGATCGATGAAGGCGAGGTTGCGCGTGGGCATGGTGTATCAGTCTGAAATGTTTAAGTGAGCAGCCAGTTCTCAACGAGAAGTCCAGGGACTTGTAGCATATCGGTGTCCGCACTAACGACCGTGCAATTCGAGAGTGAGAGTGCGATTCCGGCAATCAGTCGATCAATCTGTCCGATGGACATCCCAAGGCGTTTCATCTCGGTTGAGATTCGCCCAAAGTGGGCTGCGGATTCAAACGTCATCGGCCAAACGCAGAGGACAGGAAGTGCTCGCTTCAAGAGCTTCATGCTATTCTGCGGATCGTCGCTGTTCTGTATCCCGTATTCCAGTTCAGCCAGAACGGGAATACCGATGCCGATGATGTTACCTTGTGCTATTTCCAGTTTCGCACGCCGGTCAATTCCCTTGCGCTTGTTGATGTAATGACCCGCAATACCAGTGTCGAGAAGATAGCGTCTCATTGAAAGAGTTGCTCCACTTCAGCAAATTCCTTCGCGCAATTCGCGATGCTCTGTTTCCGATCTTCTTCCAACGCTGCTCTCCAGCGTTCATCCTCTTCCGGAGTCAGAAAAGGTTCGAGGGCGTCAATCTTCTCTAGTAATCCAGCGATTCCCGCAGGATCCTGAGGCCAATCTTCCTCCCGCATCCCTACTCCCACGTATTCGGTGACGAGTTCGACTCGCACGGCCGCACCTTCCTGCCATTCCGGAGGGGCTATGAAAATGATTTTGCCGTCCCGATAAGTACCCGAAATCGCGAGCATGGTGCCTCCTCAGTCAGAATACATCTTACCGGAATCGCTATTCGGATTGCCACTGCCCGGTGCAGATAAAGGCGACCATCTGACCATCTGGGTCACGCTGCCGCGGCTTTCATTTTCTCCAGGCCCGTCTTCGCAACCGCGTGCGGGTCCTGCTTCCAGTAGTCGCGGTTGAATAGCTCCAAAGATAAGTAGCCGCGGTAGCCCATGGCCTTGAGCGTGGCGAAGACTTCTTTCAACGGGGCGACGCCGTCGCCGGGAAAGACGCGGTCGGCGTCCACGATTTTGTCGCGGTCGATCTTCGGATAGTCGTTGACGTGGAAGATGCCGATGGCGGCCGCCCCGAGCAAATGCAGCCCGGCGAAGTCCGAGCCGCCCTTGTACAAATGATATACGTCGGGGAGAATGCAGCCTTCGGGGCTGCCGCACTCCGTGGCCACGAGCATCACTTCGCCGAGCCGCTTGAGCGTTTTGGAGAAGCCCCAAACTTCAACGATGGGTGTGACGCCCATCGTCTTGCCGAGGTTCAGCAGATCGCGGTAGCGGTCCGCGGCGGCGAGCAGATCGACGATCGGTTGAGTGAACTTGGGGTCGTCGCGCTTGCTGGTGCCGCCGGTCGCGCCGACCGGTGGGGCGGCGAGTCGCTTGCCGCCGATCTGTCGAACCACGTCCATATCGCGCTTGGCCTGTTCGAGCCCCTTCTTTCGGCGTTCGGGATCTTCGACGATCCACTCCGCGAAGCCGATCGCGTCGGGAACCTCGAGCCCGGCGTCGGCGATGCGTTTGCGGAGGTCCGCGAGGATGCCGCCGGTCTTGATGTAGTCGGCGATTTCGCCGATCCACGGCTCGAAGGCTTGGTAGCCTGCCTTGGAGGCGATGTCGATGAGGTCCACCATGGGGCGCGAATTGCCCTTGGCGTCGCGGACCGTGCTCGTGTTCAGGCAGAAGCCGAACGTGCCGGCCGGTTTCGTTTCAGTCGCTGTTGCCGAGGCCATCGCGAGTCCTCCGGCCACGCCGGTGAGAAGTGCTCGCCGGGATAATTCTTGGTGCATCGTCACCCGGCCGCTCACGCGGCACGGCTCGCCAGGTTCGCTCATTTTCCGGCTTTCGCAGCGGATGTCCATTCTTCATCCGGTCTTCTTGAAAGAATGCACGAAGACGTGCCGCCTCGAACGAAGTAGATTGCAGGTACTCTCCATTCCTCCCGGGGTTGCTTATGACGCCCGAACAATCGAGCCCTTCGTGTCTGGCACCGTGCTCCCAGCCGGTGCAGGAAGCACGGTGCCACCCAGCTTCGGCCTTGCTGGCCCGGATTGAGAACTTCGACATCGACGGCGACCCGGCGGCACTGCCCTTCGCGGCCCGGTTGGCCCGCGAACACGGCTGGTCGCGGCCCCGGGCCGAGCGCGTCATCCGCGAGTACAAGCGGTACGTCTTCCTCTGCATGAACTCCGCGACTCCGGTGTGCCCGTCCGAAGATGTGGACGCGGCGTGGCACCTGCATCTCACGTACACGCGGAGTTATTGGAAGCGATTCTGCGGCGACGTACTCGGCCGGCCGCTGCACCACGAACCCACGAAGGGCGGACCGGCGGAAGCGGACAAACACCTCGCCATGTACGAGGCCACGCTCGCGGCTTATCGCGAATCCTTCGGAGTAGAACCGCCTCACGACATCTGGCCATCGGCCCACTCGCGATTCGGAATCGACATTCAGCATCGCGTCGTCAACACGGCCCACAACTGGGTGATCCCCAAGCTGCCCGTGAAGCGCGTGCTTCACACCGCCGCGGCGTTCCTGATCGTCGCGATCCTCGTGCCGGGATGCGACGGCGGCGAGATGAACCCCTTCAACCTCAAGGGCGCGAGCTTCCTGGGCTTTCTCATTCCGATGATGATCGCGGCAGTTTGCGTCGGCCGCGTGATCCGATCGGCCATGCGGTCCCCTGGACCCAATCCGCAGGACCACGAGGAAGGATTGAGATGGCAACATGCCGCGTACTTGGTCGGCGGCTACGCCCGGCTGACGACGGCAGCCATCGCCCGACTTGCCGAAGTCAAAGTCATTCGCGTCGTCGAGGAACGCTTGGAAGCAGGTAAAGTCGAAGCGTCCGAGGCACTCTCGGCGGTCGAGAAAGCGATTGTCGCGAACCTGCCAATCTCCAAGCAGAACTTAAGCTCGGTTCAGCAGGCGGTGGAACAGGCTTTTTCAGCCGAGGTCTCGCGATTGGACCACGAGGGTATCACGCTTTCGAAGAGCCGGCAAATTGCGGTTTCGCTCGGGTCCGTGCTGCCCTTCGCCGCTGTGATGTTGTTCCTGGCCTTGCCGCGCTTAGGAATGGGCTTCCTCGGCAACAAAGCGATCGGCTTTCTCGTGGCCACGATGATCATTGGCGGCATCCTCGGCTTGATCCTTTGCCTGAGGGGTCCGAAAAACTTGAGTCGCCGAGGCGAGGCTCTGCTGGCCGAACTCAAAACGAGGAATGCGAAGCAGAAGACAGAACGAGTCACCAACGCCGGGCTCGCGGTCGCACTCTTCGGCACGGTGGTACTCGCGGGTTCTTCCGTGGCCTACCTCCAAACGTGGTATCCGCGCCAGACGGGCAGTTCCGGCAGCGGTAGCGGTTGCGGATCGGGTTGCGGCACGAGCAGCTATATCAGTGGAGATAGTGGAGGGGGCGGCGACGGCGACGGCGGCGGAGGCGGTTGCGGCGGCTGTGGTGGGGGCGGCGGCGGCGATTGATACAACAGCACCATGCGAGTCGCACACTTCGATTGCTTCAGCGGGATCAGCGGGGACATGGTTCTCGGGGCGCTCATCGACTGCGGTGTGAACCCCGAGGCCATCCGCGCCGCACTCAACTCCCTCGGCCTTCCCATCGAGTTGGAAATTGAGAAGGTGAAACGCTGCGGGTTCGCGGCGACCAAAGCCACGATCACCGCCGCGGATCAAGAAGACTATCGCTTCCTGCCCGATGTCGAAGCTATTCTCGCGCGGGGTCAACTCACGCCGAAGCAGCGCGAACTCGCCAGCACCATCTTCCGCAAAGTGGCCCTCGCCGAGTCCGTGGCTCACGGCATGCCGCTGGAGCGAGTTCACTTCCACGAGGTCGGAGCGCTCGACAGCATCGCGGACATCGTCGGCGCCGCGGTGGGTCTCGACTTGCTGGGCGTCGAGTCGTTCACGAGTTCCCCGGTTGCGGTTGGGAGCGGCACGGTGAAGTGCGCTCACGGCATCATGCCCGTTCCCACGCCCGGCACGGCGGAACTCCTGAAGGGAGTGCCACTCGCGACTTCCGTTGTGAAGGCGGAACTGACCACGCCCACGGGTGCCGCGATTCTGACCGCAGTCGTAAGTTCGTACACCGCGAGCCCGGCCCTCACGATCGAACGCATCGGCCACGGCGCGGGAACCCGAGACTTCATCGAGCAGCCCAACATGCTGAGGCTCCTCATCGGCACCACGGTGACCTGCGATGAAACCGATACCGTGGTCGTGCTCGAAACGAACCTCGACGACGTGCCACCGGAAGTGATCGGCTACTGTACGGAGCGGCTCTTCGCGGCCGGCGCTCTCGACGTCTTCGTCGTGCAGGGTCAGATGAAGAAGGGGCGACCGGGCTTCTTGATGTCCGTGATCGCGAGTGCTGATACCGTGGCCGCTTTAGAAACAGTGCTCTTCCGCGAGACGGCAACGTTCGGCATTCGCAAGCACACCGCGACTCGTTCCAAATTGAATCGCGAAGCCGTGACGCTCGATACGCCCTGGGGTCCAGTGCAGGCGAAGCGCGGCTGGCGCTCGGATGGCTTCGAGGTGGTCGCACCGGAATACGACGACTGTGCACGCCTAGCCCGCGAACGCGGCGTGCCACTGCGCGAAGTGTACGCCGCCGTCAACGCCCAAATCACTTCTTCCCGTTCTCTTTGAAGAACTTCGCGATCAACTTCGGTGCGTCGCTCGGGTAGGTGTGATCCCCGGGGTGGATCAACGAGATGAAGGGCGTCCCCGTTTTGGATTCGTACAGCGTACCGACGAGTGGGCCGCCCTTGTCCCACGGCTTGCCCTCGGCGTCGCAACCGTTCAACTTGCGGACGAACTCCATCGTCCGCTTCTGGTTCTCGTACTTCACGAGTGGGTCCGTCTCGCCGGCCACGTGCAGGCAAGGATGCGTTTGTCGTCGATCTTGTAGTCTTGGTGGAGCGACTTCTGCATCTCGTCGAAGAACTTGAGATCGCGGTCGCCGTGGTCGCCGGCCTTGGGTTGCCAGCCGGATTTCTTTCCCTCGCGGTCGGTGAGTTGGCCGGGTGTCGGCACTCCCTGGGCGTAAACGACGATCGCTTCGGGCCAATGTTTGTGGAGCGGCATGGTCGCGGCGGCGTGCTTCATGGTGCCGCCGTGCCCGTGCCAGACGTAGACGAGCGGCGAATCACTCGTCTTGGCCGATTCGGGAACGGAAACGAGCGCTTCGCGCTTCAGGTCGCCGACGGTCCACTCCATGCGGGTCGGTTCCGCGGCAACGACGTGGGCCGGCGCGAAGAACAGGCCGAGCAGAACGACGAGACGCTTCATGGGAAATCACCCGAGGGGTGCCTGAGCCGCGCGAAGTCGATCGCCGGCCTGCGACATGATATGGTGTGCCACTTGATTCGCATTGTACCCGCCGGGAAGCCGGACGAGGGGCTTGCCGTATTGATCGCAGTAGGTCCGCACGCTGTCGTAATCGTGGCTCGACCAGCGGATCGCGAGCAGCACCACCGCGACCTCGGGTCGCGCGACATCCGGTTCGAAGACCGTGAACGACGTGTGTTCGGGGGTCACGATCCAACGGACGTCCGTGAGGTTGAAGGCCTTCATGAGCGCGGCCTTATGGTTGGGCCGGTTCTGCCCGCCGATGAGCACGATCTCGCGACCGCGCAGCAACTCGGCCGCCGCGGCAACGTCCGGTGAAGGCCGATGGGCTCGCGGCACCGGGTCGATCTCGGGCCGCGAATCGAGATACCGCTCGATCTCGCGCAGCACCATCTCCACGTTCGAAGACGGCGGCGGCTCGTCGGGAAAATCGTCGAACACGGGCAGCAGCAATTCTCGCAACTCCGCGTTGCTCGGCGGCAGACCGCTCGCCACCAGTTCCTCGACGAGTTCGATCACGCGGGCCCACTCGCCGGCCGCATCCTCGGGCTTCTCGCGCAGGCGTCCCACCTTGAACTTCAAACTGTTGATCGCCTTGGCCCGCGCCTTATCGCGTTCCCCCGAAGCTTTGAACTGCGACCAGATTTCCGCGATGCGTTTCGTGACGTCCGGCCACGATGCCGGGTCGGCCCGATCTTCGCGCTTGAGGAACTTGGGAATGAACACCTGCCGATCGCGAGCGGTCGAACGGATGTGCGCAAAGATCTGCACCTGATCGAAGTCGACCTTCACATCGCGGACGTCGGCCACGGCGTAGAGGAGAACCGATTGCGCCTCGGCCGCGAGCCCGAGTACTCGCGAAGCATGGCGGATCGCCATCGGCGTCGGAGCCTGTTCCCAGTCGCGAAGCATGAGGGCGGCATCGGCCGCGGTCGCGTACGCACCGCCGAGGTCTTCCCAGGCCCGCGGTACCGTCACCACCGGATCGCGCGTCAGCATCCAGAGGTGGCAGTCCGGAAGCGACATGGCCCGGCGCGTGATGTCGTCGGCGGCGGCTTCACCCCAATCGAAGGGATCGTTCAGCCGCCGGGCCACCAGCTTGCACGCCTCGCTTTTCACCCGGCAGCGATCCGCGATGGTCTGAAGCGGAAGCAGATCGAGTTCGCGTTCGCCTTCCCAATACGGGGGCGCGGGCGGCGCGTACTGCGAGCCGATCATCAGCGGGGGAAGCTGCGAAATGGGGATTGGCGGGGGCAACGGCACCGCGACGGGAGGCCGAGCGACCGGAGCCGGAGGTGCTGTCGGTTCCGGCGGAGGAGCCGTCGCGGGTTGACCATCGAGGTTCGAGGCAAACGCTCGTGCCAGCACTGCCACGGCCGCATGGAGTTCCGCATCGGCCGGCAACTTCGGAGCGATGAACTCGCGAAACGCCCACTCAATGACCTTGCCCAACGCCTGCGCGACGTCGTCTTTCATGTTCGTTGCACCCTAAAGGGACTATGAGAACTTCAAATCCGCCAAACGAACTACAACGAGCCAGGCACTTTCGCACCTGGCTCGAGCGAGACTGCAAATTGTTATACGAACCGATCACGCGCTCTTCTTGCCCGCCGGCTTCTTCTCGAACAGCTTGCGTTCGCCGCGGACCACGTCCTGCGTAATCGTGTACTTGCCCTTCTGCTCCAGATCGGGAAGCTCGTACATCACGTCCATCATCACGTCTTCGACGATCGATCGCAGGCCGCGGGCACCCGTATCGCGAGCCTTGGCCAGCTTCGCGATCTCCTTCAAAGAACCCGTGTCGAACTCGATCTCGGCACCTTCCATCTCGAAGAGCTTCTGGTACTGGCGCACCAGGGCGTTCTTCGGCTCGGTGAGGATGCGGATCATCGCTTCCTCGTCGAGCGGATCGAGTGGGGCGAGAACGGGCAACCGGCCGACGAACTCGGGAATCAACCCGAACTCGATGAGATCGTCTGCCGTCACCTGATTGAGCAGTTCGCCGAGCGACCGTTCGCGCTGTTCTTGTTCCA
>JAYTUG010000160.1:0-9110 GCA_043744695.1 Gemmataceae bacterium
CAGCCGCTTTGAGTGCCGCCAGAGCCGCGGCGTAGTTCGGCTCGCTCGTCACTTCCGGCACGTACTCCACATACGCCACCTTCCCACTCTTATCCACCACGAACACCGATCGTGCGAGCAGCGGCAGCGGCAAGCCTTCGATCAGCACGCCCCAGTTCGTTCCAAACGAGTGGTTGTGAACGTCCGAGAGGGCGGTCATCGTCGAGATGCTGGCCTCGGTGCAGAACCGCTTCTGGGCGAACGGCAGGTCGAGGCTCACCGTGTAGCTCGCCACTTTGTCGCCGAGTTCCTTCAACCCGTCTTCGAACTTCTTGGTCTGGGTGCTGCACACGGGCGTGTCCAGCGAGGGCACGACGCTGAAGAGCCGAGCCTTGGCCGGCGTATCCGCCAGCGTCACGGCATCGAGCATCTTCAAGGTCTTGAAGTCGGGGGCCTTGTCGCCGACCTTGATTTCGGGGCCGACCAACGCGACCGGGTTGCCTTTGAACTTGACTGCACCTTCGCGCTTGCTCATGAGAGGTTCCTCGTGGGTTATGTGTTCGGGGCAAGCGTTAGGTTATGGCCGGGCGGGGGGACTGGCCTCTGGGCCCATGAGGTGACGCGACGTTTGCAAGTGGCTGAGGTACTGCTGCGTGATGGCGTCCGAGAGCAGCGGTAGCATCTCGGTCAGCGTTTCGAGCAACTCGGTGAGTCCGGGGCGAGTCGCGCCTTGAACCGCGGCCAACTTCTCGACCTCGGCCAACCGCACGGCGTTGAGTGCGGCCAAGGTGTGCCGCTGTTCCGGCGAACGACCCGCTCCGCGCGCCGGACGCGGCAAGTGGTTTACGTCGTCTTCGAGCGCGGCCAGTTGTGCCGCCAGCGAACGCGGATTGGTTTCGTCGTAAACGAGAAGATCGAGTACGGCCTCGGCCCGCAGCGTGCCCATGTAGCGACGACGATACGTCATGCCGCTGTCCGCGACTTCCAGTACCGCGTCGAGCACGGGGCCGTCATGTACCACCGCTTGAACCATGGTTCCCTTCAACAAGGCCACCATGTGCAGCGAACGCTCCAGCTTGCGGCCCATGTCCAGGAAGCGCCAGCCCTCCGCCCGCGTCATGCTTTCCAAAGCCAACCCGCCGAACGCGGCCAGCGTGATGACCGTTCGGTTCAACAGATCCAAGACGTCCGCGGTGCTCGCGCCGTCTTCCCCATACGTTTGGATCGGGTCGGTCGGGAAGTCCGCGAGGTTGTTCAAGACGCGCCACATGTCGATCGAGATGAGGTCGCGGACGACGGAGGCGACTCGCCGCAAAGCGCGCACGTTGGTCGAGAGGCTGCCGGGATGGTTCGGGTCGAAGACCGCGGGAATCACTTCGACCAGCGGACCGTGCGGGATTTTTGAAGGGTGTTGTTCGCCGCGAAGGGTGAGCGTCTTGAGGAGTGCGGGAAGTTCGGGCGCATCGACGAGCCCGGATCGTTCGGCTTGCCGGGCGGCGATGCAGCGGAGGAGCCGGGCGATGCCGTCGGCGCGTTCGGCGTAGCGTCCGAGCCAAAAGAGATTGTCCGCGGCGCGGCTCGGGAGATCGCCGCCGCCGCGCGTGAGCGGCACACGGTAGCCGCCAGCGGGAATCAGGCTGAAGTCGTTCACCGAACCGTCCGCGAGCACCCAGGTATCCTTGCTGCCGCCGCCGCGTTGCATGGAGACGACCATCTCGCCGGCCTTGGCACTCACGCGGGTCAGGCCGCCGGGCATCACGGCAAATCCATCCCGATCGGCCGCGAGGTACGTTCGTAACACCAACTTCCGCGGAACGAGCTTCCCACCTTGAAGCACCGGAGTCGTGCTGAGTTCGAGCCGATTCTGCACCGCGTAATCCTGCGGCTTCGCCCGAATCCGCCCCACCAACTTCTCGCGCTGCTCGCGGGTCAGTTCATCCGGGAACACCGGCTCCATGTGAATCGCGGGAAAGGCCGGCTTCACGACCACGCGATCGAGGTGGTCCATCGCATACTTCAACCCGTCCGGTTCGCCGCACCACCACGTCGGCACCGATTCGAGCTTGAGGTCTTCGCCGAGGAGTGCCCGGCAAAGCCGGGGGAGGTACTCCAGTAGCGCCGGCGTTTCTAGCACGCCGGTGCCGAGGGCGTTGGCAACGGCCACGTTCCCGCTTCGCACGGCATGCGTGAGCCCGGGTACGCCGAGGAACGAATCGGGCCCCAGTTCCAGCGGGTCGCAAAAGTCGTCGTCGAGCCGGCGGAAGATCACCTCGACGGGTTGCAAGCCGCCGAGCACTTTGAGGAAGACGCGGTTATCGCGCACGGTGAGGTCGCCGCCCTCGACGAGCGTGTAGCCGAGGTAGCGGGCGAGGTACGCATGTTCGAAGTACGTCTCGTTGTACGGCCCCGGCGTGAGCAGCACGACCCGCGGGTTGTCCTTGTTTCGCGGTGCGATGGAACGCAGCGTGTCGCGGAACGATTGAAAGAAGGTGGCGAGCCGCTGCACCCGGCAATCGCGGAACGCTTCCGGTAGCGTGCGGGTCATCACAATGCGGTTTTCCAGAGCATAACCCGCTCCCGATGGCGCTTGCGTGCGATCGCCGAGCACGCGCCAGCGGCCATCGTACCCGCGGCCCAGGTTCGTGCCGTAGAGGTGCAAGAACCGGTTGCCCGGCAACTTGATCCCGTGGCAAGGCCGCAGGAAGCCGGGATTCGGAAACACGAGTGCCGGGGGAAGGAAGCCGTCGCGGAGCAGCGATTGCCGGCCGTAGAGATCGGTGAGGATCAGTTCGAGGAGTTTGGCCCGCTGGATGAGACCGACTTCGAGCAAGGCGGATTCGGCGGGCGAGATCAGCAGGGGAATCGGGTCGAGTTGCCAGGGGCGAGCGGCCCCGCGCGGGTCGCCGTAGACGTTGTAGGTGACGCCGTTCTCGCGAATCAAATGCTGGGCGTCCCACCAGCGATGAGCGATCTCGGCTTGGCCGAGGTCGTCGAGAGCGGCAAAGAACGGCGACCAGTGCGGGTTCAGGGCTTCGTCGTAGCTGCCGGCCAGCGGGGCGTATCCCAGCCGGCCAGGGAGCGTCTCCGCTTCGATCTCGGAATTGGAAGTCTTCGGGCCAGTGGGCATGAGAGTCGGCGGGCGCGAGGAAATCAGATTCAGTCCAAAGTCGAGGAGTGCGCCTCACCTCGCCCCCGGCTTTGCGGGGGAGAGGTCGACGTGCTGATGCGTCTAGCATCAGCACGTCGGGTGAGGGGGTCTTTTCGAGAGACGACCGAACACCCCCTCACCCCACAAAGCTGGGGGAGAGGTGTTGGTCGAGTGCGGCCGCTATTCTTCCGGCTTCCCGTTTCTCAACTTAATCATCGTGATGATATTGCCGCGGCCGTGGTACTTGACTTCGTCCATGAAGCCGCGGATGAGCAGTAGCCCGCGGCCGCAGGGCCGCTCGATGTTCTCGATCGCGGTGGGATCGGGCACGTCTTCCGGGTTGAACCCCGGACCTTCATCGACGATGCGAATGTCGAAGCGTTCGCAGGTGACCTGGAAACTCACTTCGACGTATTTATCGGGGTCGAGTTGGTTGCCGTGCTTGATCGCGTTGACGAGTGCTTCCTCGACGGCGAGCTTGATGGCGAAGATTTCGTGTTCGGTAAAGGACGTGGCAACCAGCGCTTCCTCGATTTGCGTCTGGAGTACGCGCGCTTCGCCCAGATCGCTCGGGATCTTGAGATCGAAGGTGGTGTGGTTGGCACACATGTAGAAAGATGCCGCAAGGGCCGGAGTGTTGGTCCGGCCTGAATAGTGCGGGCTCCGAGGATGCGATTCAAAACGCCTGTAGACCGGCCTGCTCGTCCGCGACAATCGTGAGTAGCTTGTCGAGCTTGGTTATCTTAAAGACGTCGTGGATGTCCTTGGCGATTTTGCAGAGGACGAGTTTGCCTTGAACCTGCTGCAACTTGCGGTGGAGCGCGATGAGTTTGCCGAGTGCCGCACTGGACATAAAATCGACGTTCTGAAAGTTCAACAGAATCTTGCGGCGACCGAGTTCATCGACGAGGCGATTGAGATCGTCCCCGATCATCTGGATGTTCTGTTCGTCGAGAATTTTCTTGTCGACGAAATTGACGACGGCGATGT
This sequence comes from Gemmataceae bacterium, assembly GCA_043744695.1. Lineage (GTDB taxonomy): Bacteria > Planctomycetota > Planctomycetia > Gemmatales > Gemmataceae > Urbifossiella. Next base: position 4,118 of record JAYTUG010000160.1, read on the forward strand.
CGCCGGCTTCTTCGACTTCGAGCCGGCGGCGGCGGGGGGGTTGGTCAGCCATACCATCACCTCGGGGGTCGGAACCGGACGGGCGGACGTGCGAAGCTCGCGAGCCGGCGCACGACGAATGCAGGTAAGAACTATCGAAAATCATTCAAGGGAAGCCGCACCCTGTCAAGGGCGCAGCGTTCGTTTTATATTCTCTCGGCTCACTTTTCCACAGACTTCGTCGCGGCGAAGGCTTCATCGCAGCTTCCGGTGAGGGCTAGCGCGATCTCGGGAGCGAGCGATTCCGAAGCCTTTCTCGGGCTATTCTTGGGGTTCAGGCAGAACAAATCCCATTCTTCGCCGCCGTAGTCCCACTGCCGGATGTACCAGTCGCCGCTCTTGGCATCTTTTTCCAACGGGAACAGGGCACACTGCACCGGTTTGTATTGGTAGGCGTCGCCGTCCGCGATGCCGACCTTGTGCAGCACGCAGCCCTTGTTGAAGAAGACGCACCAGCTTTCGGAGACGCGCAGCATGGGCCGGCCGAGCTTCGTACGCTTGCTGATGTAGCCTTCGGTTTCGATGAGCTTACGGGCTTCGGGCCGGAGGTGCGGCAGAAACTTCGGCAGGTGGTCTTCAATCTGAGCGATCTCTTCCGGGGACACGCTCGGCCGGCCGTTCTTGCAGCAGATGCCTTCGCAGCCCCGGCCGAAGGAGCAATCGAACGTTGCCGTGTCTGCGTTCAGGATGGCGAGCGGCAGGCTGGTCGTGAGCATGGGCGTCCCGTTCATCCGCGATGAGTGCTGCGAAGACACGCTAGGAGATTTGGCCTCGCTCGGCCACGCGAAAGCGCTAGCGTCGAAGAACGCGCCGCGACGGATAGCAGTTCACACGTCGCTGCGGCCCATCAGATACGAGCGAATCTCGACGAAGATTTCCGTGCAGCGCTGCTGCCAAGTTTTGTCCGCGAGCATCGAGACGTGAGAGGGGCGGAAGTTGATGTCCACCGTGAGTTGGTTCGGCATCGCCGGGTCGTGTGTGCTCAGGTGGAGTTCGAGGTCGATGGTGTTGGAGCGGCGGAGGCCGAACCAGGCCAGCGGGCCGCCGGCGTTTGAAAATCCCTTTCGGCCGCCCAGGCGGACGCGGATCAGGCCGGATTTGCTTTCCAGCACTTCACCGCCCGCGTCGTGAACGAACCCCCGCAACTTCACGATTGCGATGCTCTCGGGCATCCACGCTTCCATGTGGAAGGGGAGCGCGGTCATTTCCCGCGAAGTCGGCGGCGGCGTTTGCAGCGCGGATGATCCGACCCCGGAATGGGAATGCGACGCGAGCCCCGGACGGACTGCGGATGAGCCGGTGTGCGAGCCGCCGAGCACCTGGCCCCTGACGGGGCTCGGCTCGCCGGACCCGGAAAGGCCGGGGCGACCGTGGTCCGAATCGACCTTGGTGCGGGCGCGTTCCAACGCGGTGTCGAAGCGTTCGGCCAGTTCGCGCGCCGACTGCGGACGCTCGGAAGGCATCTTCGCAAGACAGTCGAACACGAGTTCCTCGACCTCGCGCGGCACCCAACCCTTGAGGCCGATTTCGGCGAAGGTCGGCGGCGGCTCGGTGGCGTGGGCCAGGAGAATGTCCATGCTGTTGGGCCCGGAGAACGGGAGTTGGCCCGTGAGCAGCTCGTACATCATGACGCCGACGGAGTAGAGATCGCCACGATGGTCCATTTCTTCGCCGCGCACTTGCTCGGGGCAGATGTAGCCCGGCGTGCCGACGGCGAAATCGACGTTCGTATCGGTGACCTTCCGAAACGTTTCGGCTTCCATGAGCTTGGCGAGGCCGAAATCCATGACCTTGATGCGTTCGCGGGGCGTGTCCGGGTCCACGATCATGAGGTTCGCGGGCTTGAGGTCGCGGTGAATGATGCCTTCGTCGTGAGCGGCCTGGAGCACTTCGCAGAGTTCGCCGATGATGCGGGCGACGCGCGGGGCGTTCATCTTGCCGTTCTTGGCGAGCAGGTTCTCGAGGTTCACGCCCTTGATGTATTCCATGACGATGCACGGCCCATTGGGGTCGTTGAGGTTCGCATCGTAGAGCGTGACGGCACCGGGATGGTGGAACCGGGCCATGAGCAGCGTTTCGCGCTGGAAGCGTTCGCGGAATTTGTCGTCCACGGCGATGTGTTCGTGCATGACCTTCACGACGACATCGCGGGCCAGGTCGGATTGGCGGGCGAGGTAGACGCGGCCCATGCCGCCCTCGCCGAGCAATCGGCGGGCCTCGTAGCGACCTAAAAATACGCGACCGATCATCGGCGAGTCTCGCACCAGACGCCAGGGTGATAGGAGCGTCTTGAGGGAAATGAACCCTAGTGCGAGAAACGGGTGGAGGCCAATCGGTTCTTCGGGATGTGTCGGAGGAAGCGGTTATTCAGGTGAGGAATGAAAAGCCGAGTACGGAGCGAACCGGCGGTTGTCGTACAATGGCGTAAACTGTTTTCGGACCGCGTTGGACCGGAGGTGCGTCGTGGCCAAATTTCATTGGGACGAATTCATCGAAGAGCGAAGCGGCGTCATGCTCGGCAAGCCCGTGTTCAAAGGCACGCGGTTGACTGTCGAGTTGGTCCTGAAGGCACTCGGGGCGGGGACAGCGCAGGACGAATTGCTAGATGAGTTTCCTCACCTCAAGCCAGAACACATCCGCGCTGCGATGCTCTTTGCCGCCGATGTCCTGACGATGGACGCTTAGTTGGGGCAACGTCGATGCGAATCCTCACCGACGAGAATATCCCCGGCAGCGTGCTGACTTGGTATGAGCCGGAAGCGTAAGCGACGGATACTTCGTGCAGTCCGTCGCTTACGCTTCCGGCTCTTTTGCGATCACACCGCGAATGAGAATCCTACTTCTTCTTCGGCAGTTCCACGGGGTCGGCCTTCTTCCAGCCGAGCATCACGACGATCGGCGTCTCGGGGGCTTTCATGTCCGCGGGGATCGCGAGTTCGTTCGTGTCCGGCATCTTCTTCACGTTCTTCTGGCCGTCGAGGAATTCGTCCGGGCCGAGGATGTCGTCGTAGCCGGGCACGCCGTAGTGCATGGGCACGACGTAGAGGCGCGGCTTGAGTTGTTCGACGATCTTCTTGGCGGTTTCGCCGTTGATGGTGTAGATGCCGCCGACGGGCACCATGAGGACATCGACTTTGCCGATGGCCTTGATCTGGGCGGCGTCGAGGTCGTGGCCGATGTCGCCGAGGTGGCAGAAGATGAGGCCATCCGCCTCGACAATCCAGACCGAGTTCTTGCCGCGCTGCAGGCCCAGCTGGGCGTCGTGGAACGTGGGCAGCGTCCGGAACTTGATCGGCCCGCGAGTCTCGTTCCACAGCTTCCAGTCTTGCTTATTCGCCTTACCCACGGGCACGACGCCGCGATAAATGTCGCCGTCGCGCTTCTTGGCGTCCTTCGGATCTTCGGAGAGGAAGGCATCGAGCACTTCCGGCTGATTGTGGTCGTCGTGGAGGTGCGAGATGAGGACGAAGTCGGCCTTCACGCGGGGCGAGCCGAAGGTGGGAATGGCGTGCGGGTCGAAAACGATCCGCTGCCCGGTGCTGTCTTGAAGCTGGAAGAACGACTGCCCGTACCACCGGAGCGTGGCCTGTCGGGGTTTGTCCTTGGGGTCTTGTGCCAGAGCCATGGGTGCGATGAGCAGCAAAGCGAGGCCGATCGCGCGGATCATCTCGGAACCTCTTACGTCAGGTAGATACCTGCATCATAGTCGAGGTTGTGACCACCCGACCATCTGGGTCCATTTTCACGCTGCAGCGGGCGTGGCCGCAGTCGCGACCGCCCACCAGACTTCGTCCAGCTTCTCGGCGAGCGGAGCCCAATCGCATTGGTCGAGAACGAAGCGGCGACCGCGTTCGGCGGAGTCTTCCAATTCGTACGGGTGGCGGATGCCGCGAACGATGGCGTCGGGCAGGTCGGCGAGGCCCTCGGTGACGATGAGGTCGCGGCCCGGCTTCAGGTTCAAACCTTCGGCACCGATTCGCGTGCTGACCACGGGCGTGCCGGTGGCCAAGGCTTCGAGGATTTTCAGACGCGAACCGCCGCCGATCCGCAACGGGACCGCGAGCAGCGTGCAGCGAGCGAGGAAGGGCCGCACGTCCGGGACGTTCGCGGAGAGTTCGACGCCGGGACATGCGGCCGCCTGCGTGCGGAGCCAATCCGGAGGATGCCGACCGACGAGGGCGAGCGTGGCGTGCGGGAGTTGTTGGCGAACTTTTGGGAAGATGTCGTTGAGCAGCAGGCTGACGGCGTCTTGATTGGGTCGCCAGTCGAGGCTGCCGAGGAAGAGGATGCGAGCGGGGTCGCGGTCCACGTCGCGCTGCGGGCGGAAGTACGCGGTATCCACGCCGTTCTCGACGACCGAGACTTCGTTCACGCCGAAGCGTTCCTGCATGAGCGTGGCGTCTTCGTCGCTGACGGCAATTGCGGCCGAAGCCGACGTGTACGCCCACTGCTCGAACTTCTCGAACTTCTGAAGTTGCTTGCGAACGTACCAGCGCTTCATCGCGTTGGTTTCGATTTCGACGTACCGCCGCCAGATGAGCGACTCGACGTTGTGGGCCATCACAGACCAGCGGGTGGAGGCGAGGCGCGGACCCAGGGCGTCGCGAAGCACCTGGGCGTAGGGCGTCCACTCGCAGTGCCAGACATCGACGCGGTGCTTGGAGGCGTGCCGCCGCACGGCCTCGGCGAGAGCCGGGCTCGAATGCGAGGCCACGGAGTAGGGCAGCGGTGAGAGCAGGTTCCCGGCGAGGCGAGCGTAGAAACCGGGACCGGATTTGGACGGCACGGTGCGGTCCACGATGACGGTTTCGATGCCGATTCTGCGGAAGGCGTCGTTCGCGGCAGCGGCTTCTTCACGATCCGGATTGCGATGGCAGAACACGGTGACGCGATGCCGCTCGGCGAGGCGGCTGAGCAGGTTGAACGTTCGGATGCGTTTGCCGGACGTGGTGGG
>JAYTUG010000161.1:0-2349 GCA_043744695.1 Gemmataceae bacterium
CAGGAATGCAGACTCACACTTCTTGCGGGACGGCAGCGAGGAACCGCTCGACCAGCATATCCGAATCGATCTTCTCGGCGCGGGCGTGGAAGTTGAGTACGAGCCGGTGCCGCAGCACCGGTGCCGCCAGCGCCTTCAGGTCGGCGAAGTCCACATGGAAGCGGCCGGCCAAAAGTGCGCGGGCCTTCGCGCCCAAGACGAGACACTGCGAGGCACGGGGGCTGGCCCCATACGCGAGATACTTGTGCAGGGCCGCGGGGCCGCCGCAACCCGGCCGGGTGGCGGATACGAGCCGAGCCGCGTAGTTCACCACGCTGTCCGCGATCGGCACGCCGCGAACGTACTCCTGGAGGCGAACGACCTCTTCAGTCCCCAACGCCGCCGTCGCCTTGGCCACCGCGGTTCCCGTCGTTCCCTTGATGATCCGCGTCTCCTCCTCAACGGTCGGATAGACGACGCGGAGGCTGAACATGAACCGATCGACCTGCGCCTCGGGCAGCGGGTAAGTGCCTTCCATCTCAATGGGATTCTGAGTGGCCACCACGAAGAACGGCCTCGGCAGCGGGAACGTCTGCCGGCCGACCGTGACCTCGCTCTCCTGCATCGCCTGGAGCAGTGCCGCCTGCGTCTTGGGCGGCGTCCGGTTGATCTCGTCGGCGAGCAGGAAGTTCGTGAACACCGGCCCGGGCAGGAACTCCAACGAGTGCCGGCCGGACGCCGGGTCTTGTTTGATGATGTCCGTGCCGGTGATGTCCGACGGCATCAGGTCGGGAGTGAACTGGACCCGGCGGAACTCCATCGCCAGGGAGTCCGCCAGTGTCCGGGCCATCAGCGTCTTTCCCAGCCCAGGGACGCCGTGCAGCAGCACGTGACCGCGGCAGAGCAGGCTCACCAGCATCAAGTCGATGATGTCGGATTGCCCGACGATCACGCGGCCAACTTCGTGCTTGATCTTGTCCCGGGCGTCGGCGAGCCGACGAACGGCCGCGGTGTCGTCGTGACCCGGCTGGCCGTTCGATTGGATCGGGGGTGCGGTCCGTGCCTCGGCAGTCGTCATGTTATCTCCAATTGGTAGTCCGCACTCTCCGAGTGCGGTTTGGTAGTCCTCGCACCCCGCACTCGGAGAGTGCGGACTACCAATTCAGCGGGCCTTCTCGGCTTCAATCGGGTCGATCAAGCCATCGTGGTCGGTATCGAGTTCCTCGAATACGTGGCGCGGGCCGAGGAATTCCTTCCAGGTCAGGTCGCCGTCGAGGTTGCGGTCCATCCGTTGGAACCAGATCGGGCCGACCGGCGAACGCGCTTGAACGACGAGGCGCGGCACCGTCGATTCGCCCGCCTGGCCCGTGCCGAACAGATGGAACGTGCCGCGAATGACCTCGAGGTGCAAACGCCGCGGCGGATCGGTCGCCTTGAGTAGGGTCTGCCCAGGCTTGCGAAGACCGTGGAGAGTTGCCGTCGCCATCCGAATCTCTCGCAGGCCGATACGGCCGTCGTGGTTCCGATCCAGCGTCTCGAAAAAACCGTGGCCGAGGTCGTGCAGCACGATGTCGCAGCGGGTCGCGGCGGCTTCGGCCCGGCTGCGGACGTACGCTTCCATCTCCGGCCAGAACAGCTTGTCGTCGCCATCGGCGTCGATCGTCTCGAACAGACCGCGCTGGAAGCGGATGTTGTCCTTGAGTTCGTCGCGGTCGAGGTAGCCGTTCTGATCGACGTCGAGTCGGTTGAACTGCAACTGGGCGTCGGCGAGCGCCGCGCGAACCGGGTCGAAGGACCGCACGGCCAGCGCCACGTCGGTATCTCCCAGGCCGAAGAGGGCCACGTCCGGCCGAGTCGCCCGCGCCTTGGAACCGGGCGATACCTGAACCCGCGGCGCCTGGCCCGCGGGCGGTTCCAGTTCGAGCGACGCCTCCACATCTGGCGGCTGTTTGTGGAACGCCTTGAGTTCGTCGGCACTGAGCTTCCCATCTCCATCAGTGTCTAGAGCGCGGAACCGCTCGGGGCTCATCCCGATCTCCGGCTGCGACAGTTTCCCGTCGCGGTCGCGATCGTACCGGCGAATCAGGCGCGGCCCGAACAGCGCTCCTGTACCGTCCACCAGAAGGGTGCTGGCCGCCGCGAGCGGGCGATCGGGGGGCATCCCCAGAACGAGCGCCGCCATCATGGCCGTCTCCGGCGGCGTGAACTCGTCGATCGTGATGCACTCGTCGTCGTCCTGATCCTTCGCGAGCAGGAGCGTCGGCGCGTCGAGAATTTCACTCTCGGAGAGGACGCCGTCGCGGTTCGTGTCGAGGGCCGCGAAGACCTGGTCGTCGGTCTTGCGGGCGGTGTTGTCCTGACGGAAAGCGA
>JAYTUG010000162.1:0-9060 GCA_043744695.1 Gemmataceae bacterium
AATCAGGGATGCGTTCTGATCACCGCCTTGAACTTTTCCACCAGGATCTTGGCTCCGTTCCACGGGAAATCCTCGTGTGTCGCCTTCCCCTTACAAACCATGTACTGCACCCTCCCATTTCTCAAACAAAGTCTCGATCATCTTGCGGTCGGAGCTCAGTAAGCGTTTAGATGACGAGAGCAGGTGAACTCCGCACGAGGAGGAGAAATTCGGCGGTTCCCTCTCGGAATTGTGAAAATAGTTTGAACGAAGTGGAGCGAACGGTGAGTCTTCGGAAGCGATTGGACTTTCCAAAACGGGATGTCAGACTTCGAGTTGGTCGGCGTTTCGGTTCGGCAGTTCAGGACTGACTCCCGATTTTCCGCAGGTCGAATCCGAGCATGGCCGGTCTGGTCATGCTCGACAGGCGTGGAGGTTACCGACGTGCAACGCGTTACGTCGATTCGCAAGTCGCGCTCGACCAGCAGGGTCGAGTTCTGGCCAGCCGAAACGCTTGAATTGAGGCAAATTCGAGCGCATGGCCCGAACGAAAAAACCAAGGGGGAGCAGGCCATGAAACTCCACGGCATCATTCCGCCTCAGCTTCGATTCGTATATTCCAAGTGCGATCCCGCTCTGGAGCACCACATGGATTTTCACCTCCCGCCGGTCGGCGAGGGACTGATCGAGGTCGAACTGGTGCGCTGGCTGGTGCAGCCGGGCGAGTCGATCGTGCGCGGGCAAGGGCTGATGGAGGTGATGTCCGACAAGGCGACGATGGAAGTGCCGGCCCCGTTCGCGGGCACCATCGGCGACGTGCGGGCCAACCCCGGTACCAAGGTTCAGGTCGGTCAGGTGGTACTCACGTTCACACCGATCGGGGAGCCGGTGGAAGTGGCGAAGGAACAGCCGACATCCTCGGGCCGCTCGCCCATCGAACCGCTCCCCGCTCCTCGGGCTGAAAGCAGCGTTCACACCAACGGAACGGTCGCTGCCCCCGAGAAGCTGCCGCCAGCCGCGCCCTCGGTGCGGTTGCTCGCCCGCAAGTTCGGGATCGACCTGGCCCGCATTCGCGGGTCCGGACCGCACGGCCGCATTCTGTTGGACGATCTCACGCCGTTTCTCAAACCCGCGCCCGCCGGAAATCATCCGCCGCCGAGGGCTGCCAAGACGGACTACGGCGTTGCCGGGAGTCGCGTGAAGTTCCTAGGGCTTCGCCGCAAGATTGCCGAGCATTTGATCGAGGCGACGCGCCGCATCCCGCACTACTCGTACATCGACGAGTGCGACCTCACCGACCTCGTGCGGCTTCGCCAGCAGTTGCGCGAACCGTTCGCCAAGTCCGGCATCAAGCTCACGTACTTGGCGTTCACGGTGAAGGCCGCGGCACGAGCCTTGAAGGATGTGCCGATGGTGAACTCGACGTTCGACGAGGAGGCCGGCGAGATCGTGCTGCACGATCGCTACCACATCGGGATCGCCACCGCGACGCCCGGCGGCCTGATCGTGCCCGTGATCAAGGACGCGGACAAGAAGGACATCGCGACCATCGCCATTGAGATCGAACGTCTCAGCGGCGAGGCCCGCACCGGCAAGCCGAAGCTCGAAGACCTGAAGGGCGGCACGTTCACAGTCACGTCCGTCGGCGGCATCGGCGGCTTGATCTCGACGCCGATCGTGAACTTCCCGGAAGTCGGCATCATGGGCATCGGCAAGGTGGTGAAGCGACCCGTGTACGATTCGCACGGCCGCATTCACCCCGCGGAGATGGTGTACTTGTCGTTCTCGTTCGATCACCGGATCGTCGATGGTGCCGTCGGGGCGGCGTTCGGCAACGCGGTGATCGAGCACCTCCGCCATCCGGCCCTGATGCTCCTGCCGGAGAAAAGCGTTGGCTAACCGTGCGGCCTTCGCTGCGGCCGGACTCGTGTTTGCCTTCGCGTTGCTCCAAGTGGACGCGAACGGCCAGCCGGACTTCTTCATTTACCGATTCGGCGCGCAACTCGGGCTGCGCGGCGAGTCGCCGTACGATACCGCGAAGGTTCGCGCTGCGGCCGCCGAGCAATTCCCCGATCCGGACGCGGGCCCGGATTCGTTCGTGAACAACTGCGGGTACTTCTTGCCGCCGATGGCGGTGCTGCTCTACGCTCCGTTCGCGATGTTGCCGTTGAGGGAGGCGAAGCTCCTCTGGGCCATTCTGAGTGCGATCGCGGCGTTCGGCATCGCACGGTTGCCCGGCTTGTTTTCTTCAGAGGCAAGAGGGCCCGTGCCATCCAGCAGCTTTGCCTGGCTCCTGCCATTCTTGCTCGTCGTCAACTTCCTCACGCTCGCCATCGTGCAGGTCGGGCAGACGACGTTGTTGGCCGTCGGGTGCGTGGCGCTCGGGCAATGGTGCTTTGAAAAAGGCCGACCCACGCTCGGCATGCTGCTCTGGTCGGTGGCGTTTATCAAGCCGCACGTCGCGCTACCGCTGGTGCCGCTCGCCTGGTATTTGGGCGGTTGGAAGCGGGCGGTCGCACTTGTGGCCACGGTCGGGATTGGGAACGCCCTCGCCGCAACGATGATCGGCGGCTCGCCGCTGTTCCTGCTCGAGTACCTCGACTTTCTCGCGGCCGGGCACAAGAGCGTGGCGTTCAACCTCGCTGTGCGGAACCCCGAGATCACGAGTTGGAACCGGCTGCTCTTTGTGGCGACTGGCGTGCTCATCGAACAGACGGCAACCACGACGTTGGCGAGTTACTCGATTTGGTTCGGACTTTTGGTGGGGCGATGTGCATGGTCGGGGACGTGGCCATCGTCCGCGTGGGCCGCGGCCGCGGCCGCGGTGGGTGCCGTGCTGTGCCCGCAGGTGCTGGCGTACGAATCGCTGGTACTGGCACTCGCGGTGCCGTGGGTTCTGGAACTGGTTGAAGGCGGCCATCGCCGGCTGGCCACGATCGCGGCTTTGCTCCTCGTCGCTCAACTCGTCCCGTTCGACATGATGGAAGCCGTGGGCATCGGCTTCCACCGCCCGCTCGCGGTCGCGCTCTTCGCCCTGCTCGTTCTCGCCGGTCCGATTCGAGCGCGACCCTCGGGTTGAAACTACGGACGCACCAACGGGCCGAACGAAGGGCCGGTGCCCGTCGTCGGTAGCAGGCTCGTGCCGGTGCCGATGCTCGTGATCTTCGCCCGCGGCTTCATCAGGTCGATGAGGATCGGTTCGCGGGTCACCTGCTCGGTGATGTTCCCGGCCGCGTCCTTGGCCGTCACTTTTAAGTAAACTCGGGGCGGCAGGCCGGTCGGCACGTGCCACGAGTAGCGGCCCGTGTTCGGCAAGCGCTTCGTCGCGACACCGACACCGTTGGGCGCGTCGGTCGTGAGGCTCGTGGCCACGGGTCGCCACGGGCCGGTCGCGCCTTCGCACCATTCCAGCACAATCGGCTCGTCGCCGAAGTTCTTGTCGGTCGCTTCCCACTGGAGCAGAAGTGCCTGGGGATCGTTCGGGTCGGCGATGGCCGGGAAGATTTTGACGACCGGGGCGGCGACGTCGACAATCACGCGCATATCTGGGGCGTCGCCTGCGATTGGCGTGGAATCGCTGAGCCCGGCTCCGCTCACAGGAACGAGCCGGAAGCCGTAAAGCCCTTCGGGCTGCGAATTGGACGGGGTGCCGAGGTTCACTTTGAGCGCGGCCTCGCGGCCTTCGTGCTGGCTCCACCACACCCACGTCTTGCCGTCGTCGCGAGTCACCCACAGATCGACGCGGCTGATCCCCGAGGGGCCGCGCTGTTCCACCTGATAGTTCAGGTCGAAGCGGAGCGCGTTGATGACCTGAGCCCGGCTCGCTTCAATCACGGGGCCGGTGGGAGTGTGGGTGGAACCGCTGGCCGGCGTGAGTGAGTTGCGCGGATCGAAGGTCGGCACCGGCGTCGGCGACGTCGGCGCGAGGCTCGGCCCGGACGGAATCATGACGGACGAAGCTGGCGGCGGCACGGCGGTCACCGGCGAGGCCGCGGCGGGCGCTGCGATCAAAACGGACGGAGGTACGATCGCCGGCGGCATCGCAGCGGGTGGTGCTGCGGCCGGTGGTGTCGGAGCGATCGGGCCGCCGAGCGGCGGGCCGAAATCTGGAGGAGGAATCGCGCCCCCTGCCGGTGTGGTCAGAGAAGTCGCCGGTGGCATGGTCGGAATCGTCGTGCCCATCGGATTCGGCGAGAGGCTCGTACTCGCTTGGGCATTCACCACGCCCGAGCCCGCGACTTCCTTCAGACCTTCTCCCGCGTTCCCGGCGAGGTCCGCAACCGTAACGCGAACCACGATCGGCCCGGTAACTCCAGGGGCGAAACGCACGCCGGTCCGCGAGTTGGCGGGAAGCGAGACTTCCTGCCAGCCTTCGGTCGCGGTCGCGGGCCGGAAGTAAACGCGCGTCGCGTCGTCCTTCGGGAATTGATCCTCGATCTTCCATTCGACCGTGACTTCATCGCCGATTCGCTTGGCGTTGGTGAAGTTCACAGCAGGTGCCTTGGAGTCGAAGAGCACCTTCATGGCTGGCGGCTCGGTCGTGAGGTTCGCGGGGTCTTTGACGCCCTTCAAATCCTCGGTCACAATTTGGAACCAATAGCGGCCATCGGACGGGGCCGCGTAGGTGAACGTGTCTTGAGTCGGCGGCGCGACGGCCGCGAGTTGCCAGACCTGTCCACCGTCGTTGCTCACATGCAGTTCGACCTTGCGGATGGTCTTCACCTTTTCCGGCGCGAACTGGATGGGGAACTTGATGGAACGCGAGTTGAACGGATGGTAATCCGAGGCCGGGGCCGGCGGCTGGGCCAGGCTGAGCCCGAGCATTGCGGCGAGCGCGACGTTCATCTTCCCCCTCCGTGATCACGACATTCCATTGGCGAACATCGGGTTGTATCGGTTGTGCGGGTGGCGAACTTGACCGAACTTTGAAGGGGAGCCGATTTTCCTTCAAGTTTTGGAGTGGTGTAGAATGGAGAAATCCCCGACGGCTTACGCCGTTCGGCTCGCCGAAGAGGAGTTGAGATGTCGCCTTCGGAGTTGCGCCAGATGTTGGAGTCGGTTCGCGCGGGGTCTCTAGACGTGGAGGCCGCGGCAGCGAAGCTCGGCGACCCCGCGTTCGGCGACCTCGGCTTCGCCACGCTCGACCTGCACCGCAAGGAACGCTGCGGCTTCCCCGAGGTGATCTTCGCCGAAGGCAAAACCGCGCCGTGGGTGGAAGCCGCGATTCGGCGAATGGGCGAAGCCGGGCAAGATTGCTTCGTGACGCGGTTGAGTGCCGATCAGGCTGCGTATTTGTCGAGCCACTTCCCGCAAGCGGAACAGGATCGACTTGCGCGAACGCTGTGGTTGCCGGTGGGTGCGAAGCCAATGCTTGCGGGCCGGGTGCTGGTGGTCACGGCCGGGACCAGCGACTTGCCGGTGGCGCAGGAAGCCGCGGTCACGGCGCGGGTGATGGGGGCGAACGTGGAACTGATCGTGGATGTCGGCGTGGCCGGAATTCACCGCGTGCTGCGGCATCGGGAGAAGTTCGCCTCCGCGGATGTCGTGATCGTGGTGGCGGGAATGGATGGGGCGTTGCCCAGCGTGGTGGGCGGGCTCACCGATTGCCCCGTGATCGCCGTGCCGACGAGCGTGGGCTACGGAGCAGCGTTCGGTGGAGTCGCGGCCCTTCTCACGATGCTCAATTCGTGTTCGGCCGGCGTGACGGTGGTGAACATCGACGCCGGTTTCAAGGCGGGTTACGTCGCGGCGCTCTTCGTGAAGCGGTTGGAGAAGGCCCGCGTGAATTAGCCCGTCGTAAACGGCGGGCTAAATGATTGGACTTACTGCCGGGCCGGCGCGGCCGGGAAGCCCGCGCCGGGTGGCGGCTGCGGCGGGCTCGGCATCGCGACGTTTCCGTAGTCGAAGGTCGGCGGGTTCGCCGGCAGCGACGAAGTCGGGAAACCTCCGCTCGCGGGCGGATAGTTGGAAGGAGCGATCCCCGGTACCACGCTGGAACCGCTCGGAGCCATTGAGGTGCCCATGCCCGTCGAGCCCGGCACGGCCTGCGTCCCGAAGTTCGTGTTCCCACCCGTCGAGCCGGTCTTGGAGTAGTCGGCGTTCGCCGGCGGGCGGCCGCCGGTCGAGGTGAATCCCGCCGGCTGCGTTCCGCTACCGTAGGTCGTTCCCAGACCCGGCTTCACCGTGCTGCCCATCACGCCCGACGAAGGCGTCTTGGACGGTCCCTTCAGCGGCTTCGGGTCGCTGTCCATGCAGCCCACGAGGCCGGTACACAGAAGCATGCTCGCTCCGAGCACCGCGAAGCGCTTGCGCGATCCCTGCGCCATGTTTAATCCCTCGACGGTCCCCGCGCCGCCGGCATCCGTGTCGGCTAGCGGGAACGTGTTCGTGTGTCTTCGCGTGGGGCCATAACGGCAGTGAGAAGTGGAATCAAGCCGAGCCGTCGGGTTCGCCCCGACGGCTCGTGAAATTGTTCGCGTTGGAATTGCCCAGGTCGCCTTACCTGCCGGGAATGGGCACGGGCTGAGCCGGCGGTACGATGGCCGCACCGGCGGGAGCGCCGATCCCGCCACCCGCACCGGCTGGGTCGATCTGCGTCGCCAACTCGCGCGGCAAGGGGAAGGTCGGATCGGCCGGGAAGTATTGCGGTTGGTGATCGAGGTACCGGCCGCTCGGCAGCGTCATGCCGCCGAAGTTCGTTTGGCAACCGGCCGCACTGAAACCCAGGGCCGCGGCAATTCCCGCCAACCACAATCGCTTGTTCTTCATCGCCACTCCCCCGCCGGGCCACCTGAATCGTCCCTGCGTTCCGAACTGTCCGCACCACGAGAGCGCGAATTGTTCGGCGAACGTTACCGGTTGTATCGGTCGGACGGGAGCACAGGTTTAACGCGAATCGGAAAAACGGGCGCGGCCGCATCTTTGATCCCTCGCTCGCCAAAGCCGGTTGCCCCACGCTACAAAGACTCCGACCCGCACGACAAACCGGACTCTCCCATGCCCACCTTTTCCGCCGCCGTCCTCAGGCAACTTGCGCACGATCTGTTCACCGCTGCCGGAGTGCCGGCCGACGATGCCGCGATCGTGGCGCATAGCCTCGTCGATGCGAACCTCTGCGGCCACGATTCGCACGGCATGCTCCGCGTGCCGCAATACCTCGACTTCCTGAAACAGGGCATCTTCAAGCCCGGCGTCGCGATGGAAGTGCTGAGCGAAACGCCGGCCGTAATCGCCGCCGACGGCCATTGGGGACTCGGGCAGGTCCAAGCCCACCGTTTGCTCGGTAAAATTCTCGAGAAGGCCAGCACTCTCGGCATCGCCGCCGGCACGCTCCGCAACTGCGGGCACATCGGACGCCTCGGCGAATATGCCGAGACCGCGGCCCTGCGACGAATGGCTTTCATCGGAGCCGTGAACTCGCACGGCGGTGGCCGACGCGTCGTGCCACCCTGCGGCACCGAAGGACGCATCAGCACCAACCCCATTTGCATGGGTGCCCCGACCTCTGCCGACCCGGTCGTACTCGATTTCGGCACCAGTTCCGTGGCCGAGGGGAAGGTGCGACTCGCACTGCAAAAGAAGGAACGCGTGCCAGAAGGTTGGCTCGTCGACCACGACGGGAAGCCGACCACCGATCCCGGCGTGCTGTACGCGGAGCCACGTGGGAGCATCCTACCATTCGGTGGGCCGCAGATGTACAAGGGCTTCGGCCTGGGGTTGCTCGTCGATCTGTTCTGCGGCGGGCTCTCGGGTGGACCATGCAGCAGCCCCGCGTTTCAACTCGGCGGCCAGGGCAACGCCGTCGTCTTCATCGCAATCGACCCGGCCCACCTCGGCGGCTCCGAACACTTCATTCACGAAACCGACGGCCTCACCGAATACGTGCGCTCGTGCCCCACGACCGAGGGCGCGAGCATCACTTTGCCCGGCGATCCGGAACGCATCGCCAAACGAAGTCGCCTTCTTGAGGGTATCTCTTTGCCGGAAGGGACGTGGGAACTGCTGGTGAAGGCGGCGCGGGAATTGGGTGTGCCGCTGCCGGAATAGGTGTGCGGGTATTGCGGGGTCGTGGACTCACCGCCCGATTTCGACTATCTTCATTTCTGAAGCTGGCCCCACCCGCAAGGAACTCTCCCATGACTCAGCGCGTCACGCGTCGTCGCGTTCTTCAAACCTCGGCAGCGTCGCTCGGTTACTTCCTCACGGCTCCGGCACTCTCCGCGGCCCGAACGCTCGGTGCGAACGAGAGACTCCGCGTTGCCGGCATCGGCGTCGGCGGCAAAGGCGGAAGCGACATCGAACAGGCCGGCAACCTCATGCAGGTCGTCGCCCTCTGCGACGTGGACGAACAGCGTTCCGGCGGCGCGGCAGACAAGTTCCGCGACGCCAAACGCTTCTTCGACTACCGCAAGATGCTGGATCAGATGGGCAAGCAGATCGACGCCGTTACGGTTTCGACGGCGGATCATTCGCACGCCCCGGCCGCGGTACTCGCCATGCGGGCCGGTAAGCACGTCTACTGCCAGAAGCCGTTGACTCACACCGTGGCCGAGGCGAGGTTGCTGCGCGAAACCGCTGCGAAGTTCGGCGTCTGCACGCAGATGGGCAACCAGGGCTCGGCTCACAACGGCCTGCGCCGCGCCGTCGAACTCGTTCAATCGGGCATCATCGGCCCCATCAAGGAAGCCCACGTCTGGACGAATCGGCCCTGGGTTTATTGGAAGCAGGCACCGGATTACATCACTCGGCCGAAGAGCACGCCGCCGGTGCCGCAGAACCTGCACTGGGACGAATGGCTCGGGCCAGCCCCGGAACGCCCGTACGCCGTGCAGCCGGACAAGAAGCCCGCGTACCACCCCCACGACTGGCGCGGCTGGTGGGATTTCGGAACCGGTGCCCTGGGCGACATGGCCTGCCACACCACGAACATGGCCTTCCGCGCCTTGAAGCTCGACGCGCCGATTGCCGTCTCCGCCATTTCCGGCGCGATCAACCCCGAGACGTACCCGGCGTGGGCCCGCATCGACTACTTCTACGCGGCCCGCGGCGAACTCCCGCCCGTCACGCTGCACTGGTACGAAG
>JAYTUG010000163.1:0-9056 GCA_043744695.1 Gemmataceae bacterium
GCCGCACGATGTTCCGCGGCGAGTGGCGATAACCCAGCAACTTGCTTGACGCGCCTCCGCCAGCCCGTTAACTTAAAGTTCAACTTCACTTCCGCTGCATTCGAGGGAAGCCGATGAAAACGATCACGATGCTCGATTTCCGACTCGATGCGGAGAACATCATTGCTCAGGTGCAAAAGGGTCATCGCATGATCCTCACTCGGCGGGGCAAGCCGGTGGCACGACTGGAACCGATCGCTCCGGAATGCGTTGCCGAGAACGATCCCTGTTACAGACTCGCCGAATTGAGCGATTCGTCGGGCAAATCGCTCACGAACCCCGAGATCGACGAGATCCTGTATGGCAAATGAAATCGTCGTGTTATTGAAGTGACTGTTACTCTCTCGGCGGCACGAAATCCGCGATGTATAACTGCGTCGGCGAGCGGCCGTCGCGGCTCGTCGTCCACATCAGCTTCGAATAGTCCGGCGAGAAAACCGGCAGCACATCCTGACCCGGTGCGTGCGTGATGCGCGTCGTCTTGCCCGTTTCGAGGCTCATCCAGAAGAGGTCGTAGTTGGGCCGGGCCGTCGGATCGGAGTGGTCGGCCGCCGTGTAGATGATGTGCTTGCCGTCCTTGTACCAATACGGTGCCCAGTAGACCCACTTGTCGTTATCCGTGAGCGCCTTCTCGCCGGTGCCGTCCGCGTTGATCACGTATATTTGGAGGCGATCTTTCTCCTTGCGATCGGAGCGGAAGATGACTTTCGTGCCGTCGGGTGAGAAGAACGGCCCGCCGTTGTAGCAGTTGAGTGCCGTCGTGAGTGGCTTGGAACCGGTGCCGTCCGCGTTCATGGTGAACAGCTGGACGTTGCCTGCGTTGCCCGCGCTGTAGACGATCTTCTTTCCATCGGCGGAGTAACTTCCCTCGGCCGTGTAAACCTTGGCATCCGGCGTCAGGCACTTGATGTCCGTGCCGTCCGGGTTCGCCTCGTAGATCTTCATGTGAGGGTCGAAACTCCACGAGTAGCGCCGCGGGGGCGTCCCTTTCTTGCGGTCTTCCTCGCGCTGTTTGAACTCGGCGTCCTGATGCTTCTTGGCGTCCGGGTCGCCGTGGCTGGAGGCGAAGATCACGCGCTTGCCGTCCGGGCGGAAGTAAGAACATGTAGTGCGGCCCATACCGGGGCTGATGCGGAGGGGTCGCCCGTTGGGCAGATCTTGAACGAAGATCTGGTAGAAGGGGTTGCCGGTGTCCTTCTCTTCGGCCTGAAAGATGGCGCGCTTGCCGTCGGGGGAGAAGTACCCTTCGCCGGCGCGAACGAAGTCGCGAGACACCTGCGCGATGTTCTTGAGGTGTGCCGCCTCGGCCACCTTCCAATCGTCGGCAGGTTCGGCACCGACAGTCAGAGCGAGGGAAAGCAGGAGTCCGTGCATGGCGAGGTCCTCTTGGCGAACGGGAGCCGAATCGAGGCTGCGGGTGTCTTTCTACTGAACCCGAGGTTCTTGAAATCGCGACTCGCGGGAAGCGTCGATATCCGAGGGTTCCCGCGCACCGAACTATGATGTTCCCATGGCCGCCGACCGCGATCGATCCACTGCCGCCGACATCGTGTTCACTGCCGTCAGCCCGGCGTTGATCGCGATGATGGTCGGCAGCCTCGTCTACTTCCTCATCACGGTGCTGCCGACCGGCGAGTACAAGGAACGCCTCCAGTACACCACGTTCTTCTTCGTGTTCGGTGCCGTACTCGTTGCCCGGATCGCGATCCAGGTGGATGCGGGGCGGGCTTCGATCTACGGCTTCGGCCTCGCCCTCGCCACGTTCTTCGCCATGAATGCGTTCGTCGAATACCCCGCGAGCACGGGCCTCAAATCCTTCGGCTGGCTTCTCAACATCGGGTTCATGGCTCTGATTTGGTTCAGTGCCCACAAGCTGACGTGGGATTGCACGCACGTGGACGAGAACCGCGACGCCTCGGGTCGCGGGCTCCTCGCGGCCTCGGGCCTCGACAACGCCAACGAGGCACAGGAGGAACCGGTCAGCGAGCCACCGACGAGCAACAAGAAGAAGCGCAAGAAGAACTCCACGCCCCAGGCCTCCGCGTTCAGTTCCTGGACGGCACGCTGGTGGGCACATTACGAGAAGGGCAAGGGCAAACCGCACACGCCGGGCGTGTGGGTCGTCTACTTTTCGCTGGCCGCGTTGCCGCTCTTCGCGATCGGTCAGTCGCTAATTCCAGCAGAAGACGACGAGCGGCGGCGAGCGACATTCCTTCAAATGGCGGTCTACGTGGGCAGCGGCCTCGGGCTCCTCGTTACCACGAGTTTGCTCGGCCTGCGGCGTTATTTGAAGCAGCGTAAGGCGAAGATGTCCGGGTCGCTCACGGCCGGGTGGCTCGGCCTCGGAGCCGCGCTCATCGCCTTCTTCCTGGTCATTGGTGCGTTCCTCCCGCGGCCTTATTCCGAGGTGCCGTGGTTCGGGTTACCTCAAGCCGGAAAGTCTGAGCGGGAGGCTTCAAAGTACGCGAAACTGAGCGACTCCGCTGGCAAGGGCGAGGGTGCCGACGGCGACGTCACCGAGAAGGGGAACGGCAAAGCCTCCGGCAAGAACGGCGAACCGGGAGGCAACAAAGGCGAGAAGGGAAGCGGCAAGGCGAGCCCCGGGCGTAAGCCCGGGGAGGCGGGCAAGAAAGGCGATTCCAAAGGCTCCGATGCCAAGAGCAACGACTCCGACAGCAAGAAGAACGACGATGAGGCCGACAAGGAGAAGGACAAGGACGAACGCGAAGGCCAAAAGGCCGAGAACGAACGCGAAGCCAAGGACGCTCAGGGCAAGGGGGAACGCGGCAAGCCGACCGGCAAAACTCCCGAGACCAAGCTCGGGGCCGCGGTTCAGCAGATCGCCAAGGTGCTCAAGTGGATCGTGCTTGCGGTCGTGATCTTCCTCGTGGTCGTTGGGATCGTGCTGATGCTTCTCAAGTATCTGGCCCCGTTCACGGCGTGGGCCCGGAACCTGCTCGACGCGCTGAGGAACTGGTGGGCCGGACTCTTCGGCAAGAAGAGCGTTCGGACTCGGGCTGCCGAGGCTGGCGGGGAGCAGGGGCTGGAGAAGCGACCGCCGCCGTTCGCGAGCTATTCCAATCCCTTCGCCGATGGCAGTGCCGTAAGACGCGATGCGGAGGAACTGGTCGAGTACACGTTCGAGGCGTTCGACTCGTGGGCCTGGGATCGCGGACAGGGGCGGCTCGCAGTCGAGACGCCTCTCGAATTCGCTGTGCGCGTCGGAGCCGAGCACGAGGACTTCGAGAAGGCCGTGCGCCGCATGGCGAACCTCTATGCACGGGTCGCTTACGCGGAGGGGACGCTTCCCGAAGAAACGCTTGCCTTTCTTGAACAGTTCTGGGAAGAATTAATACATGGAATCCACGCGCCGCTTGCCGCTTCTCGATAGCGACGAGCGGCCCCAATCGCGAAGCGGCGAGGGGCCAATCACTTCCCGGGCGGCAAGATCGGCTTGAACTCGGCACCGGCTTCCAGCCGGTGTTCTGGGTGGCAGCCGGTGTTCTGGGTGGCACCCAAGCCTACTACGAGAGTCACTTTCTTATGCATCTCGAAGCGGTCGGTTAGCCCACGTACACGCCACCAGTGAAGGACACGTCGAAGGCGAAGAAATCGAGTACCGCGGCACCGTTTGGCCCGAGGATGCGAACGCGCGGCGCGCCGCCGGGGCCGGCTCCGAACACCGTACCGGGCTGACCCGTCCCGGTCGTGGTCGAGGCCGTGCGAACGCCGCCCGTGAAGCTCGGATCGAAGGCCTGTACGCCGCTCACGATGTTCCCGGTTCGCGCCTCGACCGTCACCGCGTTTGGGGCGGCTCCCGTTCCCGCGCCGACGATCACCGTCTCGGCGACGCCCGATTTCCCCATCGCCAGGTTCACGCCACTCGTCATCGTCAGCGGGAAGGCAAAGAAGCTGGCCACCTGGTTGAGCGTGGCGGCATCGTAGACCTTCACGTTGGACGCGCCGCTCGGACCGGCACCGACCGAGATCAGATTGTCCGACCCGGCCACTTGCACCCCACCGCGGAACGAGGGGTCGAAGGCGAAGAGGCTGAAGGTTCCCACGGCGGCACCGCCGGCCACGCGGTATCCGGCGAAGACCGGCCCGCCCCCGATGCCCGCACCGACCACGACCTCGCCGCGGGCCACCGCAACGTTCACGCCGCCCGTGAAACCGGGGAACGCGAAGAAGCTCGCCAGGAGCGAACCGCTGACTCCATCGAAGACTTTCACGTGGGAAGAACTCGTGGCGGAGCCGGTGACGATGTCTTCGATTCCATCGCCGTTCACATCGCCGGTGGCGACGGTGACGCCTCCCGTGTACGCGATGTCGTAGGCGAAGAAGTTGAATCGGGTGGAGCCGTCCGCGTTGAAGACTTTCACCTGGGGTCCGCCGCCGGCTCCGGCTCCGACGGCCGTGAGCGCCACCGGCTGAACCGCGAACGAGGCCGTGGCCTGATTGTTGGTCGTATCCGCGTCGAATGCCGAGGCGGCCGAACTGGCGACCGGAGTGGTGGAGATCGTTCCCAAGAATCCGGGTGCGGCCGTCGCCGTGATGGTGAACGTGACGGTGCCCGAGAGAATGAGATCGGCAGTGGTGTGGATGTCGCCGGTGCCGCTGGTGGCCGCCACGGTCGATCCGGTCGAAGCCACGGCCGTCCAACTTGCCGTGATGCCGATGGGGAAGACGTCGTCGATGCGGACGCCCGTGGCGGTGTCCGGCCCGGCATTCCTCACGACGACGGTGATCGTCGCGGTGCCGCCAACGGCAACCAGCGCCGGCGATGCCGAGGCTGACACTTGAATGTCGGCCAGAGGCGAGAGAGCCTCCATTTGGCTGAACGAGACGGCGGCCTTGTTGCCAAAAGTCGCGGTGCCCGAGAAGCCGTCGCTAACCTTGCTCGCGGTGAGGCTGGGTGTCGTCGTTCCCGCGAGTGCGAGTGTGTACTTGTCGCCGGCCGTGCCGGAAGGAAGGCCACCCGTGGCCGCGATCGCGGCGGTGGTGTCCGGCGTAATGGTGAACGTATCCGCAGCCGTGCCGCCCGCGACCGAGACGGTCTCGACGCCGCTGTAGGTGATGGCGGCGTTCGTATCGCGAACCGCAGTGGCCCCGATGGCGTAGGTGTGAGCGGCGGCACCGCCGGCATCGCTGAGGGCCAGCGTGTCGTTCCCGCCGTTTCCGTTAAACGCGATCCCGGCGGGCAGCGCGCCGCCGATCGTGTAGTTCACCGTCACGCGGTCGTCGCCGCTACCGCCCGTCGCAGTTACGGAAGTCCCCGAGACCGCGGCAGCAATCGCGACGTTCAAAGCGGAGGTGCCCGGCTGCGAGAACGCGATCGTTCCCGCGCTGGCCGTCACGCCCGAGACCGAGGCGAAGCCGAGAGCCAGCGGATCGGCACCGATCGAACCCACCGTATAGGCGGAACCGTTCGAGAACGCGATGGTCGAAGTCGCGGCCAGGGACGCGAACGGTCCGGTCACCGCGTTTGTGCCGGTCAGCGTTTGAGAACTTCCGCTCCGCACGCCGAGCCCGGCGGAAGCGATTCCGCCGCCGCTCTGATTCACATTCGCCGTCGTGGACCGCAACCGCACGATGCCCATCGGCGCGTCGATTGTCGTTCCCAACGAGAGGGCCAGCGCGCTCGACAGCGTGAGGTTCGTGGTTCCCGCCGCGGCGAGAGCCGTCGTGGTGTTCAGCGTCAGCGTGCTATCGTCGGAGACGATCGAGTAGTTGGCTGGAGGGGCCGTGCCGAACTGCGCGACAGCGGGAATGGTCGCATCCGTAACGGCTCCGTCTTGACGGAGCACGAAGGTTCGCGGTGCCGCGTTCCCGGTCGCATCGCGGAAGCTGGGGGCGTTGGTCACGAGGTCGGCCGTGGAGACGGCGAGGCCTCCGGTTCCATCGCCCGCTTGCCACGTCTGCACGTCGGCCTTGAAGGTGATACCCGAGGCGAAGGCGAGCGCGCCGACGGCTGTGGAACCCGCCTGCACGTTCAGCCGCGAGCCCGACGCGCCGAACGTCCCGCTTCCGTTGAACGACACGCTGCTGCCGCCCCGAACCGTCACGGGAACCGCGGAAGCGCCGCCCAGCGTTTTCTGGAATGCGATGTTTCCGACGGTCGAACTGAGTGTCTGAGCCGCGACTCCGGTTCCGGGCATGAACGTCACCGCGTCGCCGTAGGTCTGGTTGCTCGAAGTCGCAACCGATGCTTGCACGACGGTCGCTTCGTTTGGCTGCCCGGCATAGTCCGTCGCGAGCGTAGTGAACGGGACCGTCTGCCCGACCGTTCCGACGAAGGTCGTGAGCCCGCCGGTGTTGAAGGTCGCGGCCGTGGAGATGCCCGTGGTGCCGTTGAGAGTCGTGCTGAAGGAGATGCTGCCGTTCTGCGTGGAAGCGAAGGTCGCGGCCACGGAATTGAGCCGCACCGGATCGTTGTAAGTTTGCGCGCCGAGGGTCACGACCTGAGCCGCGGCGATGATGGTATTCCCGGTGCCGCCATCGGTAGTGATGCTGCCGAGCGGAACGCCGACGCCGACGTTCGCATTGAAGGCCGTCGCGCCGCTGCTGGTGTTCACCGTGAGGGCGGTGGGCCCGCTGGCGACGCCGTCCAAGGTGCCGCCGAAGGTGATGTTCGCGCCGACGGTGGACGCCAGAACGATCGTCGAACCGGAGACGATGACCGGATCGGCGTAAGTCTGCGCGCCGATCGTCGAGATGTTCGCCTTGATGAGCGTGGAGCCGGCGTTGTCCGTCGAGAGGCCTCCGAGCGGCGTGGTCCCGACGACGCCGTTGAACGTCGTAACCCCGGCCGTGTTCACGACGAGCGAATTGGCTCCGCTCGTGGAGGCGTTCAAGGTACTGCCGAAGCGGATGTCGCCGGCGGAGTTCGAACTCAGCGTGATGGCGATGCCGGTGAGTGTGGTGGGGTCGTTGTAAATTTGCGGCCCGACGGTGCTCGCGTTGGCTCCGAGCTTCGTGCTTCCGGCGGCGTCGGTGGTCAGGCTCGCCAGTCGATTGACCCCGCCGACGATCGCGGTGAAGCTCGTGATTCCGCCGGCATTCAGGACGAGATCCTTCGCGCCGCCGGCATTGGAGTTTAAAGTTTGGAGGAACGCAATGCCGCCAGCGGCACCGGCGTCGAGCGTAACGGAGGAATTATCCACGATCGCGGGGCCGTCGTAGGATTGGCCGACCGCACCGCTCGTGGTCACGTTCGCATGGAAGTCGATCGCCGTGGCAGCGTTCGTAACGGTCAGCGAACCGGCCTGGAGCGATCCCGCCGTCGCGAAATCCACGGACTCGATGCCCGTGACGCCGATCGCACCGGACAGGTTGATGGCCGTGCCCGAACCGCTATCGCCGAACGTCACCAATTGGCCGATGTTCGCGCCGCCGTCGACCACATTGATGGCGGTCACGCCCGAGAACGATTGCGTGGTGGAGGCGACGACGTCCGCGACGTTGATCGCAGTTCCTCCCGCGGAGGTGCCCACGATCGAGGCCGAATCGGCGACGGCACTGAGCGTGACCGTGAGGATGGTGCCGTTGAGCACGCCCGTCACCGCGGGCACGCTGCGATCTTCGAGTTGCTCGAAGCTGGGAAGCCACGAACGGATAGCCCGCGAGTTCGGCGAGCGAAGCGACCGGCGTTGGGGCATGACCAAATCCTTTGGAGGCGAATGCGACAACGGTTCGAGCCGTGGGCACCCAACTCTACCCGCCGCGGCTCGAAACCGAGGTGAAAACCGAGTTTCACGACCAAACGGCGCGCAGTCCTGCGCGGATTAGATGGAAGACACGGCGAAACGCGACAACATGAAGACGACTGGGAGGGCCGAACCGATTGTGCGGGCGGGGCGAACGGTGGGAATCGTGCGGGAGTTGAAGGCTCGTACTTCGCAGTGGAATCTAGCGCACCAGACTAACCAGTGGTGACGCCGGACGGGACGGCATCTCGCTTCGGACCAGTTCCAATTTGTCTTCCCAATTGAACTCGCGGTCGATCCGTGCGAAGCCGTTCGCGCCGAGCCGGCGACGCAACTCGGAGTCGTTCACAAGCCGCGCCAGCTGTTCCGCGAGGTGAGACACGTCGCCGCAGCGGGCGTGCAAACCATCGACTTCATCGCGAACGATCTCGCCCGGCCCGCCTGCTTTATAGACGAGGTTCGGCTTCCCGTTCGCCCACGCTTCGAGAAGCACCAGCCCGAACGAATCGGACCGCGACGGCAGCGCGAAGGCGTCGATCCCCGCGAAGAAGTCGCGCTTCTGCGAATCGCTCAGCACACCGAGGCGGACCACGCATTCGGGATGCGGGAAGCGCGTCCAAAAGCTCGTGAAATTCGGCATCTCCGGCCCCGCGAGTACGACGCGGAACCGCTTTCCCGAAGCCTTCAACAGATCGACGGTTCCCTTCTCGGCGCTGGCGTTCGCAAGGTGCCCGATCGCGACTTCATCGGGATTCACACCCCAGGCCCGGCGTGCCGCTTGGCGGTCGCCGCCGGTGCATTCGGAAGGCTCGACGCCGAGGCCTTGCAGCACGATGCGGTCCGACTTGACACCGAGGTCGCGGACGGCGTCGCTTTCCAGATTCGTCTGAACGAAGATTCGGTCGGCCTGGTTCAGGAGCCAACGCAAGTGCGGCGCGGTGTACTGCTGGCGGGTGCGGTCGTCGCCGAGGTGGAGGAAGGGTGTGAGGAAGAAAGGCACGCCGCGCCGCCGCGCGAGCCGCAGCCCGCACAGGATCGGGAATGCGTAGGGGAACGCCGTGGCGTGAACGGCGTCGAGCGGGCCGTCGAAGCGGCCGGCGTCGCGCCACATGCCGGGACAGACCGGATTGCAAGGCATCGTCAGACACTGCCACGGGCGATGCGGCAGCAGCGAGAGCGCCTTGAGGAGGTAGCGGCGCGTGGGGAAGTGGAAGGGAGCGTAACGGAGGATGTTGCCGAGACCTCGCTTATCACCTCTCCCCCAGCTTTGTGGGGGAGAGGTCGCGATGCCGATGCGAATGCATCGGCATC
>JAYTUG010000164.1:0-9052 GCA_043744695.1 Gemmataceae bacterium
AACGCAGGCGGTCGAGGTTCACGTCGAGCAGGTAGACGTTCGCGCCCAGCCCGCCGGCGACCCGCGCCGCGTTGGCCCCGACGATGCCGCCGCCGATGATCGTGACCGTCGCCGGGGCGACCCCCGGCACGCCGGCGAGCAGAATGCCGCGGCCGTCGAAGGGCCGTTCGAGGTACTTGGCACCCTCCTGGATGCTCATCCGCCCGGCGACTTCGCTCATCGGCGTGAGCAGCGGCAGCCCGCCGCGCGCGTCCTTGATCGTTTCGTAAGCCACCGCGGTGATGCCCGACTTCATGACGGCCCGCGTGAGCGCTTCATCCGCCGCGAAGTGGAAGAACGTGAACACCGTCTGCCCGCGGCGCATGAGCGGCCACTCGTCCGGCATTGGTTCCTTCACCTTCACGACCATCTCGGCCCGCTTCCAGACATCCGCTTCCGACGCCACGATCTCGGCACCGTTGGCGGTATACATCTCGTCGCTGATACCGCTGCCGGCACCGGCTCCCGCTTGAATGAGTACGGTGTGCCCGGCGCGCGTCAGTTCCTCGACGCCGGCGGGCACCATCGCCACGCGATACTCGTCCGACTTGATCTCCATCGGTACGCCGACGATCATGGGCCGCCTCGGTTGGTGGGAAGCAGAAGCCATTGTTGGGAAGTGAGGCTCGCTGAATCAAGGTGAAGTGCGGGCGAGCCCAGGGCGGAAGCCCCGGGATGATCTCACTTCTTCCGACCCGTCCTCTTCCCGCTCGCTTCGGGTTCGGATGCAGACGCCACGGAAACCACGGCGTTGCTCGCGGACCAGAACCGCTGCGGGATCAGACCCAAGCCCGCGATCATGGACATGCTCAGCCAGAAGTTGGTGCAGCCGTCGGCGAGGCGGGTGTCGAAACCGTAGGCGTGGAGGCCGATGCCGAGTTGGTTGGTGCCGAACCAACTCCAGGCGGTGATCGTGTTGCCGAGGATGGCGAGGATCGCCATGCCGCGGACCTTCACGAGGCCGCACCAGCGGGCGTGGAGGATCAAGGCGTTCCACAGCACGATGAGCACAGCGCCGTTTTCCTTCGGGTCCCAACCCCAGAAGCGGCCCCACGATTGATCGGCCCAGATGCCGCCGAGTACGGTGCCGATGAAGCTCAGCATCATGGCGAAGCAGACGACGCCGTAGATCATCTGGCCGAGAATCTTCGAGACGTTCGCCGACAGGCCCATCGCGGCGACGGGCTTCGCGAAGCGGGGGATTGGGGTCGAAACCGCTTTGCCGTGCGAATCGATGCCGTCGGTCGAGGCGCGAGCGATGAGCAGTATGGCGAAGTAGACGCCGCCGACGGCGAGCATGCCGTAGCGGAGTAGCATACCGATGCCGCTGTGGAGGTACTCGAACTTCGCCAGCGCATCGAAGAGGACCCAGCCCACGGAGAGCGGGATGATCACGACGCCGGCCGCCGCCGCACCGTAAGCCAGGAGCCGGTCGCCCGTCGGCTGACCCGGCGTCTTGAACGAGTCGCGAATCACCGAGCAGAACAGCATGAAGGCGTACGCCGCACCGAGGAACCCGGCCACGAACGTCGCCGTGTAGCCGAGCGTCACGGTGGTCACGTGCGTGGCGAGCCAGAAGTTCGTGTCCAGCACGGCCTGCATCATTTCGAGCGTGTCTTCAGTCGCGAGGTTGTGGGCCACGATGGTTGTGGCCACTCCCAGCACCGACGCGACGATGGCTCCGATGCCGATGGGGAAAATCTTCTCGAGGATCAACCCGAGCCCGACGCACCCGCAGCCGATGAAGATGGCCGACGAGTACAGGTTCGTCACGAAGACGAGCGTGTAGTTCATCAGGTCCATGCGGACGAACAGGCCGGCGAGGTGAACGAGGAAGGTGAGCGTGAGCACGCCCACGGCGGAGCGCCGTAGCGATTCGCCGACGCGCGGCATCTCGGCGGCCCGCAACGCAAACCCGAAGATGCTCAGCAGGAACGCGATGACGTAGAGGCCGATGCAGCGCAGGAACGGCGCGAAGCGATTGTAGTTGATCTCGATGTTCGCGTGCTTGCGGTCGTTCTCGGAAACGCGGCCCGTGTACTTGTCGCGATACTCGGCTACAAGAGTGTTAAACTCGCTGTACTTCTTCTCACGGCGCAGTTCGATCATCTGGTCCCACGCGACCACTACGGGATTCGCAGCCAGTCGGGTCTGAAGATCCTTCTGCTGTTCAGCGCGAAATTCGTCCTGATCGCTCTTGGGTAGCAGCGAGGACACCATGCCCATGATCTCGATGCGACCGTCCGGCGGGATCGTCGCCGGAGGGGCGTTCATGACCATGTCGACGAGCGCTTTGCGGCGTTCGGGTGGAACCTGCGCGACGTTTCCTCCGATCACCTGAGCCAGGAGTTGATCCTCGGCCACTCTGTCGAAGCCGCCCGGTTGAGCCCGCACTCTCACTCGGGCCGCGGTCAGTGCTTTGGCATAGGCCCAGTCTTCGGCCGCTTCCTTAAAGTCGCCCAACGACACCCACGACTCGCCTTCCGCCTGCGGCGGCACGAGGTGGAAGCGGTTCTCGTCGGTATCGTGACCCTTCCCCTGCGCGACGTGAATCACCAGCGCAAGCTTTTCGGCCAGATCGAGAATCTTTTCATCGAACACGTCGGTTGGCTTCTTGGCACCCCGCTTTCGACGAGCGTCTTCCGCCTTCTTCTGGATCGTGGCGAAGTGCGGTCGAAGTTCGTTGATCGAATAGCGCAGCCCCTCGCGAAGCGGCAACTTCAGGTCCAGAAGCACCTGATCGTTCTCGATGCGCACGATGCGGTGGGTCCACGCTGGCTCGTTCTCGTCGGACGGCTTCGCGCCAAGGGTTTCGAGGTACCAGCGAATCGCGGATTGCTCGTCTCCCTTCGCATCCCTGTACACGGACTGATGGCTGATCTTGCGCAGGTAGACGCGGGCCACGCTGTCCAGCGGCTTCACGCGGCCACCTTCCAGCACAGGCAGGCGCGAGAAGGTGTCGAGATCGAACGGATCTTTCGGCTTCATCCGAGCGTAAGTCGAACCCAGGTAGAGTGCGCATGCTACGACCACCACCGTCGGGATGAGCCACACGAAGTTGCGATCGAGCCAGCCAGTATTTGTCGACAGTTGGCTCCTAGTGTTAACTTGTGCCGCATCGTAACTTCGATGTGAGAAGAATCCGACAAACGATCTGATGATCAAGTAATTTGCCCATCCGAGCACAACGAACTCGGATGCGCTCTCGACATCACGACGGTTCTGCCGCTTGAGGAACAGAATCAGGCCGATCGAGAAGTGAACGAGCAACCCAACGCCCACCATCACGCATGAGATGTAGGGTATCAACCAGCCAGGGTTCTTGACCACTTGCAAGATCGTGGTCGTCTCGCTCTTCTCGAAGCTCTGCTGGTAGAACGTCTCGCCTTCGTAGCGCATCGGTTCGTTCATGCGGATGGTCTGTTCGCGGACCTGGTTGCCGTCCCGATCGAAAACCTTCACGTCGCTGGAATAGTTCTTGGGCTTCTGCGTGCCGGGGTAGCGGTCGAAGAGGAACTTGTCGAGTTGGACGCGGTACGGCTTGTAGTAGCGCTTGAGCCGCAGCGACATCTGGTACTTCTTGCCGTTCACTTCAAACTCGTCGGGCAGACCCTGGAGCGAATAGAGCAGCGAGACGAGGTAGGTGCCGATGGCTTCGTCCGTGCCCTTCTTGTAGAGGCGCACGTAGGCCGAGGGATTGTCGATGGTTTGCATCGTGTCGACGCCGGAGACTTCGGGCACTTCCACGGCCACGGAGGCGAATCGCGGGTGAACGCCCCGACCGGCGGTCGCCGGGTTCTTCTTTCCCGGTTCGACGTCCTTGAACTTCGAGTTGGTCATGTACTTAACCACCTCGATGTCCACGGGCAGGTCTGGATTCGCGATCCGCGATTCGGCCCCCTTCAGCATCCTGACTGGTATCACCGTCACGCTGTCCGCGTTCGCGTCCGACTTGTCCACGAAGGCGAGTTGGTAGTCACGGCTATCCTCGGCGAAGCCGACGGCGGCACCTTCGTCGATGGTCATCCGCTGCTCGATGGCGTACTCGCGGGTGATTAATTCGCCGACGAAGAGCAGGATGATGCCGCTGTGAATGAGGAAGATGCCAGAACGCTTCCAGGAGAGTTTGAAGCGGAGGGCGTGGGCGGCGAGCAAGTTCGTTAGCATGAGGCCACCGAGCAACTTGCCGCCCGGCAAGGGGAACGAGCCGCTCCAGGGAGCAGTGTCCTTTAGGAAGAGTTCCGAAAGAAAGACCTGCGCGAATTTGTGCAGCAGGTCCAGCGGCACCATCACGACCAGCGAATAGAAGTACTTGTCCACGACGGTCCAGATGCCATTATCGACCTGCGCGAGGGTGCCGAAGAAGACGAGGAGAATGGAGAAGGCGAAGAGTACGACGGTGAGTTGCAGCGAGGCGAGTGCCTTGATGCCCTTGAGCAGGAAGTAGCCGAGCGTTTCGAGCGGGTTGCTCTCGGGAAGTTCCCCGGCTCCGGTGGCTTCCAGCTTGTTGATCGTCGTGCTCATGGGAGGCATCCTGGGATCGCGAAGCCGCAAGCGGCATGTTCAGCGAGACTTCATCATGGGGCCGCCGGCGGGGTTCTTCGGGCCGCGCAGGTCCACGCGTAGGCCCTTTCCGCTGGCTGTATCGAACGGTATCGCGAGGCCTTCGAGCGCGTCGGGGTCGTAGTCGCCATCGAGTTGCTGAATGGCCCAGCGGGCGAGGTTCTTCTTCACTCCGCTCTCGGGGCCGGGCGAGATATACGTGATGGTCACTTCGAGCGGCGGATCCTTCGTGCCGATCCGAATCACTTCATTAGTCGTGATGCCGTTCTTGGTTCGCGAGCCCAGCTTCGTCCAGCCCGCGGGCAGCGTGAACTCGGGGACATCCGTCTCGTTCTTATACTTCGCGCTGGCGATGAACTTCTCCCACTCGGCTTCGTGTTTGGTGAGTTCCTCGATGCTGCCCTGGAACTTGAAGTACCAGATCGGTTCGCTGGCTGGATACATCGCACCGAGGATGCGGTGAGTCGGGATGCGGTTGTTGCCGCGTTCGGTGGTCTTGGGCACCTTGTACGACGTAATGGATTCGCCGCTGCCGCAACCGGCGACCGAGAGCGCGATGCCCGCCATGAGAAGAACGCACGTGCGGGGCGGGAGAGTCATGCGGGATCATCTCGGAGACGGCCCGTCGGGCCGGTGGGGCGGGAAGACGAGCCGGACGCATTCATTGTTCGGAGGTTGGAACCATCCGTCAAGTCGAAGGGGATTAAAGGATTACCGCTCCCCCGGTCTCGGGGGCATTGATACGCCATCGCCATTTCGCCCGCGGCGAACTCACTTCGCTGCCTGATCCACCACGGCGATCTCGGCCTTGCCATCGCGAAGCGTGACGCGGAAGACGGTCTCGGCAACGTCTTCGGGCCGGCGATTGCGGTAGCCCATCTCCTTCCGCGCGAGTTCGTCTTCGAGACCCTTCGGAAAGAACGCCCAGAATGTGCGGGCTTTCTCCTTCACGCTCAACGCCTCACACACGGCCCGAACCGATTCCGGTCGGGCATCGCTGAACCGTACCTGACCCGCGAGTTTCTTCAAGTCGCCTTCCGTGGCCAGGCGGCGTTCGCCCGGCTTCTTCAAATTCGGAAAGTACGAGCACTCCTTGTTCTCGGGCGGCAGCGGGATCAGGATCACCGCGCCCATTGCCGCGAGTTGATCGAGGTAATCCTGGCCGTCCGTCGTGGTGAACCGCAGCACCCAACGGAGCGACCGCGACCGCGCATCGTTGGCGATCCCACCGGGGCCGTTGCCCGCACCCTTG
The DNA here is from genome assembly GCA_043744695.1 of Gemmataceae bacterium. Classification (GTDB taxonomy): domain Bacteria; phylum Planctomycetota; class Planctomycetia; order Gemmatales; family Gemmataceae; genus Urbifossiella. The sequence goes on from JAYTUG010000164.1 coordinate 5,855, forward strand.
TTCCCGCCCGGCTCTTGGAGAAACTTCTTGCGAAGCGTCTCGTCCAACTGATCGTACTGGGCACCGTTGGCCGGCGAGATCGCGACCGCGCGTTCCGGGTCTTCGAGCAGCTTGCGAATCTCGGCCTCGACCTTCGGCAGATCCGCGGGATTCGGCAGAAGATCGCGACTCGCCTGCCATGGGTCCGTCGGTGCCTTCTCGATCGGATTGTCGACGCGGCCCGACCCGGCCGATCCGTCGCCGTCGTCGTCTTGGCCCACGACCTCGACGAGCGAAACCGGCACGGCCGACACGACCTTCGACCCGTTCATGAGGTATGAGAGCACGAGCACCAAGAGCCCGGCAACGAGTGCGTGAATCAGCACCGTGACCGCTGTGGAGAGCGGGAACTCGAGCCGCTTGTTGTAACGTTCCCAGAACTGTTCTTCGGGCGGTGCATCGACGGGTGAAGCCAGCATGGGAGCCTCGCAAAGGGGTTCACAGAATAGAACCGATCCCCGCAGCGGAGCGTTGGCGAACCGAACCGAGACGGACGCAAGCGACGATGCCGAACGGTCCGGTTGTATCGACGGCGAGCCGTGTCGCGCGAGCGACCGGGTGACGCCATAACTCGGTCGCTGACGCGACTCGCTTCTCAGTGCCGCAGCAAGAATTCATTCACATTCAGCAATGCGTGTTGCACGTCCTGCAATCCGGCGGCCTTGTCCTCGATCGTCGCTAGGTGTTTCTTCACGACATCGCGTTCCTGCGGCGTCGGTCGGCGGCTCAGCGTCGATAGGTAGATGCACTCCACGATCTCCTCGGTGCTCTTACCTTCCTTCAGCCAGACCGACACACGGCCCTTGGAAGAGCGCACCTTCGATAAGACGCCAGCGTTGTTCAACATGTGCAGCACCTGCGGCAGCGAGGGGTCTTCCTCGCGGGCGCACTCGCAGACCGCGTCGCGAACCGGCCGGGAGAACGCCTGCAAAAAGGGATGGTCGATGCCGCCCTCGGGCAGGTCGAGAGCCCGCGTGCCCACTGGGTAACCCTTGAAGGTTTCGGGTACGCCGGTCGCGGACGAGACGGCGTCGAGTACCTGCTCGGCCGCGAGCATCCGCACCGAGGCCTTCACGAAATACCGATCCGGGCTCGCCGCATTCGGCGATTGCTTCGGCCCGTCCGCGGCCAGTTGATACGTGCGCGAATTCAGGATCGTCCGCATCAGCGGCTTGAGGCGGTGGCCGTTCTTCGCGAAGTCTTCGGCCAGCGCCTTCAGCAACTCCGGGTTGCTCGGCGGGTTCGTGTCGCGGAAGTCGTCCACGGGATCGACGACGCCTTTACCGACGAGGTGGAACCAGATGCGGTTCGCGACCGACGGGGCGAAGAACTTGTTGCCCGGCTTTGTGAGCCAGTCGGCGAAGGCCTTGCGGCGATCGTCGTCCGGGGCGAATGGGCCAGCCTTGGTGCCAAAGGCGATGGGCGGTTGCGGCCTTCGCGTGATCGGGTTCTGTACCTCGCGGCCCGGCTGAAGGTAGACGATTTCGTCGTCGAGGCCGAACTGCGTGCCTTTGAATTGGACCTGGGCGAAGAACGCCGCGAGGCCGAAGTAATCGGTTTGTGTGATGCCTTCGAACGGGTGGTTGTGGCACTTCGCACACTGCACGCGGACGCCCATGAAGAGTTGGGCCGCAGTCTCGGCGGCCTCTTCCGGCGTGCGAGCCACGCGGTAGAAGTTGGCTCCCGGTTTGTTCAACGTGTTGCCGGAACCGGTGAGCAGGTCGCGGGCCAGATCCGTGACCGGCCGATCCTCGGCAACCATCTTCACGAGGTAGCGGTGGAAGCTGTGAACGCCGCGTTCGCTGATCGTGGTCGGGCTGCCGCGAAGGATGTCGGCCCACTTCATGGCCCAGAATAGAGCGTACTCCTCGCGGGCCAGCAACGTGTCGATCAGCTTCGCGCGCTTGGCAGTTTCTTTGGAATCGAGGAAGCCGCGGGCCTCCTCGGCGGTCGGCAACGTGCCGATGGCGTCGAGGTAAACGCGGCGAAGAAAGACTTCGTCTGTGCAGATTGCGGCGGGGAGCAGTTGCAGGTCTTTCTGCTTCGCAAAGACGAGTTCATCGATGGAGTTGGCGGGCGGCGGGCTGGTGAATGCGAACTTCGCATCGGGTTCGACGTACGTCAGTCGAGCACTCGTGATGCCGTCTAGATAGCGAGCCAGGATGGAGGCCTCGGCGGTGCGGTGGAACTTCACCAGACCCGTCGCCGAGACGCTGGCATCGGTGTCCGCCGTGGTGAAGACGGTGAGGTCCGTGACGTCGCGGCTCGTGCCGTCCGCGAAGTGGGCCTTCGCAGCGATCTGCTGTTCGGGCTTCGCCAGGCGGGCGTTCGTCGGCGTCAGTTCCAGCTTTACGAGTGGTGAGGGCTTCTCATCGCGGCAACCCTCGGCCACCCATCGGGCGAGCGTCTTGTAGGCCGCTTGATCGCGGGCTAGGAGTGCGCCGCCCTGATGGGACACGCGGCCCGAACCTTTGAGAAGGAAGAGGCTCTCGTCCGGCGACTGCAGGTTCACCCGTCGTCCGCCCTGATCGCGGACGAGCATTTGGTAGTCGAGGTCGGCGTCGCCACCGCGCAGCGAGAGGCGGAAGCCGTTCTTGCCTTGCGGGGAGCCGTGGCACGCGCCGCTGTTGCAACCCGCGCGCGAAAGTGCCGCGATCGCATCGCGACGAAACTCCACAACCTCGGCTGCGATCGCCGGGCGGGAAACGAGCAGGAGCAGAATCGCGGAAAGGGAACGCACCATGGGAACCTCGGCTGGTCTTCCCATTAGATGCGAAACGAGTGTGGGACACTACACTGAAAAAGGACGGACCCGCACATTGCCCCGCTGAAGGTGACTTGATGGCGAGTACGCCCTCACAAATCGATCTCTGGCTCAAGTCTCCCTCCGAGCATCAGCGGCTTGAATTCAAAGAGGCAAAAAACCAGTATGACAACGCCAAACTGTACAAGTATTGCGTTGCCTTAGCGAACGAAGGTGGCGGCATCCTTTTGCTTGGAGTGAGTGATCGGCCACCGAGGAAAGTCGTTGGAACGCTGTAACCCTTCAGCCTTCTGAACTGCTCTCGATCGTTCGGCCTCGTTTCGGGTAGGGTTTGGGGCGATGTCGCCTCCGTCCCTTTCGCTTGATCCCGCCTTTGTCGCCGCCTTCCGGGCCGG
>JAYTUG010000165.1:0-2341 GCA_043744695.1 Gemmataceae bacterium
CGCCTCGACCGCGAAGCAGAGTAAATCCTTCGGCCAGGCGAAACGCTGCATCATCCTCTACCTCTCCGGCGGCCCCGCCCAACTCGACACCTTCGACCCGAAGCCCGACGCCCCAGACGACATTCGCGGCCCCTTCACCACCATCCAAACCAAACTCCCGGGCGTCCGCTTTTCCGAACTCGTGCCGCACACCGCCTCGTGGATGCACAAGGCCGCACTCGTTCGCACCATGTACCACGACCACAACGATCACGGCCGCGGCTCGTACTGGATGTTCACCGGGCAGGCGTACCTCGGCTCCGTGCCCGATGTAAACAACATGAACCGGCAAGACCTGCCGCACATGGGTGCGGTGGTGTCGAAGCTCGCTCCGGGCAAGAGCCCGCTGCCCGCGTGGGCCATCGTGCCGCATCGCATGGACGTGGCCGGCGGTCGCCGGGCCGGTCAGTTCGCCGGGGCGCTGGGATCCAAGCACGATCCGCTGCTCACCGGCGGCAACCCCAACGACGACCACTTTAAACTCGACAACCTCCCGCTCGTGGCGAACGAAAACCCGAACATTGTGAAACGCCGACTCGGGCTCATCGACCAGTTGAACGCCGAGACGAAGCCGCTCAACGACCTCGCCCTCAGCGGCACGATCAAGGACAGTCAGGCGAAAGCCGTGGAGGTGATCTCCTCGGACGCGGTTCGCAAAGCGGTCGATCTCTCGGCAATCGATCCGAAGGAACGCGAGCGTTACGGCCGCAATTTGTTCGGCCAATCGGTACTGCTCGGCGGTCGACTATTGGACGCGGGCGTGCGGCTCGTGCAGTGCAACTGGCAGCGCAGCCAGGGCATCAACGGCTTCGCCTGGGACACGCACTGGAACAACTTCACCGCCCACAAGGACGACCTCGTTCCGCCTTACGATCAGGCTTTCCACGCTTTGATGACCGACCTCGAACGCAGCGGCAAGCTGGATGAAACGCTGGTGGTGGTGGCGGCGGAGTTCGGCCGTTCGCCGAAGATCACGCGCTCGAACGCGGGCCGCGAGCACTGGCCCGATTGCTTCTCGGTCCTTTTCGCGGGCGGCGGCATCAAGGGCGGTCAGGTCTACGGCGCGTCCGACAAGATCGCCGGCCGCCCTTCGAGCAACCCGACCACGCCCGCCGAGTTCGTCTCGACGATCTACCACTGCCTCGGCCTGGAGCATCACACGGAAGTGACCGACGTGGGTGGCCGCCCGCTGGTACTGAGCAAATCGGGACCGATTGAGGCGATTCTGGGGTGAGGTCTGGAGTCTTTAACGGCTGTCTGAAACTCCTCATCTCGATCACTTTTTGCGTGCTAGGATTGAGCCTCCCACCTCAATCCATGAGTGAATGCCTTGAACTCCCTGCTCGAACCGGTGCTCGCGCCTGAAGAAGAGGAACTCGGCCGCAAAAAGGCCATCCTCGCGGGACTCGAAGCCCAACTCGCGGATCGAGAACTGGAACTCGCCTCGCTTTTGGCCGATCTCATCCACTTCGAGAAGCGGTACCTCCAAACTGTTGGTCGCCGATACGCAACACTCGACGAATTGAAGGCTCAGATTGTTGAGGTGAGAGCCCGACAAAACCCCCAAAAGCCGGACGCCCGAGAAGAGGCGAGACAAGCGCGCGCGAAGGCTCAGGAATCGGCCCGTGCAGCAGGGACAGAGGCCGACCCGCCATCGCTGGATGACGCCGCATCAGCATTGCCGCCTAACCGTTCGGGCAGCTTGAGGAAGCTGTACCACAAGGCCGCGATGCTGCTCCATCCCGACCGGACTCTGGTCGCCGAAGAAAAGGCACTCCGCCATAAGCTCATGGCCGAGGTCAACGATGCTTACGCGCGAGGCGATGAGGAAGCGATTCGTGCGATCCTGCGCGACTGGCACGCTTCGCCCGAGAACGTGCAGGGCGACGGCCCCGGTGCGGAGCTGATCCGGATCATCCGCACGATTGCCCAGCTGGAGAAGCGGCTCAAAGTCATCGCGGTGGAACTGGAGCGACTCCGGAAGGGCGAACTCTTCAAGCTGAAGGAAACCGTCACGGAAGCCCAGGCGAACGGGCGCGAACTGCTAAAGGATTTGGCCCAACAAATTGACGCTGAGATCACCGCAACGCGTAACGAACTGGAACGATCATCCATGTAGGGCAAGCCATGAGTGACAACGGAAGCTTGGTGCCCGTGGTACGTGGCGAGTTGGCAATTGTTGTCTCCGCCGCGAACCCGCTCGTCGGGGTGCGGTACATGGTTTGTAATCACGCCGCCATCCGGTGGCGGTGCTGTCCGGACTCGTTCGTCTCCCGGCGCTCCCAAAATGCCGCCAAGGGTC
>JAYTUG010000166.1:0-2339 GCA_043744695.1 Gemmataceae bacterium
GACCCTCTCCCCGTTGGGGAGAGGGTGGTTTGCGAACTGCGAATGCAGGTCGCAAACCGGGTGAGGGGCGTGCCGTAATCCACAGGAAGGCTTAGACCCCTCACCCGCTCTGCCGATGCATTCGCATCGGCAGAGCGTCCTCTCCCCAACGGGGAGAGGTGAAAAATCGGGCTGGCTCCACGACAATTCAAATTGCCAAAATCTCTAGGACACCCGTTACACGAGGCCTTCGTATAACACGGGAATTGATCTTCTCCTTACCCGGAGTTCCCACATGGCCTCGGCGCAGAATCCTCCTAACTCCTCGGGCGACTCCAACAAGCTCACCACGATACTCGTGCCGGTCGCCGGGGTCGCGTTCATCGTGGTTCTGGTGATCGTGATCGCGGGAACTTCGGACAACCCGAAGTCGACGGACAAGGGCGGGAAGGGGGGCAACGATGGGATGCGGGCGCGACGCGATCCGCCGCCGAGCGATCTGGAGAAACTCTCGGACGGTACCGCGCCGCAGGCCGACGACCCCGGTTTGAAAGACCTCGCAAAGGGCCTGAAATTTCGCGATCTCAAGGAAGGCGATGGGCCGGCGGTTCAACGCACCAGTAGCGTGACGGTCGACTACATCGGCTGGCGGCACTCCGACGGGAAGCGGTTCGACTCGAGTTGGACCGGCGGCAAGCCCTACGAGTTGAAGATGACGGGCGGGGTCATTCAAGGATGGTTGGACGGGTTGCTGGGCATGAAAGTCGGCGGCATCCGCAAGCTCGTGATTCCGCCGGAACTGGCGTACGCGGAACGCGGGGCCGGGCCGGACATCCCGCCCAACGCGACACTGGTCTTCGAAATCGAAGTGTTGGGAATCAAGTGAGCCCGGCGAGCCGAGTCGCGTGAGCGACCGGGTGGTTCGGCTCGCCTTTAGCGCTGCACGCGGGCCGAACCGCCCTTCGCGAAGGCTTCGACCTCGGCGAGCGTCGCCATTGTCGTGTCGCCGTGGTAGGTGGTGAGCAGCGCCCCGTGCGCCCAACCGAGCCGCAGGGCTTCATCCGGCGGCCTTCCCGTGAGCAAGCCGTAGATGCAACCGGACGCGAAGCCGTCGCCTCCGCCGATGCGATCGATCACGTCCAACTGGCACGTCGGACTGGCGTATCGCTTCCCTTCGAGCCAGAGCACCGCCGCCCAATCGTGGCGGTTCGTGGAATGCACTTCCCGCAGCGTCGTGGCCACGAGCTTGATGTTCGGGAACTCCTTCACCGTGTTCTCGATCATCCCGAAGAAGACCTCGGTATCGAGTTTGGAATCGCTCTTCGCGGCCACTTCGGGGCCCTTCACGCCGAGCCCCTTTTGCATGTCCTCTTCGTTGCCGATGAGGCAGTCGACGTGGCTCGCGATGCGGCGCAGCGTCTCGACGGCGCGGCTGTCGCCCCCCGCCGCGGACCACAGCTTCGCCCGGTAATTCAGGTCGAAAGAAACGATCGCGCCCTGGGCCTTGGCGGCCTTCATGCCTTCGATGATGAGTTCGGGCGTGGTCGAAGAGAGGGCGGCGAAGATGCCGCCGGAGTGGAACCACTTCACGCCGCCGGCGAGGATTTGCTTCCAGTCGAAGTCGCCGGGCTTCAGCAGGGCGGCGGCTTCGTTGGAACGGTTGTAGAAGACGACCGGCCCGCGGACGCCGTGCCCGCGATCGCTGTAGACGGTGGCGATGTTCGGCCCGCGCACGCCGTCGTGTTCGAACCACCGGTAGAAGGGCGTCACGCCCATTTCGCGAACGCGGCTTTGGATGAGTTCTCCGATGCCGTACTGCACCATGGCCGAGGCGATGCCGGTGCGGAGGCCGAAGCAATCGCTCAGATTGGCGGCGACGTTGTACTCGCCGCCCGAAACGTGAACGTCGAAACTTCGCGCTTTGCGGAAGGGGATGATTCCGGGATCGAGCCGATGAACGAGTGCCCCGAGCGAGAGGAAATCGAGGGCGGAAGGTCCGGTACGAATGGTGAGCGGCATGAGTAGAGGCTCCGTGATACTTTGGCTATCCGGAGTTTATGGCCGCGAGGTCAGTCCATCCAGTTGTCGAAACGAAACCAGCGTTGGTGATTAGCCGCGACCTGCTTGCGAAAAGACTTCTCGTGCCGAGGGTTCGACGGCTAACCCCGCAGACTGGATGCCACGCAAGATGGCGAGCCGGTCCCGCTCTGGTTGACTCATCGCGATCCGGTCCCGATGTCGTACCCGGACCGCCATCGTTAGCTCGACGCCAGGATGTGCATGATGTCGGCGTCCTTCACGATGTAGGTCTTGCCTTCGGTGCGGTTGAGGCCCTTCGTCTTGGCGTCCTTCTCGGAGTA
>JAYTUG010000167.1:0-2338 GCA_043744695.1 Gemmataceae bacterium
GTTTCGTCAGGGTGTCTTTCCGCCACGTCCAGGGGTTTATCGCGAACTGTTGGCTGTGAAGCTGGCCAACACGGCTAATCGTTGGCCGCCGCGGTCGGAGCCGAAGAAGAGCCAATTCTTGCGTCCGATGGCGAAGGGTTTCACGGCCCGTTCGGCGGTGTTGTTGTGTGTGCCTTGTGAAGGCGTGGAGGATCCTCGGGTGGAAGTCCCGACCGGCGCATGGCGTCCCAGCCGGAAGCACTGGGGGCGGATCGGGAGGCGACGAATGATCTGAAGCTCTCTCAGAGACGGCTTCTGTTAAAGGAAGTCAGCGGGCGTGCGGGCCGTAACGTGGAGTGAACACCAAGCAGGCCTCGATACAGCCAATGGGGAAGCCGACCCGCCCCAATAACGGGGAAGGCCGACGGGGTTCGGGAAGCGACGCCAAACGCACCGAATCCTTCCTCCGGGGTAGTGGTGACGGCACGCACGCGAATGGTTCTCCAGGCAACAAGGGAAGTCTGCATCGGTGTCGCGTAGCGGCAAGGCTGCGAGGCAATGCCGAACCCGTGAGGGCCAGCGGCAGCCGGGGCAGATGGCGGATGGGTCCGTAGTACCCGTGAAGCCGGGTAACGCCGGGGGAGGGAAGGGACCCTGATTCGGATCGAACGCACGAAGCGGCGACAACCGGGAGATTGACGATGAGTCTACCAACTCCTCTTACGAGTGTTGAGAAGCTGCAGAAGGCGTTGCCGGGGAAAGCCAAGTCGGCCGTGGGCTGTCGGTTTTACACGCTTTGGGACAAAGTGTGGCGGTGGGATGTGCTGGGGGAAGCGTATCGGCGTTGCCGTGCCAATGGCGGCTCGCCGGGCGTGGATGGCCAGTCGTTCGCCGCGATCGAGTCTGAGGGCGGCGTGGGGTCGTGGCTTGCGGCGTTGCGGGAGGAGTTGCGGCGGAAGGAGTATCGTCCGCAGCCCCTTCTTCGGGTGTGGATTCCCAAGGCGAGTGGCGGACAACGTCCGCTGGGGATTCCGACGATTCGGGATCGTGTGGTGCCGATGGCGGTGTGGCTGGTCATCGGGCCGATCTTCGAAGCGGACCTCTGCGACGAGCAGTACGGGTTCCGCAGCGGGGTCGATGCCAAGATGGCCGTACGTCGGGCGTATTATCATGTGGCCGAGCGGGGATTGCGGGAAGTGGTGGACGCGGACCTGTCCGACTACTTCAACACGATTCCTCACGGCGACCTGATGCGGTGTGTGAGTCGGCGGATCGCGGACGGCAGCGTGCTGTCGGTCGTGAAGGCCTGGCTCGAAGCACCGGCAGTGGAGCGGCAGGAGCGACGGGAGCATCGCACGACGGCGGCCGCAGATTCCCACCGCGGCACGCCTCAGGGCGGTGTGATCTCGCCCCTGCTGGCGAACCTGTACTTCCGGCGGTTCGTTCTGGCGTGGAAGCAGTTCGGTCACGAGCGGCAGTTGCAAGCCCGGGTGGTGAACTACGCGGACGATCTGGTGATCTGCTGTCGGCCCGGCAACGGTCCGGCGGCGATGGCCGCGTTCCGCTCGATCATCACACGGCTGGGGCTGACGGTCAACGAACGCAAAACCCGACTGGTGCAACGGCCCGAGGAGTCGTTCGACTTCCTCGGCGACACCGTCGGACGCTTCTCCGGCCAGGCGGGCCGCACCTTCATCGGGACACGCATCGCGAAGAAGTCGGTGATCCGACTCAAGAAGCGAATCCACGAGGAGACGAGCAGTCGCTGGAACTGGCAACGGCCCGAGGAGCGGGTCGAAGTGCTCAATCCGATCCTGCGGGGTTGGTGCGGATACTTCAACCAGGGTCCGGTGGTGCGAGTGTATGGGGCGGTCCGCCGATACACCGAGTCTCGTTTCCGCAGTTGGCTGATGCGGCGGATTCAGCGTCGCGGCCGGGGTCATCACCGATTCCCGGACCGCTACCGGTATGAAGAGTTGGGGCTCCACCCCTTCTCCGACCCCCGCCCGGCCAAGACGAATGCGAAGGCCTGAGGATCCGGATGAGAGCCGGATGCGGGAAATCTGCACGTCCGGTTCGAGGAGCGGGAGGTGGAAACGGAGCACGGTCAGGCGAGTGAGGCACCGGCAGACGAAAGGGCCGGCAACCGATGGGCCTGACCTAAACCACCGCGCCACCTCTCGACTCTACCGATGGCCAAGTCGCCGTCCGTCCCGTAGACGTTGACGTTGAGTGCCGCCCATTGATTGCGGGAGTAGGTGACGGCTTCACCGAGAGGACTTTTCGGCAACGCGGTGGTGGCGACCTGGTCGAGCCAGTCCTTCAACGATGCCAGCCGCGGGACGGACTTCTGTTGCCG
>JAYTUG010000168.1:0-9013 GCA_043744695.1 Gemmataceae bacterium
TGGATGAGGAGGAAGATGACGAAGGCGGCCATGCCCCACGACGCGAGCGGGAAGAACTTTCCCGCGCAGGCGGTCAACGCCACGAAGAGCGACCACCACAGGACGATTCGGATCAGCGTCTTGCGCGGACCGAACGTGTCGCCCATCCACCCGGTGGGAATTTCGAAGAGCGCATAGGCCAGTTGAAAGAAGACGAGCACCAGGAAGAAGTTCTCGTCGGGCTGCCCCAGGGCCGCCATCATGTCGCCCTTCGCGCTGCCGTACATGGCGCGATCGAGGTAGGTGATCATGGCCAAGAGGCAAAGCAAACCGAGGATCGAGTAGCGAACGCGCGTCGGCTTTTGAGCCGATGGCGAGAGCGGCTGGGCGTTGGTGGTCATGAAGGGTTGTCGCGGTGGGGAGGGTGGGAACCCTCACACTGTAGCCGGAGAAGGCGGGAAGCGGCAACGGGCGAGATCGAAGTTGCAGGCCGTACGAGCCGGAAGCGTAAGCGACGGTCTCCTCGTGAGAGCGTCGCTTACGCTTCCGGCTCGTCAAAACATCACTAGGAGGCCAATCGCAGCCGCTGCCGAAGGTAACCCGCAATCGTACTCACGGCGCGATCCTGCTGAGCCGCGGTGATCTCGGGGAACATCGGCAAAGCGAGTACCGTGCGGGTCGCTTCCTCGCTCACCGGGAAGTCGCCGGTGCGGTAGCCGAGGTACTTGAAACATTCCTGTTGATGCAGAGCGAGCGGGTAGTACACCTCGACGCCGACGCCGTTGTCCTTGAGGTGCTGAACGAGCGGCTCGCGGTGGGCCGCGGGAACGCGGACCACGTACTGATTGAAGACGTGCCGGCGATCCGGCTTGGACACCGGCCGCTCCAGGAAATCGTCCAACCGATGCTTCTCGATCAGCGTATCGTATCGCTCCGCGGCTCGCTCGCGGCCTTTCAGCCAGTTCGGAACGTGAGGCAACTTCACCCGCAGGATCGCCGCATGCACGGCGTCCAACCGCATGTTGTAGCCCAGGTACTTGTGGTAGTACTTCACCTCGGAGCCGTGAACGCGAAGGGCCGTGAGCTTCTTCGCGAGGTCTGGATCGTTCGTCGTTACGAGCCCCGCGTCGCCCAGCGTGCCGATGTTCTTGGTCGGGTAGAAACTGAAGCAACTCACGGCACCCAACGACCCGCACCGCACGTCCTTGTACTCCGCGCCGAAGGACTGCGCCGCGTCTTCGACCACGTAGATGCCCCGATCGTCCGCCAGTTGGCGAATCGGATCCATATCGCAGCACTGGCCGTAGAGGTGGACCGGGATGATGGCCCGCGTGCGGCTCGTGATCTTCGACTCGATTTCGGCCGGATCGATGTTGAACGTGAGCGGGTCGATGTCCGCGAACACGGGCGTGGCTCCGACGCGGCACACGCTGCTGACCGTGGCGAAGAACGTGAACGGCGGCACGATCACTTCGTCGCCGGGCCCGATGCCCAGGGCGTGAAGCGCAAGCACGAGTGCGTCGGTTCCCGATCCGCAGCCGATGGCGTAATCTGCACCGCAGTAGGCGGCGGCTTCTTTTTCAAATGCCGCGACTTCCGGTCCGAGGATTGCCTGTCCCGATTCCAGAACGCGAAGCACCGCCGAATCGATCTCGCTCTTCAAGGCGCGGTATTGAACCTGAATGTCGCACAGCGGAACGGGATCGGGCTTCACAGCGGCCTCCTTGCGCGTCGTCTTTTCGTGAACTCGTCGCCAGCGTCCTTGCCAGCTCGTGGGCGAATAAGGGGTTATTGGCAGATCGGGCAACGGTGTCAAGCCGGGTTCGCGATTCGAAGTGCGCCCGATTCGTAACGGTCTTGTTTCAACGGCTGCGGTTCGGTATCCGCCGGGGTGAGCTTCTGAATGCGAACGACCGGAGCCACCCGATGCCGCGACTGGCGCTCGTGCTGACACTGCTCTGCAGTCTGCGGTTGGCTGCGGCAGAGCCGAAGCCGGGAGTTGCCGCGACCGTTAACGGGGAAGAGATTCGCCTCGCAGAGGTCGATGCCTTCATCAAAGCGAAGCTCGCGGTGATTCCCATCACCGACGTACAACTGCGGCAACTCCGCAGCGAAGTGCTCTCGACTCAAATCGACGACCTCGTACTCAAGCAGTTCCTGGCTAAGCGCGGTCCCAAGATCGAACCCGCCGAGATCGATTCGCAACTCGCGGCCTTCGTCGAATCGCTCGCCCGCAAAGGGAAAACGCTCGCCGGATTCCTCAAGGAAACTCAGCAGACCGAGGCCGAACTCCGCGAGACGTGGACCCTCTCGCTCCAACTCGAAGGCCACGTGAAGAAGACCGCGACGGACGAACAATTCAAACAGTATTACGAGGCGAATCAGGACTACTTCGACCGGCTGGAAGTCAAGGTGAGCCACATCATGCTGCGGGTGGGGTCGAAGGCATCGGCCGTCGAGAAGGCGATGGCCAAGGAAAAGTTGCAAGCCCTCAAGGCGGACATCCTCGCGGGGAAGGTCGGCTTCGCCGCCGCCGCCAAAAAGCATTCGCAGTGCCCGAGTGCGGCAGATGGCGGCGACCTCGGATTCGTTCCTCGAAAAAACGGCCTCATGGACGAGGCGTTCAACAAGGCCGCGTTCGCACTCAAAGCGGGCGAGATCAGCGGTGTGGTCGAGGCGGGTTTCGGCCTACATCTGATTCACGTGACCGAGCGCAAGCCGGGAACGCCATCGCGCTTCGAGAAGTGCTTGGACGAAGTGCGAGAGGCGTTCACGGACGATTTTCGCGTCGAGTTGATCGCCAAGTTGCGCAAGGAAGCCTCCGTGCAGATCTCGCTGCCGTAAGGAACTCGTCGGAGGTCGGAGGCACTCATTCTTTTCGAAGCAACAACCGGTAGCCGAACTGCGGGCCACCCAGGTCGTGAGAATCGATTATTGTGAGGAAGTACGTGCCGTCGCGAGGCAGCACGATCGAAATGATGGGGTCGGGCGAGCCGTCGACGTCATCCACCGCGGCGAGCAACTTGCGATCCGCGTCGTATAGCGAGAGCAGGGCATCGACCGGAGAGCCGAACCGCGCGGCCTGCACTTCCAGCTTCAACTTGTCCCCTTTCTTCCCCTCGAACTTGAAGACGTCCACGTCTTTGTCGTTCTTGATCGTCGCCACGACGGCGGAGGGAAGTGGAACGGCCTGCGCCGCGTCGAAGCCGTCGTTTGGTTCCTTCTCCTGAACGGCGGGAAGGGCATCGGGAAGCATAAGAATGTATGCGTTCGACTCGCCGGCGGGGCCGATCGCGGTGAGCGTCGCACCGGGCTTCGTTCCCTTCGGCAACTCCAATTCGAGTTCGAGCTCGGTGTCGCCGAGGCGGTCGCCGGGCTGGTTGTTGCCCACCGGCGTCTTCTTCCCGCCGAGAACCTTGACCTTGGCCCCATCCGCCCCGGCCACTTTGATTTCCTTCACGGTATCGAGGTGCTTCCCGCGAAGCGCGAGTTTCTGCTTCTCGCCAACCGCAACGACGAGCGGCACGGCGTAGAGCACCTTCGGTTGGTCTTTCTTCTCGGGCTCCTTCTTCTGCGCCGGAGCGGCAAGAGTGAACGCGAGTAGCAAGTACAGCGCGAAGCGAAACATCGGCAACCTCACATCAATTGCGGGCTCGCATCGCAAGACGGCCGCACTCACATGGTTGGTAGTCCGCACTCTCCGACTGCGGGGCGTTCGCAAAGACTCACCAACAGCACAGCAGATGGGACCGCACTCGGAGAGTGCGGCTGCTCGATGCGCGGATACGCTCGACCTCACTTCTTGCGACCGGTCTCCGTCAGTTCGTAAGTCGCCACCGTGCCGTCGAGACAATTGACTTCGATTTTGGCATAAAATCCAGGCACGGACTTCGCCCTCCAAATTGTGAGATCCTGCTCGTACTCCCGCACGTCATTCTTCTTGGCGACTCGATAACCCGTCCAGTCGGCCTCGTATTCCTTGCCCGCGAGATCGAGTTTCTCGGTTCCGGTTTTCCCCTTTACGAACCTGGTGCCGACCTCCGGTGTGCTGTGTTGCGCTGTCGGATCGAACGGCTTCGTGAAATCGATCGTGTGTTTGCTGCACGAGCTGGAGCACGGGTTATTGTTGATCGACATGGCCGTCTCGATCGTGATGTCTTTGTCGGTCTTAGCGGTGATGGTCTGCGACATGCAGCCGTAAATGAAGTGATCCTTGATCTTGATCGTCATGCCGTACGTAGCGAAGTCGCCGACCCTGGCATCCTTGAGGGGATGCACTTCGGGGACGGGCTTCGCTCCCTCCGGCACCGGAGCAGCAAGTGCGACCGGTGCCAGCGCGACGATGATCGCGACGATGAAGGAGAAGCGATTCATCCTTGAATCCTACCTGAACAGAAACTGGCTACTACAGAATGGACGAGGGTTTCGGGTCGTCGAACTCGAGACTGAGCAGCGAACGTTTGCTTTCTTCCGGCGTGATCAGAAGCAGCATCGTGATGCGATCCTGAGCGTAGTCCGACATATCCCCAATGATCGGCAGCACTTCGCGTTCTCGCTCGGCGATCGTCTTCCCCTCGAAGTGCGAATCGATGATGCGGATACGAATCGACCACGAATTGTAGCGGTAGACCGAGATCTTTGCGCGCGGGTGCTCGGAAAGGTATTCCGCCCGAAGCTTGTCTTCGATTTCCTTCGTTTTTGATGTCACGACCTGACTACTCATCGCTTTTATTCTCCCGATTTCGGGAATCAGGTACGCTGTGAACGGCCTTTGGCGCGGCCGAGTTTGATAAGTGTGAACGGATCTGCCCCCATCCCCTCTTCGGCTCCTTTGACCCAGAGTTGAACCTTGGATCGCATTTTCCAACGCTGGGCCTTGACTACCTCGATGAAGGCCTCGATATCGAAATGCTTGAAGCCGCCTCCATAGAGATTGGCGTCCATGCCATATCCACATTTGTCGTCGTAGGTCGCCCCGGTCAAGCTCACTAATTGCCCATCGACGATCCAGGAATTGATCTGCTTCATGGGCTCGCAGATCTCGGCTGGCTCATCCGATCCATCCTCCCACAATTCTTCATTGTCGAAGGACAGCATGACGTTCCAAACCCAACCCATGTTTCATCTCCATCGCGAAGCCGCGAGCGGGAATTTCAGTTACCCGCAGCCCGTGGTTTGGCCGCAGTTGTCGCACCGCATGCACGCCCCGCTGCGGACCAGCATCAGGGCGCCGCAATTCGTACACGGGTCGCCTTCGTAGCCCTTCTGCTTCGCGATCCGAATCTTCTCCTCCATCGTCGTGGTCACGGGCGGGTAGCCGATGCGCGGGCTCACGGCAGTGGCCACCGCGACCGATCCGCTGCCCGAATGGTGCCCGTTGCCATTCACCGAGGCGGGTGCGAGGCCGTTCGATTCGCCGGTCGCCACGGAGTTTGGCTTCACGTTGGCCGAACGCGGGTGAGCGAACGGCGTCGGGATCGGCTCCTTCGGATCGACCACCCGCTCCGAGATCAATTCCTCGTCGTCGAACTCCGGCGAGTCGGGTTTCTCGTTGTGCAGCGAGTCGCCGCGGAGGTCTTCGGGCAGCACGTGGGCCAGGTCGGTGCGGCCGAGGTACGTGATCGCCAGTTCCCGGAAGATGTAGTCGATGATCGACGTCGACATCTTGATGTACGGGTTGCCCTGGACGACGCCGTTCGGTTCGAAGCGCGTGAACAAGAAGGCGTCGACGTACTCTTCGAGCGGCACCCCGTGCTGCAGCCCGAGGCTCACGGCGATGGCGAAGCAGTTGGTCATACTGCGGAAGGCGGCCCCCTCTTTGTGCATGTCGATGAAGATTTCGCCGAGCGTGCCGTCGTCGTATTCGCCGGTGCGAATGTACATTTTGTGGGTGCCGATGCGAGCCTTCTGCGTGTAGCCGGCCCGGCGATCCGGCAACCGGCGACGACGCGCGATGTACCGGTGAATCACCTTCTCCGTGATCCGCTCCGCCATCTGCACGGCGACGGACTTCGGCTCCTCACTCTCGGCGGCCACTGCCGCCAGCAATGCGGCCTCGGACGAATCGGCTACCGAGTTCAACGGTTGGCTCAGCTTCGACCCATCGCGGTAGAGCGCGTTCGCCTTCGTCATCAATTGCCACGACAGCATGTACGCCTTCTTCACGTCCTCAATCGTGGCGTCGTGCGGCATGTTGATCGTCTTGGAAATGGCACCGCTGATGAACGGCTGGGCCGCGGCCATCATGCGGATGTGCGCTTCCCACGAGAGGAAGCGCTTGCCGAGCTTGCCGCACTTGTTCGCACAATCGAAGATCGCGTAGTGCTCGAGCTTCAGGTGCGGGGCGCCCTCGATGGTCATGGTGCCGCAGACGAACGTGCTGGCGTCCTCGATCTGCTTCTTGGTGAAGCCGAGGTGGGCGAGCAGATCGAACGTCGGAGCTTCGAGTACGGCGGGCGGAACCTGAATCACGTTGCGGAGGAACTCGTCGCCGAGCGTCCAGCGGTTGAAGACGAACGGCAGTTCGAAGGCACCGGGCAGGCTTTCTTCGAGCTTCGCCAGTACGTCGTCCGTGAAGCCCTTGGCTTTGAGGCTCGCGGGGTTGATGTGCGGGCAACCCTGGAGCGTGGCGGCACCGCGGCTATGCCGCACGATGTCCTCGATTTGCCACGGGGCGTAGCCGAGTTTCGCGAGCGCCGGCGGCACCGATTGATTGATGATCTTGAAGTAGCCGCCGCCGGCGAGCTTCTTGAACTTCACCAATGCGAAGTCCGGCTCGATGCCGGTGGTGTCGCAATCCATGATGAGGCCGATGGTGCCCGTGGGCGCGATGACCGTGACCTGAGCGTTGCGGAAACCGTGTTTCTCGCCGAGTTCGAGCATGCGATCGCATTCGGATCGAGCTGCGGCAAGAAGTTCCGGCGGGCACGACCGCGCGTCGATGCCCACGGGGTAAACGCTGAGTTGTTCGTACTCGGCGGGAGCGGCAGCATACGCGGCCCGACGATGGTTGCGAATCACCTTGAGCATCGGCTCGCGGTTGGCTTCATACCGGTCGAACGCACCGAGTTCGGACGCAATCTCGGCGGAGGCGGCGTAAGCGCCCGCGTGCATGATCGCGGTATACGCCGCACACTGAGCCCGACCCTCCGGCGAATCGTAGGGGATGCCCTGCACCATGAGCAGCGCGCCGAGATTCGCGTAGCCGAGGCCGAGCGTGCGGAAGTCGTACGACTTCTGCGCGACGGACTGGCTCGGGAACTGCGCCATGTGGACGCTGATTTCGAGGATCAGCGTCCAGATGCGCACCGCGTGGCGATAGGCTTCGATGTCGAACTTCGCCGCGCTCGTGTCGAAGAACGTGAGCAGGTTCAGGGACGCGAGGTTGCACGCCGTATCGTCGAGGAAAGCGTATTCGCTGCATGGATTTGTGGCATTAATGCGGCCGTCGGCGGGGCAGGTGTGCCAGTCGTTGAAGGTCGTGTCGAACTGCAAGCCGGGGTCGGCACAGCTCCACGCGGCGTAGGCGATCTGGTCCCACAGATCGCGGGCCTGCAGCGTCTTATTCGCCTTCGGCGCGCGGCCCTGCTTCTTGGCAGTTGCCAGTTCCGTCCGCCAAAACAGCTTCCACTGGCCGTCGGCTTCCACCGACTGCATGAACTCGTTCGGAATGCGAACCGAGTTGTTGCTGTTCTGCCCGGACACCGTGTAGTACGCCTTCGAGTTCCAGTCGGTGTCGTATTCGTCCACGTCGATGTGGGTGAAGCCCTGCTTCGAAAGTTGAATGACCCGCGCGATGAAGTTCTCGGGAATCATCGCGATGCGGGTGTCGAGGATCGCCTTCTTGAGGTTGGCGTTGGCCTTGGGGTCGTACTTCTCGGCGGCGTTCGGATGCGTCTGAATCGCCTTCAGCACGGCGTTCAGGTTCTTATTCATGAGCCGCGAACCGGTGACCAGGTCCGCGACCTTCTGCTCTTCGACCACCTTCCAGTTCACGAACTCCTCGATGTCCGGGTGGTCGAGGTCGAGGACGACCATCTTGGCGGCGCGGCGGGTGGTGCCGCCACTCTTGATGGCACCGGCGGCGCGGTCGCCGATCTTGAGGAAGCTCATGAGCCCGGAGGATTTGCCGCCGCCGGAGAGGGGTTCGCCTTCGCCGCGGAGTTGCGAAAAGTTCGAACCGGTGCCGGAGCCGTACTTGAAGATGCGGGCCTCGCGAACCCAGAGGTCCATGATGCCGCCATCGTTCACGAGGTCGTCCGAGACGTGCTGGATGAAGCAGGCGTGCGGAGCCGGGCGCTCGTAAGCGGATGTGGAGCGGCTCAGTGCCTTGTTCGCAGGATCGACGTAGTAGTGCCCCTGGGGCGGCCCTTCGATTCCGTAGGCCCAGTGAAGCCCCGTGTTGAACCACTGCGGGCTGTTCGGTGCTGCCATCTGCTTGGCGAGCATGAAGCAGGTTTCGTCGTAGAAAGTGCGGGCGTCGGCCTCCGTGGTGAAGTAGCCGCCCTTCCAACCCCAATAGGTCCAGCATCCGGCGAGGCGGTGGAAAACCTGGCGCGAGTCGGTCTCGCCGCCGGTGGGGGTGTCGGGATACTCGGGGGTGGTGCGTTGAAGCCAGCCGGGAACGTTGTTCTCGAAGACCTTGTTGGTGCGTTCGGGGATGCCGGCACGGCGGAAGTATTTCTGGGCGAGGATATCGACCGCCACTTGCGACCACGCGGCCGGGACCATTGCGTCTTTCATTTCGAAGACGACGGAGCCGTTCGGGTTCACGATCCGCGACGTGCGCGGCGCGAACGGAATCGCGGCGAATGGGTCCTGACCTTCACGAGTGAAGCGGCGAGCGATCTGCATGATGGATGTCCGTATGCCAGGCGTGCGAAGCACGCGGGGTCCATTTAAGTGCCTGTCGTTTAGCCGCGACGCGAAGTCTTCGGAGCGGAGCATGCATGATGTGATGCACCACGTTTATTCCGAGAAGTATCCGGGCGCGCTCCCCGCTCTGGAGCGGCTCTACTTTCAAAAGTCCATGCTC
>JAYTUG010000169.1:0-8999 GCA_043744695.1 Gemmataceae bacterium
TTCTATCATCGCGAAGGTCGGGTGCCGTTGCCGCGAGAACGCAACGCGGCCATGGCTCGAACCGGGATGAAGCACGTGATTCTGAATCGCGAGACCTGCTCGGTGAAGTTCCGGATGCCGGGGCTCGAACTCAATCTCGGTGCCGTGGGCAAGGGCTTCGCCCTCGATCGCGCCGCCGAGTTGCTCCTCTCGCGCTGGGGCATTCGCTCGGCACTTCTGCACGGTGGTTCGAGTAGTGTCTTTGCCATCGGCCACCCGCCGGGTGAGCCTCGCGGTTGGGGCGTTCGCCTACGGCACCCGAACGACGAGAACCATTCGCTCGGCACGCTCTGGCTTCGCGATTGCGGTCTGGGCACTTCCGCTGCCACGTATCAGTACTTCGAGTACAATGGACGTAAACTCGGTCACCTGCTCGACCCGCGCACCGGATGGCCAGTCGAGGGAACATCCAGCGCCACGGTGGTGGCCCCAACGGCGGCCGAGGCCGACGCGACGTCCACCGCGATGTTCGTCCTCGGACTCGCCAACGCCGAGAAGTTCCTGACGACCCGACCGCACTTGAGCGCGGTGATGCTGGCCAACAACGCACTGCAAAGCTTCAACGTCGATTGGTCTTCGTACACCCCGGATTGACTCTCCCATGTCCAACGCCGTTCTACTTCCGATCCTGTGCGCGGGGCTCGCCGGCACGCTGTTCGCCCTCATCGTCGCCACCTACCAACAGAAGTGTTCGCTCCGCGTCTTCTTCCTGCTCGCCCTTCGCGTTGCGATCGGCTGGCACTTCCTGTTCGAAGGTCTGCACAAGCTTCATTCGCATTACGCGGGGCCGGGCGAATACAACCGCGTCTTCACGAGCGAGCCGTATTTTAAAGCGGCACAAGGCCCGCTCGGGCCGTTCATGCGCAAGCAATTCGACGACTCGGCTTCGACCATCAAGGATCGAGTCACCGGCCTGCGGGAAATGTCCACCGAAGGGGTGGCTCGCCTCGCGCCCGCCATGCAAGGAGCGATGTGCCCGATGCCGGTCGCCAAGGAACTCGACGACCTGATCGACGAGGTTGTGAAGTCCATTCAAGCTGAGGCCGATGCCGATCTGAAGGCGGCCGAAGCCGCGGAGGCGAAGGGGCTCGCGGCCGCCAAGACCGATGCCGAGAAGGCGAAGGTGAAAGAACAAGGTGAGAAGGATCGCGCCGCCGCCAACTTGAAGCGCGAACAGGCTGCCACGAAGACCTCGCTCGAACGCCGGGAAGCCGCCAAGCGCAAATACGCACTCTGGGTCTATGGCGTCGAAGGTCGCGATTGCAAACTCAAGGGCATCACCAACGATGTGCCGATGACCGCTCCGCAGCGACTCGCCCACATCGAGTCGCTCCGCAAACTCGTGGCGGACGAAGAAGACCGTTTGAAAGCGGGCCTGGGCAACGGCTTCGGAATCGATCAGAAGAAGGCCTCCGAACTCCGCATCGACCTGATCAACGCCCAGACCGATCTGAGCAAGGACATCGAGAGCTTCGTCGCGGAACTCAAGAAAGATATGCTCGGCAACGCGAAGGTGCCGGAAGTCGCCGTTGCCGCGGAGCCTTCGATGGGTCAGCGCATGGACGGCTTCACGATGTGGTTCCTGGTCGTGGTCGGCGCGTGCATCATCGGCGGGCTCTTCACCCGCGTCGCGTGCCTAGCTGGCGTCGGGTTTCTCGCACTCACGTACCTCACGCACCCGCCGTTCCCGTGGTATCCACTGCCGCCCAACACCGAGGGCAATCCGGTCTTCATCAACAAGAACGCGATCGAGGCGATGGCGCTGTTGGTGCTGGCGACGTTCCCCACGGGCAGTTGGCTCGGCATCGATGCACTGATCGGCCGCATCTGCGGCTGCGGCAAGAACTGCGAAACGCCGCCATCCGCCTAACCGTTTAGCCGCGACCCGTAGTCCGCGGAGGGGAGCGC
This sequence comes from Gemmataceae bacterium, assembly GCA_043744695.1. Lineage (GTDB taxonomy): Bacteria > Planctomycetota > Planctomycetia > Gemmatales > Gemmataceae > Urbifossiella. Next base: position 1,948 of record JAYTUG010000169.1, read on the forward strand.
GCTCCCTCCGCAGACTACGGGTCGCGGCTAAACTCTAACCTTTCCCGGAGATTCACATGGCTCTCGATCTCACGCCCGAGCAACGCGCGACGGGCAAAACCAATTTCGAACAGGCCACCGGCGACCTCGCCCGCAACGGCCACATGACGAGCATGGCCGTCGGCGGGCCCGTCGATCCCAAGAAGCCCGATCGCCGCGACTTCCTCAAAACCGGCCTCGCCGTCGGGGCCGTCGTGCCCCTCTCCGCCGCCGTCTACTTCGGCTACCACGAGTGGAAAGGGAACAAGGCCGTCCGCACCGCGCTCATCGGCTGCGGCGACGAAGGCGGCGTCCTCGTCGGCGACCACAACCCCGAGTTCAACGAGATCGTCGCCGTTTGCGACATCCGGCCGTCCAACCGCGAACGCATCTTCAAGGGCGACACCGGCCCCCGAAAAGGCCTCAACAAGGTCTACGGCGAAGCGACCGCCAAGAAGATCAAAACGTTCGATAACCTCGATGCTCTACTGTCCGAGGCGAAGAGCCTGAACATCGAGATGGTCGTGATTGCGACGCCGCTCAACACGCACGATGCGATCGCGAAGAAGTGCATGGACGCCGGGCTGCATGTACTCTGCGAGAAGCTCATGGCCCGCAGCATCGGCCGCTGCAAGGACATGATCAAGTACGCCAAGGACAAGGGCCTGCTCCTTTCCATCGGCCACCAGCGCCACTACAGCACGCTCTACGCGCAGGCCCTCGAAGTGGTCGACGCCGGAGTGCTCGGCGACCTCAAACACATCCGCGCCCAGTGGTACCGCAACAACTCCTGGCCCTACGACCCGAAGGCCTTCGACGCCAAGAAGTTCGACGAGAAGTACGGCATTCCGGCTTACGTCGATTCGTGGTGGAAGGAAGTGCCCCGCGTCGATGCCGAGGCGCTCTCGCCCGAGAAGTTGAAAGAACTCGCCCTCGGTGATCCCAACCTCCACGGCTTCAAGGACGTCGCGGAACTGGTTCGCTGGCGCTGTTCCGAGAAGACCGGCGGCGGGCTCATGGCCGAACTCGGCAGCCACCAACTCGACGCCTCGTCGATCATCCTCGGCCACGCCAAGCCGCTCGCGGTCCAGGGCATCGGCGGGAAGTTCTTCTACGGCCCCGGCCGCAACGATCGCGAGAGCGACGACGGCGTCTTCGTCAACTTCGAGTTCCCCGGGCCGAAGCATCCGAAGGCCGGCAAGGGCGGTACCGACGAGCAGGACATCGTCGTCGTCTCCTTCACCTCCTTCAACACGAACGAGTCCGAAGGCTATGGCGAGTGGCTCATGGGCAGCAAGGGCACCATGTACCTCGATCAGGAACGCGACGCCTTCCTTTGGCGCGAGAAGGACAAGAGCAAGAAGGGCGACACCGGCGGCCGCGATACGAAGATCACCGTGACCTCGGCCGACGGCAAGAAGCCAGCCATGGAATCGACGAGTACCTGGGGCGCGGGTTCGGCCTCAGCGCCGACCACCAAGAAAGCCGACAACGCGCCCATCTGGGATTCCGCCGTTCGAGGTTACCGCACTGAAATGGAGCACTTCGCCTACTGCGTGCGGATGTGGCAAGCCAAGAAGCAACCGGTGAGCTACGAAGCCGAGAAGGATTCGTCCGGCCACGGCAAGCTGAAGTACGCGGACATCGTGCCGCGCTGCCACGGGGAAGTCGCGATGGCGGATGCGATCATCGCGCTGACCGCGAACATGGCGATGGCGAAGAAGGAACGCATCCTGTTCGAGGAAGCCTGGTTCGACCCCGCATCCACCGAGGTTCCCGAAACCAAGCACGGCAAGAAGAGCTAACGTTTAGCCGCGACGCGGAGTCCTCGTGAACGGTAATCAACGCTAACGTTTAGCCGCGACGCGAAGTCCTCGGAGCGGAGCGCGGCATCGCCGGCGCGTTCGCGGGCCACCATTGTGTCTCAACCCTCCCCGAGGTTCATCATGTTCGCAGTCGCATTCCTCGTCGGTTCCCTCGCCGTCGCGCAGGAACCCAAAAAAGAAGTCCCCAAGGGGCCGACGCCAACCGCGGCCGAGGTGAAGTACGGAGAGCATCCGCGCCAGGTACTCGACTTCTGGCAGGCGAAGTCCGACGTGCCCACGCCCGTGGTCGTCATGATCCACGGCGGCGGCTGGGTGGCAGGCGACAAGGCCAGTTATCGGAACGGCGTTCAGCCCTTTCTCAAGGCGGGCATCTCGGTCGTGGCCATCAACTATCGGCTCGTCACGGAGGCTACGGAGAAGGGGATCAAGCCGCCGGTGAAGTGGCCGTTGGAAGACGCCGCGCGGGCCGTACAGTTCGTGCGATCCAAGGCGAAAGATTGGAACTTGGACAAGACTCGCATTGCCGCGACCGGCGGCTCCGCCGGGGCCTGCTCCTCGCTCTGGCTGCTGTACCACGACGACCTCGCCGACCCGAAGAGCACCGACCCCATTGCCCGCGAATCGACTCGCCTCGTCTGCGCCGCCGTGAACGGCGCGCAAACCACGCTCGATCCGAAGCTGCTCCGCGAGTGGATGCCCAACGCCCGCTACGGCGGCCACGCCTTCGGCATTCGCAACGAGAAGGAACGCGACGGTGCCTTCCAGAAGTTCTTCGACGAACGCGAAACGCTGCTCCCGTGGATCGAGGAATACTCGCCGCTCAACCACGTGACTTCGGACGATCCGCCAGTGTTCATGGAGTTCCCGAGCCAGAAGAAGCCGCCGGTGAAGGGCGAGGCCCAAGACGACCCGACTCACTCGGCGCTGTCCGGCATGATCCTGATGGAGAAGTTGAAGGACGTGAAGGTGGAAGGCATCATCACCTATCCCGGCCACCCGCACGAGAAATATAAGAACTCGACGGACTACCTGCTCGACCGGTTGAAGGCGACAAAGTGACCTGGCAATCCGGGAGCATCAGCGACCGGAGTTATGCGGCGATATGGCAGTGCGCTCGTCGATATCGATAATAAGCCGATCATCGACTATAACGGCGAGGGTGGGTATTCTCAGGAGGAAGCATGGCGAAGAAGGCGAACCCTCCTGCCGATCCCTCTCTCCAAGAGTGGCTGAAGCAGAAAATGAGGTTTGGGAAGAGCGATGACTCGATCATCGTTTTCATTCCGAGCCATCAGCGAAACAAGCAGAGGGTATTGGATCAAGAGAAATGGGCCTCCGATGCACTCGACCTCATGGGGAGGTTGTAGGGCGGAGCGACGGGATTCAAAAACTTGGTCGGCATATGGCGTGACGACGCCAACGGTGGTGTACTTCTTGACGATCAACCGATCATGATTCAGAGCCTTGCCAGGCGAGCGGACGTGGAGGAGGAAAGCAATCTTGAAGAGTTGGCTGGCTTCCTCAAGCGTATGGGGAAAAACACGAAGCAGGGTGCAATCGGAGTTGTGTTCAACGACGCGATTCACTTCATCACAGACTTCAAGTGATACATGAGCGAACTGAACCAACTCGCGATAAGTCGCATTCTTGGAAGCACCGTCCAGTCCTATTCGCGGTCTGGCTTCGGGGCATTCTCTGCCATCAAAAACGTTGGCGAAATGCTCGCAAGACGCCCGTTGCCTCCTACAAGACTTGCGCCCGACGCAACCCGTGACGCTAAGATCGTTGCCGCGTTTGAGCAGGTGCATGAAGGGTACGCCATTGATCGAGCATTCGCGGACCCATCGCTGACGAAGCGATTCGTCGATCTGTCCAGCGAGTTGGGCGTCGATGGAACGCATGAAACAATCTGCCGTCGCCTGTTGAATATTCGCAAGTCGGGCTCGTTCAAAGTGGCAACCACCAATAAGGACAGGCGAGATCTTGGACCATACTTCATTCCCGCCGAGATCGCCTTCGCGCAACTGTCATATCGATATGACGCAAGCTATGACGACTTGCTTGTGAGCCCGGAGATCGGCGCGGCGTTCGACTCGTTGGCAATGAAGATCGGCCACACTGGGAACGCAATCGACTATCGACTCGCGGCGCTTAGCCTGCGGAAGAACATTCGCACAAGACGAGAGGGCGAGGGTAAACGACTGGAGAGCAGCCATTTGCCTGATCTGTCGCGAAAATGGAAGCCCTTGGGGCTTCTGTCCAGCGTTGCTGTTGACTCGATTCCCGCTACCGATGGTATCTTCTCCATTTCGGAGGAGAAACGCTATCTGTATTTGACCAACTCCACGAACCTTCGAGCGGGTATCAAGTTCTTCAAGGACAATCGCGTTCTCGCCGCCATTAGTAACCGTTTCTGGACGCCTGAACCGGAAAAGATCAACATTCAGGTTGTCAAACAGGAGGACGTAAGGGGGGCGAGCCTTCGGCTGCTCGAACTCAAATCGCTCGAAAAGTACCGCCCTATTTTCAACATGCTGCCAAAGGCAGCTTAACAAGGACGTGCGTGCAATGGATGCCGCTTCTCGCGTCGCGCCGCCATTGAAATGGCATGGTGGTAAATACTATCTTGCCCAGAAGATCGTTGCCCTCATGCCGCCTCACCTCCATTACGTCGAGCCGTTCGCCGGTGGCTTGTCCGTTCTGCTCGCCAAGAAACCGGAGGGCATCAGCGAGGTCGTAAACGACCTCAACGGCGGCCTCTCGAACTTTTGGAAGGTGCTCCAAAGCGAAGAGCAATTCGCGAAGTTCCATCGCATCCTCCAAGCCGTCCCCTTCTCGCAAGCAGAATGGGAGGCCGCCGAAGAGGAAGGTACTGACGAAGTGGATCGTGCGGTTCGCTTCTTCATTCGATGCCGCCAATCGCTAGCAGGGCGCATGCATGCGTTCGCGCCTCTGAGTAAAACTCGAACGCGACGGGGCATGAACGAACAGGCGTCCGCGTGGATCAGTGCAGTCGATTCTCTACCGGCCGTTCACGCTCGGCTTCGCCGCGTTTCAGTTCTGAACCGCGATGCGGTGGACGTAATCCAGCTTGAGGACACACCCCAGACGCTGTTCTATCTCGACCCGCCTTACCTCGCGGCCACGAGAGCCGCAGACGACGTGTACGCACATGAGATGGGAGAGAAGGCGCACGCCGAACTGCTCGGCACGATTCGCAAGTGCAAGGGTCGCGTGATGCTGTCGGGCTATCCGTCCGAACTTTACGACAAGGAATTGCACGACTGGACCCGTCGCGAGTTCGACCTGCCGAATCAGGCCGCGAGCGGGAAGCAGAAGCGGCGCATGATCGAAGTCGTCTGGTCGAACTTTTAGTCCTTCGTTCGGTGCCTCTTCTGTGCAATTGCCCCGAACAAGTCCTTCAAAACAACTCTGGCAAGCCGCCGAACTGATTGTCGGTTTTTGTGCAACCCACGTCGGTTTCTGTGCAAGTCGCGGTTAAAGTGCAAAGCCAGTTATCTCGTCCGTCTCCGAGGCACTTCCCATGCACACCTTCATCCCGAAGCGAGGCTATCCCGCGCAGGACCAGCCTAGTCATGCGCATCTTCTACTTATCATGGGAGTTGCGAACGCGCACGGCCAGCACGACCCGGCGGGGCCGTGCGAAAAGCCCATAATTCATGGGGAATGGTGCGCACATGGCCCAAGTGAAAAAAAAACGCGACGCAGAGCCTGCGCCAGCAGGGGCGCTCGGCGTTGAAGTTCCTGGGCGAGACCGTCGCGGCTCACCGGGCCGGAAAAAACGCACCCCGATTAGTGATAGGCCGAACGGTTACGCTAAAACATCGGTACATATAGCCCGCCACTTCTAGCGGGCTATGTAAGGAGTCGATTCATGGCACGTCGGAAATTGGAAGGCTTGCGAGTCCTCGTGACGGGAGCATCGCAAGGAATCGGCCGCGCTTTGTGCGTGCTCGCCGCGCAGAAGGGGTGTCGCGTACTGGCCGCGGCGCGGTCGCAGGCACTGCTGGACGAACTCGCGGCCGAGGTGAAAGCCGGCGGCGGCATCCTCGCCACCGTGGCCGCCGACGTGACCAAGCCCGAGGATCGCACCGCGATGCTCGCAGCGGCCCAGCAGCATTTCAGCGGGCTCGACGTTCTCGTGAACAATGCCGGCATCGGTGCCACCGGCCACTTCATGGATTCCGACCCGCAGATCCTTCGCACCATCTTCGAGACCAACTTCTTCGGCCTCATCGAAACGACCCGGGCCTTCCTCCCCGTTCTGAAGGCAGGCAACACGCCGGCGATTGTGAACATCTCCTCGGTCATCGGCAAACGCGCGCTCCCCGGCCGCTCGCTCTACTCCGCCAGCAAGTTCGCCGTGGCCGGGTTCAGCGAATCGATCCGCGCCGAACTCGCCAAGGACGGCATCGACGTACTCGTCGTCAGCCCCGGCCTCACGCAAACGAACTTCTCCAAGAACATGCTCGAGCAGAAGGCCAAAATTCAACTCGACCACCTCCGCGGCATGACGAGCGAGCAAGTGGCCGAGGCAATCCTCAAGTCTATCGCGAAGGGTACGACCGACGTGACGCTGACCTTCAAGGGAAAGTTGCTGGTGCTCGTGAACCGATTCTTCCCGTGGATCGTGGACCACTTCGCTCGCAAGAAAGTGCGGTCTCTCTTCGCGGATGAAATCGCGGAGCGCAAGAAGAAGCAACTCGAAGCCGCCGGCAAGTGACGCAGTCATTCACGCTTCAACAAGGCTTTGGGGGTTCGGAGCGCCTCCAGCAGCGGCGGGAGTTTCGCGCCGTTGGCCGCGTTGCGGTTCAGGGCGTCGGCAATGGCCTGGGCCAGTTCGGGATGCCTAGTCAAAAACATGCGGAGCACGTCGAGCCGATCGCCCTTGATCTTGGGAATGGGTGTCGACAGGGCCGCGGCAATCGCCTCGGTGAAGAGCCGCGTCGATGTCTGCGGTGCCTGTGGGAATTGCGGATCGCTGTCGCGATGAGCCATGACGATACCCTTGCCGAACCGCCCGGCATGGTGAGCGGATTGCGTTGCGAGGGGTGCCGTCCCGAAGTTCTCCTTCTCCATGATTTCAAAACGCGCCGCGGCTTCGTCCAAACGTCCTTCGTGCAAGTAGAGCAAACCCAGTTCGATGGCCGCCGTGATCCAATTGTCTGGGGAGGTGCCGCGATCTTT
>JAYTUG010000170.1:0-2324 GCA_043744695.1 Gemmataceae bacterium
GTCTAAGTTGCTTTCGAAATTTCGACTCCGACCTCTCCCCCCGCCAAGCCGGGGGGCGAGGTGAAAAGGTCGCTGGCTCGTCTCGGTTCGGATTGACGAACGCGAAGGGGAAGCCCTACAAGAGGGATTGAAACCCAGTTTCTGCTTTGGAAACCGGATTTCTTGAGGTGAGAAACCCGGTTCTTCTTCCCGCATGGATGCACTCGCGGAAACTCGCATCGCGACACTCGCACGCGCCACCGTGCGCTGCGAAGTCGTTACGCACGCGGCTCCGACCTCACCTCGCTTCCCTCATTCACTCGCGGCCGCGCTCTTCATCCTGGCGTGGTTCTTCCTCAATCTCGTCTACATCGCGTTTCTCTGCCCGCACGATCTCGCGCCGGACGAAGCCCACTACTGGCACTGGTCTCGGCAACTGGACTGGAGCTACTACAGCAAGGGGCCGCTCGTCGCCTGGCTCATTCGGGGGAGTTGCGAACTGTTCGGTTCGACGGCGTTCGCCGTGCGTCTGCCCGCAGTCGTTTCCAGTGCCGCGTTATTGGCTGGCTTGTACCTACTCATCGCCGACGTGCTCCACGATAGGCGGCTCGCACTCGCCAGCATCGTCTGCGCCTCCACGCTGCCCGCGATCTCGGCCGGGGCCGTACTCATGACCATCGACCCGCCCTTCCTCGCCTGCTGGTGCTGGGCACTCGTCTGCTCGAACCGAGCCTCGAATCGCGGAAGTAAAACGTGGTGGTTGCTCGCGGGAGTCTGCACCGCGCTCGGCGTGCTCGCCAAGTATCCGATGCTGCTCCTGCCCGCTGCCGCGATCGGGCACCTGCTCGTTTACCGTCGTTCCGAGTTCTGTCGCAGCGGCGTCTGGCTCTTCCTCGGCATCGCGGCACTGGGATGCGTGCCGATCCTCGTCTGGAACGCGAACCGCGACTGGGTTTCGTTCCACCACGTGCTCGGGCAGGCCGGGGTGAACGAAGAATCGAACGCGCCCTGGTTCACGCCGTTGGCTTACGTCGGCGGACAAGTGGGGCTCTTGCTCGGGTTTTGGTTCGCGGCCTTCGCCGCCGGAGCGTGGCGATTTCGGAGTGACAGCGGGTTGTCACTCGTCTGGTGGGCTTCGGTGCCGGTCTGGGGCGTTTTTCTCGCGGCGAGCATCCGCACGCCGGGGCAGTTGAACTGGCCGGCCGCGGCTTACGTTGGGGGCTCGGTCCTGGCCGCAGCGTGGATTCGCGAACGGAATTCGCGAGCCGTTCGCATCGCCCTGATTGCGGCGACGATTCTCGGATTCGCGTACTCCGTCGGGTTGCGCTTCCCGCAATTCGCACGTCCTGCGTTAGCGGTGTTGCTCCCGTCGCCTTCGGAACGAAACCCGACCCCGATCCGCAAGATCGACCCGACGTGCCGCCTCACGGGTTGGAGTACTCTCGCCCATGAAGTGGATCGCCTCCGCGACCGCGTCCAGCGTGAGACCGGCGAAGATCCCGCGCTCGCGGGCATGCTCTGGACGATTCCCGGCGAACTCTCCTTCTATTGTCGCGAGCATCCGCCGGCGTACTCGTTCGGCCCTGCGCTCGCCGATCGGCACAGCCAGTACGACCTCTGGCGACCCAACCCGGTAAGCGACTCGGAGGCCTTTCGCGGCCGCAGTTTCATCTACGTGGGCGAACGAATTCCGAATTTTGAAGGCGTGTTTGAACGCGTCGAAATGCCGCTCACCGCGACGCACCGCGAAGCGGGCATGCCGACCGCCACGTGGACGATCTGGGTTTGCCACGGTTTCCGCGGCTCCCCAAAACGCCAAACGCGAATCGGCTACTGAGGCTTCCCGGTCATTCGCCGTGTAGCTTCTTCAGGTCGTCCAAATTGGCGAGGCAGTAGGGGCAACCGATGGTTTGCAGGTGGAATTGGATGTAGTCGAGGAGGTCGGCATCGCCGGCGCCGAGGAGGTAGCCGCCGAGTTGATCGCGGGAGGGGCAACTCACGCGTTCGCGCCGCCAAATGGCTCCGACCGAGTGTTCGCCGCGATCTTCCTCATCGCGAACTTCGCTCAGCAATCCGTGCAGTTCGGGCGAAGCGCGCAGCGATTTCTCGACTGCGGCCATGTCGCCCTCGGGAAGCGCATCGTGCAGGTAGTCGCGGAGCATCTGGCGTGTGATGGCTGGCATGGTACTCCAATCTATCCGAACCGACGGCGGGAGTCACCGCCTTCACGACGATCGCTTCACGGGGCAGGGTGCGGTACATGGTTTGTAATCACGCCGCCATCCGGTGGCGGTGCTGTCCGGACTCGTTCGTCTCCCGGCGCTCCCAAAATGCCGCCAAGGGTC
>JAYTUG010000171.1:0-8983 GCA_043744695.1 Gemmataceae bacterium
GGTTTCTGCTTTGGAAACCGGGTTTCTTTCAGGGAACAGAAACCCGGTTTCCAAAGCAGAAACCGGGTTTCGAGCGGATGGTGATGCGATGCCGACCAAGCTGAACGACTACCGGGGTATGAGCGATGAGCAACTGATGCTCACGCTCAAGGACACCGAGAAGCATTTGTTCCAATTGCGATTTCAGTCGGCAACCGACCGGCTCGAGACTCCGTCCGAGATCCGCAAGGCTCGGCAAGAGATCGCACGGCTCAAGACGATTCAGCGTCGTCGCGAACTCGACAAGCTCGGGGCCTTGGCTCCGGATCAGTTGGCGACGCGAATCACGAACCTGACGGCGAAGGACGAGGCGGGCGAGCCCGGCAAGCGGACCGTCCGCCGGCAGCTTCGACGGCTGCAAGGATTCCACGCGGCGAAAACGGCTCAGAAAGGTGCGAAGTAATGGCGGACGCGATCACCACTCCCGCGACTGGAGCCAGGACCACCGGCCCCCGTCAACTTCTGGGCATCGTGACCCGCGATAAGAATGCCAAGACGCGCCGCGTCGAGGTGCAGCGCCTCGTTCGCCATCCGAAGTACGGTAAGTACGTGAAGCAGCGCACGATCTGCTACGCCCACGATGAGAAGAACGAATCGCACTTGGGCGACACGGTAGAGATCGTGGAATCCCGCCCGCTCTCGCGTTCGAAGCGCTGGACGCTGATTCGCGTTGTGACCAAGGCACCGAGCCGAACGCTGTCCAATCTGGAAGGGGCGGTCGCCGGCAGCGATGCCGCAACCCCAGCCCCGGTCGCAAAGAAATAAATCAAGCCCGGCCATTGCGATGGTCGAGCCCGAGGTTGCGTCATGATTCAGATGTACACGTTCATGGATGTTGCCGACAACACCGGCGCGAAGGAAGTGATGTGCATTCAGGTGCTCGGCGGCTCGAAGCGCCGCGTGGCTTACCTGGGCGACGTCATCCGAGCCAGCGTGAAGAAGGCATTGCCCGGCGGCGATGTGAAGAAGGGCGACGTGGTGAAAGGTGTGGTCATTCGCACCAAGGTCGCCACTCGCCGCGAGGATGGAAGCTACGTTCGCTTCGACTCGAACGCACTCGTCCTCCTGGATAACGACAACAACCCGCGCGGCACCCGGGTGTTCGGTGCCGTGCCTCGCGAACTGCGCGTGAAGTACAACAAGATCCTCAGCCTTGCGTCTGAGGTTGTTTAAGCTGTTATTCGTTCCTGGTTATTTGCATCGCCTTTAACCATTAACCGATAACGAAGGATTCGAGAAATGTACATTCGCAAAGACGACACGGTTGAAGTGAACACCGGCGACGACAAGGGCACCCGCGGCAAAGTACTGCGCGTACTCCGCGAGAAGAACCAGGTCGTGGTCGCCGGCGTCAACCGCGTATATAAGCACATGAAGCCTTCGCGCCGCAGCCCGCAGGGTGGCCGGCTCTCGAAGGAGATGCCGGTCAACGCTTCAAATGTGATGCTGATCGACCCGAGTACGAACAAGCCGACCCGCGTCGGCGTTCGCTACCTCAACGACGGCAGCAAGGAACTGTACGCGAAGAAGAGCAAGGCGAGAATTCGCCTGCTCACGAAACCGGACGCGAAGTATGCGAATGCAGCATACGTGGCGTTGAAGAAGTAATTGAGACCGGGTCCAACAATTGGCCTGTATCGACCCCGTTGGCAATGGGGTTGCCAGTAGGCTTCACGAGGTTCGTTTACCATGGCCGCTGCGACGAAAGACACCCCGGCACCCATTCCTCGACTGCTCGAGAAATATTCGAAAGAAATTCTCCCGGCGCTCGGCAAGAAGTTCGGCCGCGAGAATCGCCTGAGCCTGCCGAAACTCTCGAAGATCGTACTGAACATGGGCGTTGGCAAAGCGCTTCAGGACAAGGATCGTATGAAGCAGGCGGCCGAACACCTCGGCATGATCGCGGGTCAGCGTCCGCAGATCATGAAGGCCAAGCAAGCCGTCAGTGCGTTCCGGTTGCGAGAAGGGAACGAGATCGGTTGCCGCGTAACGCTTCGCGGCAAGCGGATGTACGAGTTCCTCGATCGCTTGATCAACGTCGCGCTGCCGCGCATCCGCGACTTTCGCGGCATCAGCCCGAAGAGCTTCGACGGTAACGGCAACTACAGCATGGGGCTGACCGAGCAACTGGTATTCCCCGAAATCGATCCGGACAAGCTGACGTTCACGCAGGGAATGGATATCACGTTCGTTACGAGTACTCGTAGCGACGAGGAAGCCCGCGAGTTGCTTCGCGCCTTCGGGATGCCGTTCCGAGACGACAGTAAGTAAGCTTGGCACAAGACGGAACGGCCGACTCACTCGAAGCTCGTTGCTTCGGAACCCGAGCCGGAACGCCGCGGTCAGAAGAGAACTTCATGTCAACGAACGCCAAAGAAGCCACGTACAAGCGGCAGCTCGCCGCGCTGGACAAGGACAAGGCGGAGCGCAAAAAGCCGCTCGATCAACAGATCAAAGCGAATCTGATGACCGGCCGCGAGAAGATTCGCGTCCGCAATCGGTGCAAGATCTGCGGCCGCGGTCGAGCCGTTTACCGAAAGTTCGGCGTCTGCCGGATCTGTTTCCGAACTCTGGCGTCCGATGGCATCATTCCCGGCGTCCGCAAGGCCTCATGGTAGTTCCAATTTCCAAGTTCCAGGTTCCAATTCCTCATTGGAACCCGTCGAGCTTGGAACCTGGAATTCCGAACTTGGAACTGGAGATACACTGCCATGATGACCGACCCGATCGCGGACATGCTGACCCGCATCCGCAACGCGAATGCCATCGAGCGCCCTTTCGTCGAGATGCCCGCCACGAATCTGAAGGTGGCTCTCGCGAAAGTACTGCTCGAAGAAGGTTTCATCCTCGGCTACCGCACCGGCAAGTACACGGAGTCGGACTCCGCGACCGGCGGCGGCAAGCATAAGGAATTCCAGGAAGTCGGCCAGTTAACCGAGTCGCACGTCGTGCTGCAGGTCTTCCTGAAGTACGGCCCGGATGGCGAGCGTGTGATTCGGCACATCGCGAGGTACTCGAAGCCGGGTCGCCGCGTGTATCAGGGTTACAAGGATGTGAAGCGCGTTCTCGATGGACTCGGTATCGCGATCCTGAGTACGAGTAAGGGTGTGATGTCCGACCGCTCCGCGAAGCGCGAGAAGGTCGGCGGCGAGATTCTTTGCACGGTGTGGTGATCGGACGTTTCGAGTTCCTAGTTTCGAGTTCCAAGTTGACCTCAGACCAAGTTCCACTGGAACCTGGAACCTGGAACTTGGAACTGAGGTTTAGACATGAGTCGTATCGGCCGTTTACCCGTTCCGATTCCTGCGGGCGTGAAGATCACCATCCAGGATGGGGTGATCAGCGTTCAAGGGAAGACCGCGACTCTGTCGCAGGCCATCCACCCGAACATGAAGGTGGAATCGGACGGCAAGACGCTCACAGTCGCTCGGCCCGACAACGAACGCCAGAATCGCGCCCTGCACGGCCTGACTCGTGCCTTGATCAACAACATGGTGGTCGGCGTCACGACGGGCTACACGAAGAAGCTCAAAATCGAAGGCGTCGGCTTCCAGGCCGCGATGGACGGCAAGACCGTGGTACTGACGGTCGGGTTCGCCAACCGCATTCGCCACGAACCGCCCGAAGGCATTACTGTGGCCGTGCCCGATCCGACGACGATCGTGGTGACCGGCTCGGACAAGCAGAAGGTGGGCCAGTTCGCGGCCGAGGTTCGTGCGAGCCGGAAGCCGGAGCCTTATAAGGGCAAGGGCGTTCGGTACGAGAACGAGACCGTGCGGCGTAAGGAAGGCAAGTCGTTCGCGGCTGGCAAATAGTTATTCGTTGTTGGTTATTCGTTACTGGTTATTTGTCATACGGGACGAATGCTTCCAACGAATTATCAGTAACCAGGAACCAAGAGATGGACGCGCAGAAACTCAAGGCGAAGCGGACGGAACGGCGGCGGCACCGCGTGCGGAAGGCAATCTACGGCACCCCGCAGATTCCCCGCCTCAGCGTGTTCCGTAGCAGCCTGCACATTTATGCGCAGCTGATCGACGACTTGAATGGCGTCACTCTGGCCGCGGCGACGAGCGCCGGGAAAGCGAGCGGTCTGAAGCACGGCAGCAACAAACACGCGGCCACCGAGGTCGGCAAGAAGCTCGCCGCCCAGGCCAAGGAAAAGGGAATCGTGAAAGCCGCGTTCGATCGCGGTCCTTACCGGTTCCACGGTCGAATCGAGGCCCTAGCCGTCGCGGCGACCGAAGCCGGCTTGATCTGCACCGATCTCGATTCGCTCAAGGCGAAACACGAGGCCAAGGCGACGACTGCGGCCGCCCCTGCGGTGGAGAAGGTTGCCAAGGCACCGAAGGCTGCCAAGGGCGAAGGCAAGCCAAAGGGCGACAAGAAGGATAAGAAGTAACCGAAGATTCACCGATTAGCCGCGACGCGGAGTCCGCGGAGCGGAGCGAGGACAATATGGCACGTGAGCGACGAGAAAAAGGCGACACCGATTCGCGCGATAACGCGTTGGTCGATTTCGTCGTGAAGATTCGCCGATCCGCCTGCGTGGTCAAGGGCGGTCGGCGCTTTAGCTTCAACGCCCTCGTCGTCGTCGGCGACAAGCGCGGCCGCGTTTCCTACGGCTACGGCAAGGCCAACGAAGTGCCTCCCGCCGTCGAGAAGGCCATCAAGGAAGGCGAAAGCAACGTCAATCGCCAAAAGAAGATCTCGCTGCGCGGCGATACGATCCCGCACCGCGTGATCGGCAAGTACGGCGCGAGCAAGGTCATCATGATCCCCGCCGGCCCCGGTACCGGCGTGAAGGCGGGCCCCGGCGTTCGCGAAGTGCTCAATGCCTGCGGCGTCGCCAACATTCTGACCAAAGTTCACGGCAGCACCAACCCGCTCAACCTCGTGAAGGCCACGATCAACGGGCTCTTGCAACTGCGGACCCGCGACGAAGTCGCCCGCCTCCGCGGCGTCGCACTCTAATAGCCGCTTGCGGTATTAAAGGACTTGTCATGGATCTCAGCGAAGTTTGTCGAGGCGTGGCGAAGCGGAAGCTCAAGCGCCGCGTCGGTCGCGGTATCGGCTCGGGCCAGGGCAAGACCGCCGGCCTCGGCTCGAAGGGCCAGTACGCCAGCGCCGGTGCCCGACTTCCCAGCGGGTTGTTCGAAGGCGGCCAGATGCCGTTGTACCGTCGCTTCCCGAAGCGTGGGTTTTCAAACGCCCGCTTCCAGAAAGACTGGGCCATCGTAAACGTTGGCGACCTCGAGGCCTTCGATGCGAACAGCACCGTCGACATGGCCGCACTGAAGAAGAAGCGGCTCGTCGTTGGAACCTACGATGGCGTGCGAATTTTGGGCGACGGCGAACTCACCAAGAAGCTGACCGTGCGGGCCGACCACTTCTCGAAGTCCGCGAAGGAGAAGATCGAAAAAGCCGGGGGGGGCATCGACCTGGTGCCGCCGCCGAAGAAGCCGGTTCGCAACAAGATGAAGCCCCGGCCGCCGAAACTCGTGAAGTGAATCGGGAGAGATTGACGGATCGATCTGTCCATTATCCGGGACCCGGCGGCTAACGCTCGGCTCGCCAAGAACTGAACTCCCCCGGAGGGGGTTATGAACCAGATCATCACGATCTTCAAGATCCCCGAACTGCGCAAGAAGATCTTCATCACGTTGATTTTCCTCGCCGTCTATCGGATCGGGTTTTACATCCCGCTGCCGATGGTCGATCAGGTGAAACTCGGCGAGAAGCTCGCGAACGCCCAGAACGGTGCCTTGGGCCAGGTGCTCGGATTCGTCTCCATGTTCTCCGGAGGCAACCTCAGCCAGGCGTGCATCTTCTCCATGGGCATCATGCCCTACATTTCGGCCTCGATCATCATTCAATTGCTTGCCAGCGGCGTACTCCCGAGTTTGGAACGGTTGAGAAAAGAAGGTGAGAGCGGCCGCAAGAAGCTGAATGAAATCACTCGATATCTCACGGTTCCGATTTGCATCATTCAGGCGATCATCGTCGTCAATCCGATCATGAGACCGGAAGGCGGTGATGGAAGCGGAGGCTTCGGCACCGCCGCGCCCGGATACGCCGACGGCTTCAACCTGTATTTATTCGGGTTTGCCGCCGTACTCACGATCACCTGCGGCACCGTGTTTTTGATGTGGCTCGGCGAACAGATCGACGAATACGGTATCGGCAACGGCATCAGCCTCATCATCATGGCCGGCATCGTCGCCCGACTGCCCGATGCGACCTCCTCGTTATTGTTGGACACTTCAAAGGCACCCGTCCTCGTTCCCTCGGTGTTGTTAGGTTTTCTCGGTGCGACCTTCCTTCTGCTTGGCGGTTACATCCTTTATGCATGGAGCAGGATCGAAAACAGAGAGGGTGTCTGGGTGCTCTTTCCGCTTCTGGTTCTAGCTGCAGGAGCCGGTCTTCTGATTCTTGCAATGCAGGCGAATAGTCCCGTTATGATGCCGGCACTCAAGGAATCGCTCTTCACGCTCGGTGCCGCGACCGGCGACATTAGTTTCGAGAAGCTGATCGTCTTACTCTTTCTCTTCGTCGCGGTCGTGGTCGGCGTCATTGCTATGACCAAGGCCCAGCGCCGGATTCCAACCCAGAGCGCGAAGCACGTTCGCGGTCGCCGGGTCTACGGCGGCACGCGGCAGTTCCTTCCCATGAAGGTGAACGCGGCCGGCGTCATGCCCGTGATCTTCGCGAGTACGCTGCTGATTCTGCCTGCGATGATCCTCGGCGTGATCTCGAGCGTCACGGATTCGTCGTGGGCCGCGAGCCTGGCCAGCATTTTCCAGAATCACCGTTCGTGGCTCTACAACGTGATGTACATCGCGATGATTTACATCTTCTGTTACTTCTGGGTTGCCATCACGTTCAACCCGAAGGAAATCGCGGACAACCTGAAGGACTACGGCAGCTTCATTCCGGGGTATCGACCGGGCAAGCGAACCGCCGATTACCTCGAGCGCGTGTTGATGCGGATCACGTTCGTCGGAGCGGCGTTCCTCGCGGTGATCGCGATCATCCCGAACGTGATTTCGTCCGAGATGGAGATTCCGTATCAGGTGGCGAGTTTCTACGGCGGCACGGGCCTGTTGATCGTCATCAGCGTGGCCCTGGACCTCGTGCAAAAAATCAACAGCCACCTCGTGATGCGGAACTATCCCGGTTTGACGGACGACTGATAGCCGCTTGCGGCTTTGCGATTGCGGGTGAGCAGAACCATCGCGAAGCCGCAAGCGGCATTGGCGAACGATGATCTTCCAAATGCTGCGTCGCACCCTATCGAAGCCGCCGGAGTTAAAGACGGCCCGCGAGATCGCGATGATGCGCGAGGCCGGGAAGTTGGTGGCCCGCGCGCACGCTATCTGCCGCGAAATGGCCGTCCCCGGTGCCCGCACCATCGACATCGATCGCGTGGTCGACAAGTTTTACGTCGATCACGGCGCGGTGCCGCTCTTCAAAGGCTATCCCGGTCGCGTGCCGTTTCCCGCCGTCACGTGCATGAGCATCAACGAGCAGGTCGTTCACGGCATCCCGAGTTCGCGCGCGCTCAAGGACGGCGACATTCTCAAGATCGACACGGCGTGTCGGCTCAACGGCTGGTGTGCGGATCGGGCGGCCTCGCTGCCGATCGGGAATGTGGTCGGCGAGAAAGCACGACTCGTGAGCGTCGCCGAAAAGACGCTGCAAATCGCGATCGAACTTCTGACGAAGCGAACGTGGTGGAGCCAGATTGCCAGCGAGATGCAGAAGTACGTGGAGACGAGCGGGTTCCGGGTCGTGACGCAATATGTCGGTCACGGCATCGGTCGCGTAATGCACGAGAACCCGCAGGTTCCCAACTACGTGGACAAGGACACTCGCAAGCTCGACTTCAAGATCCAGCCGGGGCTGACGCTGGCGATTGAGCCGATGGTGAACATGGGCCGGGCGGACGTCGATACGCTGGGTGATTTTTGGACGGTGGTGACGCGGGATCGGATGCCGAGCTGCCATGTTGAGCACACGGTCGCCGTCACGGCGGAAGGTGTGCAGCTCATCACGGGCGATGAGGGAAGTTGATAAAATCCCCGGACCGCCGTCCGCGGGTGTGAAGGAATTCACAGCTCGAATCCCTTGCCGATTCTTCCGATCTCGGTACGTTGATCCTTTACCGACCACTATCGGTATTTTTGTGAGAAGGTGGATCATGAAGGTGCGAGCGAGCGTTCGGCGAATTTGCGAGAAGTGCAAACTCATTCGCCGCAAGGGCGTCGTGCGGATCATTTGCGAAGATCCTCGCCACAAGCAGCGACAGGGCTAACGAACATACGAACACCCGTTTCGAGACTCGAAACCGGGCTTCTCAATCTTGGACTCCCAGGTAGAACATGCCCCGTATTCAAGGCGTCGACATTCCGCCGGACAAGCAGACCCACATTTCCCTGCGGTACATCCGTGGGTTGGGTCCGTCCACGTCGCTCGAAGTGTGCGAGAAATTGCGCATCAACCCGTTCGGCCGGGCCAAAGATCTGACCGACGACGAGATCGCTCGTATCGCTGCGTTGCTCGACCGGGATTACTTGGTCGAAGGGCCGCTTCGTCGGCAAGAGGCGAGCAACATCGCTCGCTTGAAGGAAATCAAGGCGTATCGGGGCGAACGGCACCGCAAGAATTTGCCGTGCCGCGGCCAGCGTACCAAGACCAACGCTCGTTCGCGGAAGGGCGTCCGCAAGACGGTTGCCGGTAAGAAGGGCGTCAAGGATATGAAGTAGGCGGCAACGCGGTTCATTCCCACACACACTCTCATTCGCGAAGTCGTCCGCGGCTTCACTGGGTACCATGGCAAAAGGCAAGAAGAAAAAAGCTCGTCGCAACGTGAGCCGTGGCATCGCCCACGTGCAGAGCACGTTCAACAACACCATCGTGACGATCACGGACACGAACGGCGACA
>JAYTUG010000172.1:0-8966 GCA_043744695.1 Gemmataceae bacterium
TCTCCCAGCCGCGGTGGCCAAGGACGTTCCTGAATCGAGGTCGCGTAGCAGTCGTCGAACTTGGCCATCCGTAACCATCGCAGCTCTCCCAGATTCCGGGAGTTGCGATCATGCGCGGAGGGTCAGAAACAGGGAATTCTAATTGTCGCTGGGTAGGGAAAACTGGATGACGCTACACAAGGGCGGCTCCGCACCCGCGAGAGGGCCGTTCGCGCTCATCAATACCGCGCAGATGAACAGAACCTGCGTTTGCACGACTTGCTCCTGTGTTGGAGACGGCCTCGAGTCTCGACATCCCAAGACGAGAGCGAGGGCGATTTTCGTTACGGACGAGTTCTCGGGACATTGGCGTGGCCTTCAACCAGTATGAAAAACATCGCCGATTTGATGCCCAACTATTCACTCAACGCTTCCACCAGCGACTTCAATGTCTTCATCCCGCCAACCTCCTTGGCCAAGGCTTTCACCTTCAGGATCGTAGATACCGCATCGCCCTTGATCACGAGGGTCGCCTCGGCGACGTTGGCGACGGCATTCTTCTGATCCTTCTCCTTCCGGGCTTTCCGCCCCTTCATTTTCCCTTTCGTGTAGTAGAACAGGGCGTTGCTGATCTTGATTCCTTTCTCCCCCAAGGTCGTCACGGCTTCTTTCGCAGTGAGGGCGGGGTTCGCCTTCAGCATGTGCCGGACTTCTTCTGACTTGTTGACGCCGTTTGACTTCTTTGCCATCGAATCGCTTTCCAGTCGAGGAATAGGAACGGTACAGGATCGTTTATAGTGGAGCAGTCGGGACAAACCCAAAACATCTCCAAGCTGAGTCGAGGTCTTCTGACGAGTGGAGTCGCGATGAATCTCGCCGTCGAAGTAGTTTTGGACGTGATCTGCCCTTGGTGTTACATCGGTAAACGGCGGCTCGAAAGGCCATCGCCGCTTCCCAGGAACAGTTCGCGATTGAAGTGTACTGGCGTCCATTCCAACTCAATCCGTTGATGCCGAAGGAAGAGATCAGCCGCCGAGAATACCGCACGACCAAGTTCGGCAGTTGGGAACGGTCGCTGGAGCTTGACGCCAGAATGATCGCGGTCGGGGAGGCGGAAGGCAATCAGTTCGCCTTCGACCGCATGGAACGGACGCCGAATATCGCAGACGCCACCGCTTGATCTGGCTGGCCGGTAAACACGGTCGCCTGGATGCGATCGTGGAGGCATTGTTCCGGGTCTACTTCACCGAGGGCCGAGACATCAGCCTTCACCAGACACTCATCGACGTGGTTGCCGAGGCCGGAGTGGAACGGCAACTTTCCGAGACCACTCTGAACAGCGATGCCGGCATGGATGCGCTCAAGGAAGCCGGGGCGCTGTCTCGGCGGCATCGGATCGACGGTGTGCCCTTCTTCACCATCAACAATGAGATCACGCTCGCGGGTGAGCAGCCGCTGAATGCTCTCCTTGATGCGTTCCGGCAGGCGGTTAGCCCGGGGTCGAAGTAGTACTCGTCAACGCCTGCTTCAGGGGACATCCTTCGGGAGACTGGTCTCCTCGCCGATAGCGGCCGAGCAACTCTTGAGAGCGTCGGGCCAGCATCCGGCGAATCTTGCGACGCTTCCCTTTCGCCCGTGGAATCACCATCCCGTCGTAGCCGGTCGTCTGGTGCCGCATCCAAGCGATGTCCGCCGCTTCGGCCCGTTGCTCGCCCGGAATGCGTTTGGTGCGAGCCACCGTATCGACCTGAAGATCTGCATGTCGCGCAGGGTGTTTCAGGTGCCTTTCGCTATAACGCGCGGTATGCCTGAACTGCCACTCGTCCTGGTCACCGAAGACACCGACACCGCGCCGCTCGCCTGGCTGAAGGAGCGAGCCCGGGTCATCGAAACTACCACGGGTTCCCCCGAATTCGAGGCCGCGCTGCCGGATGTCGTGGGGCTGGTCGTTCGCACCTACACGAAGGTAAACGCGACTCTGCTGAGCCGCTGCCCGAACCTCAAAGTCGTGGGCCGAGGCGGCGTGGGCCTGGAAAATATCGATGTAAATGCCTGCCGCGCTCGCGGCGTGGAAGTCGTCTATACGCCGGATGCGAATACCCACGCCGTCGGTGATTTTGTCTTCGGGTACATGCTGCAACTGCTGCGGCCATGGGCGTTCTTCCGGGAGCGAGCCTACGAGCCGGAGGAGTTTAAGCACGTGCGAAACACGCTTCGCGGCATGCAACTGAACGAGCTAACGATCGGCATTCTTGGCATGGGCCGGGTTGGCCGTCGCATCGGGCGGATCGCCGCGAACGGCTTCGAGATGCGGGTGATCTACAACGACGTACTCGACGTGCGACCGCATCTAACTTTCGCGGCGACGGCGGTCGATACACCGACGCTCTTTCGCGAGGCCGACATCGTCACGCTGAATGTGGACATGAAGCCCGGCAACGAGCGACTGGTGAGCACTCCGCTGCTTTCGCTTATGAAGCCGACGGCGATCCTGATCAACGCCAGCCGGGGCGAGGTTCTGGATGATGCTGCACTCGCGGCCGCGATCCGTGAAAGGAAGATCGCCGGTGCCGCCATCGACGTGTTCGACCCTGAACCTCCCAAGGCCGACTATCCTCTGCTCGGCTTCGACAACGTCCTGCTCACCCCCCACATGGCCGCCCGCACGTTCACGGCGATCGAGAACATGAGTTGGGTGGTCCGCGACGTGGTAGAAGTCCTGAACGGGCGAGCGCCGAAGTATCCCGCACCGTGATGGTCTTACCCTGTTGGCCAGGTCGGTCATGGACCCGATCCAGGAGGCGGTGTTCGGCTGGGGGAGGGCCGAACCGCTTTCGCTCGCCACGAGGCGCGTCGGATACCACCCTTCCACCTGACTCAACTCCGCGTCCGCCACAAGCGGTCGCACCTTCAACCGGCGCGACTTGTTCAGCCGAACGGCCGGCGTCACAGTCGGCGCGGCCAGGTCGTAGTCGGCCGGCGTCAGGTTCGCCAAAGCGTTCCCTCCGAAACGGTGCCGACCGCCACCGCCACAAGGAACTGTTTACCGTGTCCGACGTCCGACACTTCCGACACTTGCGAACGCGACGCATTCGAAAATGGCGACGATGGGGATGACGGTAGCTCCGACACTTGGGTCGAAGCTCCTCCTGCCGGTACACTGAGGCCGAGCGAATGTGGCGGCGCAACCATGATCGAAGAATAGACTTGCGGCGAAAAATTGCAAAGCAATGAAAAGCAAGTGTCGGAAGTGTCGGATGTCGGACGCTTGCAACAACATGCCGTGGAGCCAAGTCGAGGCGCGGTTTCGCCGGGTACACGTGCCGAGAGCGAGTGTCGGACGCTCAGGTCACCCCCGCGATCGGCAACATTGTCGCTGGCGGCAACCTCGAGAAGTCTGTCGAACGCAAAGGAGACTCCACACCGCCCAGTGCATCGAGATGGATCGGCGCCACAGCCACTGATAAGGCACGCGCTGTGGCAAGTATTGGCTTGTGTCTGGATTTTTGGTGGTTCGACGCCGATTCCTTGGCTGGATCGGCATGTAACCAATACCCGACCGGCAAAGTCTGCGTGCCCAAGGGTTGAAGCTGCAATACGGTAGTTGGCCTGATGCGACGTGCGGCGGCCCCCACGCCGGGAAAGGCGATTATGTCTTTGAATTCAGATTTTTCCTATGTGAAAATGGCATCCGATGGGTCCGGAACGATCAACACTGGTTGCCGAAGCGGTTCAAGCCCTGGAGAATCAACACGGTGCTCTCCCACCCACAATTCTCGCGACGCACGGCCATCCGCGCCGGCGCGATCGGGCTGCTTGGTCTCGGTGCCAACCACGTCGATGGCCTGCGTGCACTGGCCGCAGCCAACGGTGACGCGACCCCGACGCCGCGTGCGAAGTCCGTCATCTACATCTTCCTCTCAGGCGGACTGGCGCAGCACGAGAGTTTCGACCTGAAACCGGACGCCCCGGCGGAGATCCGCGGCGAATTCAAACCCATTGCCACTCGCACGCCGGGCATTCGGATTTGCGAGCACTTGCCGATGTTGGCGCAACGAAGCCATCTCTGGGCATTGTGCCGCTCGCTGACGCACCCCTATACGGGGCATTCGCAAGGCCACCTCGCGATGTTGACGGGACGAACCGAAATGCCGGCGGGCTTCAACGCCGGGAAGCCGACACCGAGCGATTGGCCTTCGATCGCAGCCGTGGCGAACCATCTCATTCCACGCCGGAACAACCTGCCGCCCGCCGTCGTGCTTCCCGAATCGCTTATCCATCGCGAGGGACGCGTGATTCCCGGCCAATTCGCGGGCGAGATGGGGCCGAGGTGGGATCCGTGGGTCATCGCCGCGTCGCCGCATAATCCGACGTCGTACGGAGCGTATCCGGAGTTCGGATTTCACTTCGAACGCGGCGACGAGAACCCGAAGAACTGGAGGTTCGAGGCACCGAGCCTCACATTGCCCGAGGGCCTGAACCAAAATCGCTTGAACGACCGCGTCAACCTGCTCGCAGGCGTCGAATCGCAAATCCGAGGGCTGGAACGGGATGCGGCGGTCTCGAGTTTCGATCGCCACCGGGAACGCGCGATCTCCCTGCTCGCAAAGCCGGCTGTGCGGAAGGCGCTCGATGTGGCCCGCGCGGACGGGCAAACCCAAGATCGCTACGGCCGCAATCTCTTCGGCTGGTCGCTCCTGATGGCGCGCAATCTCGTCCAAGCCGGCGTCAGTCTGGTTCAGGTGAATCTCGGCAACAACGAAACGTGGGACACGCACGAAGCGGCCTTTCCGCTGCTCAAGAACAACCTCTTGCCGCCAACCGATCGGGCGCTCTCCGCTCTCCTCGACGATCTCGTCGCCGCCGGTTTGCTCGGCAGCACCTTGATCGTGATGGCCGGGGAGTTCGGTCGCACGCCGAAGGTCTCGAAACTCCCCAACTCCAAACTCCCGGGACGAGACCATTGGGGACCGGTTCAAACGGTGTTCTTCGCGGGAGGTGGTGTTCATGGCGGTACGGTCGTCGGCGCATCCGACAAGATCGGCGGCTATCCTTCGTTGGATGCGCAGAAGCCTGAGAACATGGCGGCGACCATCTACCGTGCTCTTGGCTTGCCCGAGACGATCGCCTGGAAGGACGCACTCGACCGCCCGCATCACATCTACCAGGGGGAACCGATCCGCGGCTTGACGTGAAAGGGGCCTCAGGGCGGCTCGGCCTAATCGCTAATGACCGTTACGCGGATGTGAAGGCTAATCCGGCAACCGCCTTCTGTGTCGCATGCCCCTACGCCGGTTGGAGGCTGAAGATTCGCGACGCGATTCTTGCTGTCTCCAGCCTCAACCCTAGGCGCAATCAGTCGGGACTCTGCAATCTCAGTCTGCCTCTTGACTCAGCCATGCGACCTGTTACCATTAATTTATTAAGGGCGTGCAGGCCTTTGAAATCTGCAACTACCACGATCGACGCCCGGCCCTCCTGCCGGGCGTCGTCATTTTCTTGAAGGAGACTTCCAAGACCAGCCTTGTGTCACGAATACCCGCGGCACATCTTCGCTCAGGTTTTAGCGATCCTCGACCTTCACGCAATCGGGTCACACTATCCGATCGAAGTGAATGGTCCATCTCTTAGAAATCCGCTCGACGAACCCCCACTTTTGCAGTTCGCCCAAGATGCCTTGGGCCGTTACACGATGCAGACCCGAGGCTTTGGCGAGTTCGCCAACTGTGTTCCGCCCGCCAGTCCCGGAGTAGTGGTGAATCGCCAACAGGATCATTCGTTGTGAGGTCGAGAACCGAGAAGTGAAGATCTTGTGCCGATTGTGGTGCCCGCCAGCATCGGGAGGAGGGGCCGGTCGCGATGACGCGAACAGCTTGGCCACGCATTTATACAGTTCATCAAGAGTTCCTTTTCGGTAGTCGAGCCAATCCGAAACATCCTCCGCACGACGAAGTCGCGGCAAGTGAAGGATGCCGGACGGAATCTTGGCCTTGTTGAGTGCAGTATGAATCGACTCGGAGAGGCGAGCACCTGGCTTGTCGTTGTCGGCGAGAATGACAACAGTTCGATCTTTCAAGCAGGGGGTATATTCTGCTTTCCACCCGAGCCGGCATCCACCTGGGTTCGTGGTCGCGACGAGTCCGAGGCCTCGTAGCCGATCCGCATCCTTCTCCCCTTCACACAGGTAGACCAACTCTTCAGCATCCGACTTCAGCAGTTCCGGCAGGCGATAGAGCACGGTCCGGTCGGGGAAACGCTCGAGTGTCCGGTCGTTCGGACCCAACAACTCGAACCGCTTGGGTACGTGTCGCACAACGCTGTAGAGTCGTTGGCCACCGTGGTCGAGGTATGGGTAGATCGCGCCGTTGGCAGGGGGAGCTTGCATGTAGTCATAGGCTACAGTTCGATGACCTATCAGTGTAGCCCTTAGCTACAGCTGTCGTGGCGGCCAGGAACAAACTGTTACCATCCTGAGGGCGGCATCCGTAGCGGCCGACGGGCGGACGGTGTTCGCGTTCGTGGACAGCGACTAACTGTTCAAGGTTGTGGCGGCAGGTGGGAAGAAGCCGGAGGGGCTCCCGTGGGAGGCAAAAGCGGCGGCGGAAGCGATCTGGACGCACCGCCACGCGAATTAGCGAAGCACCGAGCAGGTTGCGGAGTTCCACCTTCAGTCCCGGCCCTGCTCAAGGGCGGTCGGCGGAATGAAAACGTGCCCTGAATCTGTCCGCAGTCCAGGTCATCCCTGCCGCCGATCCTGAGGTCGCGAGGAACATAACCTGATGTGCGTTTCCCGGCCAAGTCGATACTGCCAATGTCAGAACAGTGACCGAGGACGCGGGCGAGAGGGTTGCGGTCACCACTGGCCGGATTCGATCATCTCGACCATTTCACCGGCCTCCGTGCCAGGAGGCAGTAAGCAACCCGATGGCAAACCCCATAGCGGCGGAGAAATCGACGACAAGCCACGGGGCACTGTGGGGACGGTGTTCGTTCTTCGCTCCGGGATGAAACCGCCGTCGTCGGCCCAGCGCTGGAGTTCAGCTTCACGCTGGACTGCTTGGGCTGGTGGTTCGCTCTGCTGCATGAAGGTTCTCCGGCCTACGAGGCGTACCTCGTATTATCCCTTACCAGTGCAGGATTGATACGGTCGGTGTGAAACTGAAGGACTCGCGGCAGAGCGCTGGCCTTGTCGGCGGCGGCGCGAACGAGCATTTTCAGAACCTCCGGCTCGTCGGAGCGGGGTATGACGATTACTCAATCGCATACCCCGCTCTTTGTGTCCCTTACACTCCGAGTTCGTCGCGAATTTCCGTCCAACCCTTGATTGCGCCCTGAACGAAGCCCGAGACGATGTCCGAATCGTGGATTTCGTTCGGCTCACTGAAAGCGATCTCCCAGAACGGCCTGGTGCACATCTCATCGGCAACAGTCGTGTCGGTGAGCACCAGGAAAAGTTCGCTCGCAAGCTTCACGACCTCGGAGGTCCGCAAGCGCTTGACGAAACGATCGGGTTCCCGACCGACGAAGACGACGAGTCGCTGGATTTGCTCCAGGCTGGCCCACCGCCGGGCCCAGTGCCTCCCGACCCGGTGACCGTGCTCGTACTTCTTGTCGCGGGGCTGGGAATGCCACAGCGGTTTCAGTGGAGGCAGCATGCGATTCGTGTTCATTGTGATCTCGAGTGGGATGTGTGAGGCGTGTGAACCTTGGGTCTGGGAAAAAACAACGTCGATTCGGCGAATTGAACCGACGTTAAGCCGCGAGGTTAACTCGGCGGAACAACTCCTTGGCCGCCGGCGAGAGCCGGACGACGTGCGGTACCGGACTGCCGTCGGGGCGGTTGCCGGCCGGCAAGCGAAAGAGTTTGTTCACCAACTCGATGAATGCGGCCCTAGTCGGGTCGTCGACCTCGGCCTCGGACCAGTGCCGAGATCGCCACGGTGGCATCGCGAGGAGGAGCCGCGCCAGGAAACCGGAAGCGCGATACTCCTCGGTGAGGACGCGTGCGAGGATGCGCGGCTGAATGGTCCCCGTGACCGAGACGCCAACGCCGCGGACGCGAATCTCTCGGCTGTCGCGGTCTCCCGTTTTCCGGGTGTAGTTGACCGCACCTGCGTGGTGAAGCTGGAGCCACTGCGGCAGCGATGTCGCACCGGTTTTGCCAGAATACTTAGTGAATCCACCGACCCAGCCCGAAAGCTCGTCTTGAGTTACAAAAAGACCACGGGGATTGTCTCGCAGGACCCCAATCAGCGCTTCGATGGTCACGTCGCCTTTGCGAAAGGTCCGACGCACCGGTGGTGCCGACGTGGCGGCCGCCGAAGTGGGGTCCGCATCGGCGGCGGTCCACTCGCACTCCTCGGTTGGAATCTCGCCAGCATTCACAGCGATCTCGTATGACTGCTCAAGTTGGTCGTTGACATCTTCGGCAATCTCTTCAATGTGGCGATAGGGCGGACTCTTCCCCTGTCCCGATTCGCCGATCGCCACCGACCAGATGAATGACGGCTCCTTCCACCCCTTTTTCGGCTGCACACAGTGAGAAGCTCCAATGGCGGCACCGAGCAAGGCTAGGGCCGGCAGCGCGGAGAAGGCCGAATCACACGACATGGCGGCGCTGACGGCATCGACATAGGCACGTACGGGGCCGGGCAGCGTGCCGGTCGGGAACGGCGTGTAAGCAGAAGTTAAGGGGACTTGAGGGGCCGGCGCGCCGGACTGGCAATGAGCCGTCTTCACTCCTATCGACAGCCAGGTCCGCACTGCCTTCACGACTGCGGCACCATTCGCGCCGAGTATATGGGAGAGTGTCGTCCATCCGGTAGTGAAGTCCCCCGATTTGCGATGGACGGTATCGCGGACCGCATGCACGCGATCCTCGACTTCTTCAGTACTTGTTTAGCGCCCCAGGAGCAGCGTGGGCCGTGGGAGCAGGAGGTTGCCCGCACTTCGCAGCGTCTGACTGATGTGGTCCAGCGCCGATCGCG
>JAYTUG010000173.1:0-8944 GCA_043744695.1 Gemmataceae bacterium
CCCCCTTCGATCGGATCGATGGTCAGTGCCGCGCCGCCGCCGAAGGCGACCCCCGGATGGCGAATCACGAGGCGTTCGCCATCGTCCAGTTCCACCTCGAAGGGTGCGAACGTCGGCGATCGGGTGAGTTGCCGTAACGCATTGTCGAATTCGTCCGGGTCGATCATGTGTACTCTCCTTCGCGATTCATTTTGCTTTAACTCGAAGGACCGTTCAAGTTCATTTGAGCGTCTGCACCTCGACGGACACCACTGCGGGTAAGTCGCGGACGATGGGAGCCCAGGAGTCGCCGCCGTCGGGCGAGCAGTAGACCTGTCCGCCCGTGGTGCCGAAGTAAATGCCGCACGAATCGAGCGAATCGACGGCCATCGCGTCGCGCAGCACGTTCACGTAACAGTTCTCCTGCGGCAAACCGTTCGTAAGCGGTTCCCACTCGTTGCCGCCGACGCGGCTGCGGTAGACCCGCAACTTCCCGTCCGGCACGAAGTGTTCCGAGTCGCTCTTGATCGGCACCACGTACACCGTGTTCGGCTCGTGCGCATGTACATCGACGACGAAGCCGAAATCGGTGGGCAGGTTGCCGCTGATTTCGTGCCAGTTGTCGCCGGCGTCGTCGGTACGCAGTACGTCCCAATGCTTCTGCATGAAGAGCGTGTTCGGCTTCGCGGGGTGCAGCGCGATGCGATGGACGCAATGGCCGACCTCGGCGGTCGGGTTCGGGATGTACTGCGAACGCAAACCCTGGTTGATCGGCTTCCACGTCTCGCCGCCGTCGTCGGTGCGGAAGGCACCCGCGGAAGAGATGGCGATGAAGATGCGCTGCGGGTTGCTCGGATCGACGAGAATGGTGTGCAGGCACATGCCGCCCGCGCCGGGAGCCCAAAGAGGGCCGGTGCCGTGGCCGCGGAGCCCGGAGAGTTCGTTCCAGCTTCGACCGCCATCCGTGCTCTTGAACAGAGCGGCATCTTCGACGCCGGCGAGTACCGTGTCCGGATCGGCGAGCGACGGTTCGAGGTGCCAGACGCGCTTGAACTCCCACGGGTGCTGGGAGCCATCGTACCACTGATGCGTGGTGAGCGGCTTGTCGGTCGTGTCGTAGACGAACTTGTTGCTCTCGCCCATGGGGAAGCCTTCGGGCGACTTGGCGACTTCCCCGGCGGGTGTGCCCGGTTGGTGCCAGGTCTTGCCGCCGTCGTCGGATCGCTGAATGACCTGCCCGAACCAGCTACTCGATTGCGAGGCGAAAATGCGGTTCGGGTCCACGGGGGAACCCTTGAGGTGGTAAATCTCCCACCCCGCGAAGTGCGGCCCGGAAACATCCCACTTTTGGCGACTGCCATCCGCCGTGAGAACGAACGCACCCTTCCGGGTGCCGACGAGTACGCGAACGGACGACATGAGAAGGGCTCCTACTTTTGAGTTCTGTTTCCGTCCACGAGACGTGGGCCATTTATGATTCGCGCAGTACTTGATTGAATGTCCACAAGAACCAAGAACTCGTTCTCTTGAAGTTTGGGAACATATGACATTTGGACGGCGTCCTTATTGATCATAATGATCTTGAAATCGACGATTCCGCTCGCCTTGCGGAGTTTTCTAAGCATCTTCCACTTCTTGCTTTGGAAAAAAGACTTCGCGACATTAAATGCCTCGCCGATCAAGCATTGCGCGTCGGATTTGGCTCGAATGTCATATCCGTTTTTGTCTTGGTTCCCATATTCAACAACGTAAGTGTCGAAATCGAAGACATTCTGCTTCAAAAGCCACCGCACTCCATGAAGAATTACCAAATCGCTCATGATACGATTGGCTGCCTCAAAGAGGGTAACTTTTGAATATGGCCCTGTCCCCACAAGATCTCGCTTGAGTGCATTTAGGAGATGAATGCCCCTCATGTTTGCTATGGAGTCGCCAATTTGCTCCGCAGAAAGTGTGTAACTTTCAACAATCTCGTCGATATTGTCCAATGAGAGTGCATTACTGAAGGTGTGCATGACGAACTCGTAATTGGCTTATTATTACAGTTAAGCGAGAAGCGTTCTGGATAGTGGGACGGCGCAACTATCTTCCGGCTTCGCAATAAGAATGTATCCTTCCTCGTTTTTGACGATGCCGGTGATCATGGAGTCACCCGTCTCACCCGACCGCCGAAGCGATGTACCGAACGCGAGCCGACTCGCACCATCCAGATTTGCGAGTTCGGTAGGCGAAGCCGATCGCCAGCCACCATCTCGTCCGCAACGAGCTCGTATTCGTCGCTCTCGATGTCAATGGCCGCGAACTTGCCTTCGTCGCTCCGATTCAATTGCGGGAGCACGATGGTTTCGTAGACGCTGTCGCCGCGCGCGGCGAATTCTTCCTTGTTCAATCGTCGTCGAATCGAAGGCATCGGCGTTCCCCTGAATAGTTCACGTTACCGAACATCTCGGACGTCATTGGCGAATGCCTCAGCGTCATCGCCGAGCGAGGGGAGGCGGAGCAAGAACGCACGCAGATCCCCAACCTTCAGCGGAGTAGGCGACGACGCAGGCGTCAGGCGTGCGATCACTTGCTCGTCTCGCTCCAAGTCCACACTGATGCCCTCGCGAAAGACCTTGTCCACGAGTTCGCTAAAGCCCCTTTTCAGCCTTCAGAACGTTCATCACCTGCTCCGGTTTTGAGATGCCGCAAATTTCTTCTGCCAGCAGTTTACTCCTTCGCCTTCGCTTCAACCAGCGACTTCATGCTCGCGAGGCCCTTCTCGAAGTCGCCGCCGACCAGCTTGTCAATGTTCATCGCCAGGTGGAACGCCTTCGACAAAAAGTTGTTCTTGCCACTCATCGTCCACGTCACGGCGGTGTTCGAACCGTCCGGCTTAAAGGTGAACACAGTGTCGTTCGTCGCCGCGAACGGTTTGATGAACTCCAGCTTGATCCGGATCATTTCGTGCGGCTTGCTTTCGAGAATCTCCATACGGCCCTCGCCGACCTCGTCGTTGCCGATCCAGGTATAAATCGCACCGACCCCCGATGCCGGCCCTTCAAACTTTACCTTCATCGTCGGGTCGAGTTTCGCCCAAGGCGACCACTGCTCCCAATGATGGAAGTCGTTCACTAATGCGAAGGGGGCCGAGGGCGGCGCGGCCATCACCGCCGACCGCTCGACGCGGAAATCGTCCGGCTGCAACATCACGATCGCGATGAGCGCGATCAGGATCACCGCGAACACGAGCAGCATCTTCTTGAAGAACGAAAAGCAGCCCGGAGCGGGGGCACTCGTCGCGATGGGTGCGGCAATGGACACGATGGAACTCCGGTTGGTGTGTGCGCTCGAGTTCAATCCTAAAAGACGTCGGCCGGATCGACCTTCTTCACCTTGCTGAGTGCGAACAAGCCCGAGGCCATGCACATCACGAGCGTAAGCGCGAGTACCAGGCCGGCGCGGCCCGGTGTCAGTGCCAATGGCATGGACGAAATCGCGGTGAGGTACGCGTAGGCTCCATAGGTCACGACCATGCCCGGCAAGAAGCCCGCCACCGCGAGGATGAACGACTCTTGGAGTACGATGAGGCTGAGGTAGCGGTTCGGGTAGCCGATGGCTTTGAGCGTGGCGTACTCGGCGAGGTGGTCGGCCACGTCGCTGGAAAGAATCTGGTAGCAGATGACGATGCCGACCACGAACCCGAGCACGACACCGGCACCGAAAGCGAAGCCGATAGGCGTACTGGTCCACCAGAAGTTGCGTTCGCGGGCCACGCCCTCGGCCTTCGTGAGCACGACCACGTCGCCATCGCGGCCGATGGCTTCTTGGAGGTTCTTCTGCACGTCGAGTAAGTTCGCACCGGGCTCGAGCCGCACGATGCCGAGATCGACGTTTGCGAGCGGATCGGAGAGCGTGTACGGTTCGCGGAGGATGCGGGCGAAGGTGCGGTCGCCGAGCACCATGGTGCCGTCGGTGGCGAAGTCGAACCCGAGGTCGAAGCCGCCGACGAGCGTGACGTGCCGGCCCGCGAGTTCGGTTTGCATGCCGGGTTCGAACGTCCCGTACACCGTTTCGCCGGACGCGGTCGGGTTCTGGGCCGGTCGGCTCTTGCGGTCGTAGAGTGCCGTGCCGGTGAGGCTGAGTTTTTCCCACGCACCGGGATCGAGGTTGGGCAAATCGAAGGCGTTCGAGGCGGGGTCCACTCCGATCACGCGAAGCCGTCGGGTTCGCCCACGCGTGTTCGGGTCGGCCCCAGTATGCCGAAGTCTGCCGAGATCGTGATCGACGTAGATCGCGTGCGCGGAGGCGACTCCGGGAACGCCTTTCGATTGTTCGATGCGTTGCCGATTGAAGGTGTGGCGAAACAGAAGTGCGGGCCGGGCCGGGTTCACGAGCACGAGGTCGGCGTTGACCTTCGAGAAGACGACGGTGTTGGAATCGAGCATCGCGTTCATGATGCCGAGTTGCACGGCCATGAGCACGACGGCGAAGGCGATCCCCGAGGCGAACAGCGCGAACCGCACCCGATCGTGGGTGAGGTTCTTCCAGGCCAGCGGCACGGAGGGGACGCGGGGCACGCTCGTACTCCTTCCCCAACAGCATATCGACCGCCCGGCCACCGATTCGAATCAGGAAGGACTCGGCTTCACTCCAACATACAGGGTCGCGATTCCGAAGGTGAACGGCACGTACTTCACGTCGATCAGCCCGTGGCTTCGCATCTTGTCCGCGAGTGCGTCGTAGTCTGGGAACCGCAAGGCGCTCTCGGGCAGGTACTTGTACGCGTTCTCGGCACTCCGCGACAGCAACTGCCCCACGCGAGGCAGCACGTGCCGAAAGTAGAACGTGAAGAGCGGCCCGAACACGCGGTTCCGCGGCTTCGAGAACTCCAGAATCGCGATGCGTCCGCCGGGCTTGGCCACCCGCACCATCTCGGCCAAGCCGCGATCGGTGTCGGTCACGTTTCGCAACCCGAACGCGACCGCCACGATCTGGAAGGTGTCATTCGGAAACGGGAGTGCCTGGGCGTCGGCTTCGACGAAACGGATGCGACCCGACGCGTGGGCCGCTTTCGAAATAGCCCGCACCAGCATCTCGTGGCAGAAGTCCGACGCGACGATCGGCACGCTTCCCTTCGCCGCGCGATCGTAGGCCAGGGCGAGGTCGCCGGTGCCGGTACACATGTCGAGTATCGGTCCGGCGTCCGCCAGTGGTGGCACGAGATGCGTCGTCTTCGTGCGCCAGCGGCGGTCGATGTTCAGGCTCAGCGCGTGGTTCAGGAAATCGTACCACGGCGCGATCTGCCCGAACATGCGGCGGATCCGGACTTCGCGCTTATCGAGGAGTTCCACGTCTTGAGTTCCAAGTTCCACGTTCGAAGTTCCAAGTTGGGTTGAACCTGGAACTTGGAAGCTGGAACTCTTTGAATTATAACCTTAACCGTCGCCCGGCTTCCCGCACAACGCCCGAGATTCCATGCTCGAACACAACACGTTCGTCATCAAGGAGAAGGTCAAGATCCTCTCCAACGTCCAGAGTTACGACATCCTCGATGCCAAGGGCGAGCTGCTGGGCACCGGGAAGGAAACCATCGGCTTCGCGACGCAGATGCTCCGCTGGTTCGTGAGCAAGCAGTTCCTGCCCACGCGGCTCGAAGTGCGCGAGAAGCCGGACGATTCGCTCGTCTTCTCGATTCGTCGCGGGTGGTACCTGTTTCGCTCCCGCGTGGAAGTACACGATTCGCAAGATCAACTCGTCGGCTACTTCAAAAGCAAGTTCTTCACCATCAGCGGCGGCTTCCACGTCTACGATAAGGACGATCAGCACTTCGCGGAAGTGAAGGGCAAACTGCTCGGGTGGAACTATCGGTTCCTGACGCCGGACGGTAAGGTGGAGATGGGTCAGGTGAGCAAGAAACTCGGCGCGATGGGCATCTTGAAGGAGCTGTTCACCTCGGCGGATACGTTCGGCGTCGAGGTGAGCGAGGATCTCGAAGATCAGCCGATGGCGAAGATGTTGATCCTGGCGGCGACCCTGGCCATCGATTTGATTTATAAGTCCGAATCGCGCGGCGGCGCGGACGCGGGCAACTTCCTGGGGGAGTGAGCCTAAGAGCCCAAGGCTTCCGCCCTGGGGAACCTGGACGATCCCATGCACCGATTCCTTCCATTCGCGTTTGTATTCCTGTCGGCTTCCGTGGCCTGCGCCGCCGACGCGCGCGTCGGGTTGCGACCGGCGCACGGCGTCGCGCTGGACAACCACGTCGAGAGCATTGCGCCGCCGTTCATTCAATGCGGCAAGACCAGTCGTCTGACGTTCACCGGGCGCGATCTCGGGGTAGCACTCGACTTGTGGCACTCGCTGCCGGCCGGGGCGATCAAGGCTTTGCCGATCGAATCCAAGTCGGATCGCATCGTGATGGACATCGCGGTTGCGGTCGATGCTCCGGTCGGCGTCTGCGGCGTGCGAATCGCCACGAAGGATGGGCTGACCAATGCGTGCCTGTTGATGGTGGAAGACCTGACGACGAGCGTCTGGGGCACGTTTCGCGAAGGCACCGTGGATCGCTATCGCGTGGAGGTGAAGGCCGGCGAACGCGTCAGTTTCGAGGTCGTGAGCAACCAGCTGGGGAAGAACGCCGACCCGGTCCTCGTCATTCGGGATGATTCGGGGAAGAGCATCGCGGAGCGAGACAACGACCCGGGGCTCTACTTCGACCTGCGCTTCGAGCATCAGTTCGAAGCGGCTGGCACTTACAGCGTCGAGGTGCGCGACGCGCGGTTCCGGGCGTCGGAACACAACCACTACGTGCTGCGAATGGGCCGCTTCCCAGCGGGTCGGGTCGTCGTACCGTCGGCCATCGAATCGGGCTTCACGGGCGAAGTGCGTTTGCCGGAGGTGCCGGGCCGAGAGTTCGCCCTGGCGGTGCCCCGAACTCAGTGGGGGCCGTTTTTCGCGAACGTGAAACGGCCCGACGATCGCGGTTCCACCTGGGTGCCGCTCGCGCCGTCGCTCGGTCCCGTGACCGTGGCGGAAGAATTCGACGAGGCGCGTGACAACGCGTTGTCACAGGCCGCGTCCGGCCCTGCGGCATACGCATTCACGATGACGCCGGGTCTGCGGAATCCGTTCTTGTCGCTCGATCGCCACTTCACGTTGGGCCGGTTGCAAGCCACATCCGCAACAATTCCCGGCACACTCTGCGGCGTGCTGCAGAAGCCCGGCCGCTCGGACGCCTTCAAATTACGCTTGAACAAGGGCGAACGCATCTTCGTTCGCGGTGAAGCGAAAGCACTCAATTCCCCAGTCGATCTGGAACTTGTCATTGTGGACAAGTCCGGTCGCGAGCAGCGCCGTGCCGGGGAGAACGCCCAGACCCGCGAGGAAGCGAGCTTCGATTTCACGGCACCGAACGCGGGCGATTACGCACTCCTCGTCCGCGATGCGATCCGCGATGGCAGCGATGCCTCCGCCTACCGAGTAACCGTTCGCAGCACGCCGTTCCCGCCGAGCCTGATGGCCGAAGTTGAAGGGCTCACGATCCCGCAAGGAACCTACCAGCCCATCCCGATTACCGCGACGCGTAACGGCTCGGCGGGGCCGATCAAGTTGCACCTCATCGGCCCGCCCGGTTTGAAACTGACGCCGGACGAGATCGGCGAGAAGGAGACGGCGATCGTGTGCCGACTCGAAGCCAGTGAGTCGGTGCCCCTCGGCGTTCACACGGTGCAGATCGTCGCGGAATCGGCAGACGAACGCACGCTGGTTTACACGCGGCCACTCATCGACATGAAATGGCAGAACGTCGATCTCATTCCGCTCGCTCTGCGCGAAGATCAGATGCGGTTGCCTCCGGGTTTGGCGGATCGGTTCGCGGTACAGATCGCGCCGCCCTCGCCGTTTACCTTCGAGCTAGCGGAGAAAGTCATTTCTCTGCCGAGGTATCGGCAGGCCGCGATTCCGATTGTCACGACGCGAGCCGCAGGCTTCGAGGGTTCGATCGCGTTCGAGGCGCGCGGTGGGCAGTTGGCCGAGGAGAGCGAGGGCCGCACTCGCGTCTTCGCCCGCTTTCGCGAGGCGACTCCGAAACGGGTAAATGTCAGTGGCGTGGTCGTCTCAAAGATATTGTCGAACACCGTGAAGTCGCGGATCGAAGTGACCGCGACCGCACGCCATCAAGGCCAGCGAATTCAACTGCTGCGGACGTTCGATCTCGACCTCACGACTGCTTTCAAGTTCGCTCCGGAGCCCGTGAAGGTGTCGCTCCTCCCCGGCGAATCGACACGCGCCCGCGTCAGCATCAGCAAGGTAAAGGGCTTCGATGGCCCCGTGATACTGCACCTTCAGCCAATGCCAGGGATCACTTTCCCCGAGACCGTGATGGTGCCGAAAGGCCAGACGAGCGTGGAGATTGACATCGCGGTGTCACTGGATGCGCAGCCGCGCAAACAGGGGCTCGCGGTGATGGCGGCGGGCGAGGTGGACGGCTTCGAGGAAGAGGTTCGCGGCTCGCCAATCGAGATCGAGGTGCGGAAGGTGGAGCCGCCGAAGAAGAAGTGACCGCTAGTCGATCTCCCCGATTCGAGGCGTATTGGACGGTGGGGGAATCACCGGTTCGGGGCTATCGGGAACTTCGCCCTTGAGCGCCTTCTCGCGGTCGCCCCACACGGCGCGGTTCTTCTTGATCAGGGGATCGTCGGCGTAGGGCTTGCGGCCGAAGGCGCAGCCGGAAGTTGCGACTTGTACCGCGATGCCACCAATCGCAAGCCAGCGGTAGAACGGATGCATCGCTCACCCGGGACCGAGAATCGACCGACCCCCATTTCTATCGGCACGGCGTGCTGGGCGAGATGAGGGAATTGCGTAGGCAGAGTGGCGTCGAGTTTCCAACTTGCCGGAGTGGCTCAGCAGTAATCTCATTCCCGGAAAGGATAAAAGGGCTGCCGATGAATTGAGAAGTAATTCGCTCGCGTCTACCTCTCGT
>JAYTUG010000174.1:0-8930 GCA_043744695.1 Gemmataceae bacterium
GCGAGCCCCGCCGTGCGACTCCGGAGATCCACGGCGGGGCTCGCAAAGCCTCGACCCGCCCTACAAATGCTGATTCACTCGGCGAGCATCGCGGCCCACATCCCCGGCGTCGCGGCGATCGAGTCCAACGGCCGGCAGTATTGCCCGATCGCAAACGAATCTTGGGATGCCCGCTTCCCCGGCGTCTTCAGCATCCACGACGGCACGATGAACACGGCGATCCTGAACGGCCTCGGACTGGGAGCGGTGTAAGCAAGCCTCTGGTGGACATTCGCGTTGCCCTGCGTCCCCCGTGGTTACAGTTCGTTCAATTACTACCGAGAGGCTGAATATGGTGGCGGCAGGATGCGACGGCTGATAGAGTCTCGTTGGTAAGAACTCTCTCCTGGAGCCTCCCGATGCATCTCGCTTTCCGCCTTTCGTCCCTTGCTCTATTTGCCGCGTGGACGGCGTTCCTCGCAATCGCCGCCCACGCGGCCGATCCCAAGGATGAGAAGAAGGATGCCATCTACTACACCGTGGAGAAGCCGAAACCCGGCATCCTCAAGGTCGTGGTTCACGACACTCCTCTCGGCGACAAAGATCTCACAATCGACACGAACCCGAAGAACAGTGCAGGGATCAAGAACGAGCGCCCTGTTGTGGTGGAAGTCGAGAGCAAGGAAGTGGGCAAGGAGTTCAGCCTCTCGGTGAAGATGGCCAAAAGCGGCTTGACGGTCGAGTCCGTCTCCTGGAACGGGAAAAAGGTTCCGCTGATCGATCCGAAGAAGAAAGCTGCCACTGACAAAAAGGCCGCCGAGAAGAAAGCCGAGCCTGCCAAGGATAAGTAAGTAAGTGTCGGTCGGTCGGTCGGTCGGGTGGACATCCAACGAAAAACGCCGCAAGTCTTCACACTTGCGGCGTCGCTTTTCCTCAGGCAGTGCGCGTTACAGGACTTGAACCTGTTACCCCCACAATGTCAATGTGGTACTCTAGCCAGCTGATGCTAAACGCGCGTCAACTCATTCCTACGCGAAGCGCCCGATCCGTCAAGTCGAATCGGGTTTCCGCCCTCAGCCAGCACGTTTGGCGGCGTCCTGCAGTTCGAGGCAATGGCCCTCGAGATCGCGGTTGCCCATCTCGCGGGCCTTGGTCAGGCCTTTTTCCGCGAAGTAGAGTGCCTTCGCCGCATGCTTCATCCGCAGCATCTCCTCGGCGGCAGTCGTATAGAACTTCGCCTCCTCGGGATGCTTCGCGATCAGGCCGTCGAACGCGGCCACGGCACCATCTACGTCCTTCATCCGGACGTGGAGTTGAGCCTTCTTGAGCCCGAACTCGACGGCCCGACCGCCGCCGTTGCGTTCGGCGTCGTAAGCCTCGCCCTGCGCTGCGACCCGAATTGCCTTGGCAACGTCCCCCTCGGCCACGGCCCCCGTAATCGCAGTTGCATAGAGCGGGTAGCGGTCGGGCTTGGCGGCATCGAACGGCTTCAGTACGCCGGCCTGCGCGAAGGCGACCGCGAGTTCCCGCGCATCCAACTTCAACGCCGCTCGCATCGCCTTTTCCAAATCCTCGACGGAACGCTCGGCCACATCCAGAGCGGCCAGTTCCCCGGCGTTCATCTCCGAGATGTCGCGCGGCTTCGTGGGCTTCGCCACCGCGGGTGTCGCGGGAGCCGCCACTTCCACCGGCACGTTCACGTGAGGCGGTGCAGCACTCACGTACTCCAGACCCAGCTTGTGCCGCAACTGCGCGAAGTCGTACGC
The DNA here is from genome assembly GCA_043744695.1 of Gemmataceae bacterium. Lineage (GTDB taxonomy): Bacteria > Planctomycetota > Planctomycetia > Gemmatales > Gemmataceae > Urbifossiella. The sequence goes on from JAYTUG010000174.1 coordinate 1,746, forward strand.
ATCCATCGGCACGTTCGCTTCCCCAATCTTCTTGTGGGGAACCAGACCGATGAAGCAATCCTCGATGAACTTGATGGCCCCGAAGACGCGCTTGCGCATCAGTGTGCTGCCCACGGCGTCGATCGGGGTGTTCCCGGCCAGCGACTTCCGCGGTCGCTGCGACCAGACTTCTTCGAAGAAGTGCCGGGCGCGATCGCGGAGCTTCTCCTCGGCCTGTGCGATGTCGGACGTTTGCGTGGGGTAGGCCAAGGCTTCGAGTGCGACGTCGCCGAAGTTCACGGGCGTCGTCATTTCCTGAGGCTGCTCGACGGCGAGATTGACGTTCGTGCGGAGGTCGTCGGCCACGCGGGCCACGGTTTCGCGATCCGGATGCCAGACTCGCACCACGCCTTGGGCGATGGTGAGTTTGGCGACCACGCGGGCCATGTTGGTGCTGCCGACCGCGAGGAGGCTGGGCAGTTCCTCGACCACCATCGCGGACATGGCACCGGCTTCGCGATCTTGTTGGATGCCGAGCAACCGGCCATTCTGATGCATGGTTTGCAGCCATTGCATGATCGGCTGCGGGTCGCGGATCGGGAACATAAACCCGTGTTCGAGGTAGTCCGCGTCGTTCTCCATGCCCTGCCCGCAGCGGAGCACTTCGGCCAAGGCCGAGGCTTCCTCCGCGCGATGATCGTCGGTTTCGAGGTCGACCGATTTGTAGAGGGCTTCGACGGCTTTGGGCTGTTCGCCGACCCAGGCGAGGACGACGCCCAGGTTGAACCAAGCGGCGGGATCGTCCGGCGTTTGCTGCGTGAGCGTTTCGAAGGCCTTGCGGGCGTCCGAGAGTTTGCCCGTGGCGGCTTCGGTGGAAACGGGCTTCGCCGTGGGCCGGAAACTGTACGCCTTGCGGGCACAACTCGGGAGCCGCGATTCGTGGCCGAACAGGGAATCGAACTGTTCGCGGAGTTCCGCATCGCCGGGCATGAGGTGGACGGTGCGTTCCAGCGCCGCCCGCGCCGCGACAGGCCGGTTCAGCATCATCTCGTTGCGGAAGATCAATTCGTGGACGTGGGCCAACTGGTCGTGGGCGTCCGTGTCGTAGGCCTCCGCGGCCTTGCGGAAGAGGATGAGTGCCCCGATCATCTCGCCTTCGTTGAGCCGGAACATCCCGCGGAGGAAGTGGGCCATGCCGAAACTGGGGTTCAGCTTCAGGGCGTGCGAGAGTGCCTCCTCGGCCTGTTCGATCATCTTGCTGCGTTCGTCGTCGGTCTGTTGAAGGCCGGCGGTGTTGTAGAGGTATTGCGCGAAGTAGCCCCAGACGGCGGGCTGATCGGCGTGCGTTTGCGTGAGCTCGCGAATGGTTTGCAGGGCGGCCTCGTGCTGGCCCACGCGTTCTTGTCCGAATGCCTTCTCGACTTGCGGGTAAAACGGGGCGCAGCACCACTTGAACTTCTTGCCGCTGCCACAGGGGCACGAAACGTAGGGATCGAGGGGCATTGGCGTTCCAGCAAGTGTGGGGGTGAGGCGTCGCGGTTGTAGGGGTTGTGCGGGGTGTCAAGGTGAGCAAACAGCACCGGCTGGAAGCCGGTGCCACCCAGATTCGCACCGGCTGGAAGCCGGTGCCACCCCGCGCCGCAATTCATTCTGCTCAGGATAGAAATTGGGGCCGGGAGTGAAAACGGGAGCGCAGGAGTTTGACAGGGGCTAAACCCGTCCTAGCTTTCGGTGAGCCACGCCCCGGAGCCGGACTCAGCCGTCGCTCGATCTTCATTGTCGTTCCCACGGGGTCTTGACCCCCTCGAAGGATTGCCGCACATGGTGACCAGCGACCTCGGCGCGTGTGAATGGTTCGTGTGGGATCTGCGCCGCAGCGGCCTCATCGACCGCGGCCCGCTCGATGCGATCGTCGGCGAGTTCCTCAAACGGAACCCGCGGGCCGAGGCTCCGGCGCTGGCCGAACACCTCGTTCAACAAGGCACGATCACGAACTTCCAGGCCGAGCGCGTTCTCAACGGCAAGAGCCAGGGGCTCGTACTCGGGCCATTCGTCCTCCTCGATGCCATCGGCTCCGGCAGCATGGGCCAAGTCTACAAAGCCAGCTCGAAGAACGATCCGAATCTGTTCGCGGTGAAGGTGTTGCCGCGACGCAGCATGTGGAACGTGCGGCTGGCTCGCCGGCAGGTTCGATCGTTCGCGAGCTTCTCGCATCCCGCCGTGGTCCCGTTCATGGACGTGGGCACCGCCGGGGGCTTGCACTACCTCGTGTGGCCGCTCGTCGAAGGCATCACGCTCGACGCACTCGTGCTCCACAACGGGAAACTGCCGCACGGCCAGGCCGCGCTCTACGCCGTCCAGATCGCTCAGGGCCTTGCCGTCGGCCATCAGAACAACCTGTTCCACGGGCTGCTCAAGCCTTCGAACGTCATGATCGGCTCCGACAATCAATCGCGCATTCTGGACTTCGGCATCGGCTCGCTCCTCGTGGAGAACGAGGGCGAATCGCTGGTCGATACCATGTCGACGGCCAACACGCTGACGAGCGGCCTCGATTGCGCCTCGCCCGAATCGATCATGGAGCCGTCCAACCGCACGCCCGCCGGCGATCAGTACAGCCTCGGCTGCACGCTGTACTACTGCCTCACCGGGCGAGTTCCATTCCCTGAAGGTTCTGCCGTCGAGAAGATGATGGCCCATCAGGCCAAAGAACCGATGGACATTCGAGAACTCGCGGCGGACGTTCCCGAAGGCCTCTGCGAGATTGTGAAGAAGCTCATGGCAAAGGCACCCGAGGGTCGCTACAGCGGCTGCGATGAAGTCGTGGAAGCGTTGGAACCGTTCTTGGGCGATTTGCGAACGATTCCGGGAGGGGTGCCGCAAACCGGCTCGGGCCGCGTCTCCATGGCAGTGCTCAATCGCGGCGGCGGCTCTGGTGGATCGTCCGGGCGAATGGCGGGTCTCGGGTCTCGCAGTCCCGGATCGCACTCCGGATCCCGACTTCCCGCACCGAGCTCGAATCCCGGCACGCGCTTGCCGTCGCCCGGTTCGCATCCGGGATTGCGTCAAGCTCCAGCGGCGAGCCATCCCGGGGTGAAGATCAACCCGATGCCCTCCTCGCATCCCGGCGTGAAGCCGAACCACGCTCCGCTGCCCGGCCCCAAGACGCAGACCCCGCCCCCCGCTCGAGGGCCGAGCCTGCCCAGCCGCGCGTCGCTCCACAGCAGCGGCCATCAACTGCACCACGCCGACGAGTACGACACGGGCGCGGTCCTCGCCATGCCCGCACCCATCGAGGTGGCGATCCCGAACCGCGTTCCTTCTCGCGCGGAGCAGGCAAGCTGGGCCGACGAGGAGCAGACCGACGAAAAGCCGAATGGGTTCGGCACGGTGGGCATGATCGCCGCCGCGATGTTCATCATGGTTGCGGTCTATCTCGGCACGACGATCCTGATGAACAAATGAGTGGAGTCGCGACGTGTGAGAAGGGAGGCTTCGGCCTCCTGTAAATGCAATCTCAGGAATGAATCTTACAGATGCCATGCTGCGGTTTGCATCGTCTCGATCATCCGACTGAGGATCGTGAGAAATGGCGGCTGCCTAGTTTGGATTTGAGCGTCCAAGAGAGCGTAGACTTCGACCCGGAAAAGATAGTCGGCCGGTGCATGGATCGGATTGGACTTCGGGTAAGGATATTCGGGGTTCGGCTTCTGAATCTGTGGTCGATCGGCAATCGCCGGTGCCAAATCCTCCAACGCATCCACTACTGGTTGGACTGACGTAATCCACTGTACGAGTCCGACAATCGAGGAAAATCGGAGCGGCGCGACTGCGTTCGGATTCGTGCGCAGCGAGAGAAACATCGTACGAAACGCGGCATGACTTCTCGGCCTTCCGCCATCGTGAAAATACGCTTTCGCCAACTTCTCCGTACACATTTGAAGGTAGTGCAACTCGTGACAAACAGGGAGAAGGGGAACTCTGACTCCCATAAGCCGGCACACCTTCCTCACGAGAGATGCGGCACCGCTCGGAGTGGCTTGATGCAAGTACTGATAGGTTTCCCAATCAGTTTGGGACTGTCTAAAAAACGCGGACTGTTGCAGAGTCATCCCCTCCTTCTCCCAGTGCGAACCCGACCGGCAAGACTCCACCCCACGGGAAGCAATCCTGGGGTCCGTTGAACTCGAGACCATTGAGCGGGCGTGATATCGGCTACCGTAACCTTATAGGGCAAACCCGAAGCGGCTGGCGTCATGTTCACCGGTACAATTGCGTCGTCGCCCGGCTCGAGGTAAAGCTTGGTATTGATCTCAATGAGTCGAATCTCCTGCGCTGGCGAATCGGTCGGCAGGTAGATGACCTCGTGGATGTGGGGGTCGATTCCAAGATGCTGCTTCGCCAGCCAAATCGCGAATCCCTTCTTCTTGTCCGTCTCGGGCTCGTTCGATTTCCGCGCGCGGGTCGATGTCAGTCGGTCGAGAACATCCTCGAGCTCCTCCGGCGACAACTTGTCGAGTTCGGTGACGAGCTGATCGTGCAGCGCCATGTGATTCTCCGTAGGACAGTGATTGTATCACTCCTTCACGTCAATCGCACTACCTGGGCGCAGACCGCGTCGCCACGAGCGGGGAAGCAGAAGTCCACAACCTATTTGGGAAAGGCCGCTTCAGCGAGCTTGACGCATTGTTGCAGGAACTCGGGCTTGAAGTCTTTCGACAACCCCAGGTCGCCGCGAATCGACTTCAGGAAATTCAGGGTGCCGATGATCGCATTGGCGTCGTGCGGAGCGAGCGAGACGGGTCCGGCCGTCTCCATCGTCCGAAAGTCCCCGGCGTTTTGAAACCGGCCGATGCCGACCTTCTTGGCAAGATTGTGGGGGCGGAGCAGGGAGACGAGGTCGTTCATGAAGGCGTTGTCCTGCCGCCCGCCTCCCCCGTTCGTGGTCCGCAAACCTACGGGCCATGCCGGTGCGGGAGAGGCCAGCGAATAGACGCGGACTTTACTCAGGCCGCCGGATCCGAGCACGTCTTCCATCACGAACAAAGCGTTGGACGTGATGAGGTTGCCTTGGCTGTGGGCGATGATGAATTGCTGCTGATGCCGATTCCGGACGAGTTCCTTGAACAGGCTCAAGGTGGCCTTATTCCAGACGAGGTATTTCTTTTCGACGTTCGCGAGGAAGTCGTTGATCTTGTCCTCGGGAATTTTGGGGGGCTTGTTGAGGTTGCTCGGGGAGCTGGGCCGGGCGAGTGCGTTCTGGCTAAAGTCGAGCACGCACTGCAGCAGGTCGCCGAGCGACCCGAGACCTTGGCCCGCCGTGGCGTTATACACGCCCCTCACCGGCCGTTCGAGGAGCAAGGAAAGGTAGGCCGCGGTGATGGCATGATCTTGAGGCATCACCCGGATCCCATTCACGAAATAGATCCGCGGGGAGGACGCCCCGGAGTCCGACAGGTTGTAAAGGTTGACTTGGCCGTCACTCAACGGAATGGGGGGTGCCATCGGATGCCTCGCGTGGTGGTGATGCAGTGAGATTATTGTGCCGGTGGTGAACGACCGCCAGTCAAATTACGAAGGATCTGCCCGCGAACCGCTTGATGCAGCCGGCAAAGTTCTCCGCATACGGTTCATCTCGTGCTTGCAGAGGAAGAAGGGATACTGGAGACCACTTGCACATGGCAGCGGATCTGTCATGCGGGGGGAGGGAGGGCTGGACGATGAGGCGATGGGCCAAACAGTCGGTGTTTCTTGTGGCAGGTCTTTTTGTTGTCGGGGTTCCACTCATTTGTACGGGGGTGATGATCGACTTCGTTCCCCCCTTTCAAGACATGAACAAAGCCACCCCAGAGGAAATTGAATCTCACGCTGCCGAGTATCCCTCTTCTCCTGTTGGTACGGCGATCCGCAGCTTGGGATTTATTTTTGTCCTTGTTGCCGGAGTAACTGGAGTAGCACTCACCGCCCGATGGTTATTTCGCAGATGGCGTTCGCCTTAGTATTACTTGTGCGACTTCCCGCACCGTTGTGCAAAGCCCCATTTGCACTTCACCCGATGGATCGTACGCTTATCGCGGCTCACATCTCGCCCGATCACCGCTTTCAACCTCACCCAAGCACCTGTCGGAGCACGACCGCACTGGTCATGCTCCGATTCCTTGGAGGACTTAGCCATGACACGACTTACGTCGACGGGAAAAATGAGCACGACCAGCAAGACCAGTCGCGAGTCGCGCGAAACGCTTGATTTCATGGCGAATTCGAGCGCCGTGGCCGGAAAAATAACAACAGTGGGATGTGGCCACGATCACTTTGCCGTCAGTCGAGCCACTTCGGCACAGTCCTTGTCGCCTCGGCCGGAGAAGCACAACACCACCACGTCGTCTTTCTTTCGCTTCGCGGCGACCTTCATCGTTTCGACCACGGCATGAGCCGTTTCCAATGCCGGCAAGATGCCTTCGAGCCGGCCGCAGAGGTGGAACGCATCCAGGGCCTCGCGGTCCGTCACGCTGCAATAGCGGACGCGCTTCTCGTCGAACCAGTAGCTGTGTTCGGGGCCGACTCCTGGGTAATCGAGGCCTGCCGAGATGGAGTGAACGTCGGCCGTCTGGCCGTCGTCGTCTTGCAGCACGTAGCTGAAGCTGCCGTGGAGGACGCCAGGTTGGCCGAAGCTGAGCGTCGCGGCATGACCGCCGAGCTGCGGCCCATGCCCGCCGGCCTCGACGCCGACCAATTCCACGCTGGTGTCGTCGACGAAGGGATAGAAGATGCCGGCGGCGTTGCTGCCCCCGCCCACGCAAGCCAGCACCACATCGGGCAGCCGGCCCACCCGTTCGAGGCACTGCGACTTCGTCTCCTGGCCGATCACCGATTGAAAATCGCGGACCATCATCGGGAACGGGTGCGGCCCCACCACCGACCCGATGATGTAGTGCGTGTCTTCGACGGTGCTCATCCACTCGCGCATCGCCTCGTTGGTCGCGTCCTTGAGCGTCTTGCTGCCGGACGTAACGGGGAACACTTCGGTTCCCATCGCCTTCATGCGGAAGACGTTCAGCTCCTGCCGGCGAATGTCTTCCGTTCCCATGTAAACGCGGCAACTCATCGCGAAGAGCGCCGCGGCGGTCGCGCTGGCGACGCCGTGCATCCCCGCTCCAGTCTCGGCAATCACCCGCTTCTTGCCCATCCGCTTCGTGAGCATCGCCT
>JAYTUG010000175.1:0-8927 GCA_043744695.1 Gemmataceae bacterium
GCCCTGCTCCGCGATCCCGATTTGTCGTTCGGCGTGGCCGCACCGTATGAAGCGGGTTCGGAACTGGATTACGAACACCTCTTCTCGCTGGACTGGGGACTAATCGCGCCGCCGGGGCATCCGCTTTTGAAGAAGCGCGGGCTCAAACTCGAACATCTCGTCGGCGTGCCGCTGATTCTCTTCGAGCAAGGCTCCACAGGCCGGCAACACGTGCTCGATGCCTTCCGCGGACTCGGCCTGACACCGCGCGTGGACATGGAAGCGACGACGACGGGAATCGTGGTGAAAATGGTGGAAGCCGGTCTCGGTGTTTCGCTCGTCCCACTGATGCCCAATGGCGCGGTGACTCGCGGCGTGAAGGTGGGTGCCCGCAGGCTCGCCGGCCAGATTCGACCCATTCACTCGGGCATTCTGATGCGTCGCGGCGAGAAGCCCGCGCCGGCCGCCGAGGCATTCATCCGCTATTTGCAGCCTGCTCCCTGATGCCCGCGACGTTCAAATCCCCTCGCCGAGGTGCTGCGATTCCAAATTGAGCAATCGGCGAATGGCCGTACTCAGTTGCATCGGCGTGTAAGGTTTGCTGAGGAACGCCGACCCGCTCGGCAGCGGATCGGGGAGCTGTTCGGCCGCATCGTAGCCACTCACGAACAGTACGGGTACGAGCGGTGCGCGTTCCCGGATTGTCTCGTACGCCTGGCGGCCCGTCATGTTGGGCATCATGAGGTCGAGCACGATCGCGGCGAAGCGTTCGGGATCCGCGCGAACTGCCTCCACGGCCTCGGCTCCGTCTTCGACCGCATGGACGCGGTAGCCGAAGTGCGTGAGCCCAGTCTCGGCCATGGCCCGCACGGAGGGCTCGTCGTCGGCCAAGAGGATGATTTCTCCCTTTCCTTTGAAAGGGTCGGGCGGCTTGCTCGAGGGAACGTCGGGCGCCTGACCGTCCTCGGCCTGGGGCAGATAGACCTCGAATCGGCTACCACGACCGAGTTCGCTATGGCACTCGACCCAACCGCCGTGCTGCCGAGCGACGCCGTACACCACGGCCAATCCGAGTCCCGTTCCGCGCCCTACATCCTTCGTGGTGAAGAACGGTTCGAAGACCTTGGCTCGCACTTCTTCCGACATCCCGGTCCCGGTGTCCGAGACGCTCAGCCTTACGTAGCCCTCAGTCGAAGCGCCATCGGCATGTGCGGCCACAGGCGAAGCGACGTTCTCCGTGGCAATCGTTATCGTTCCACCGTCGGGCATCGCATCGCGGGCGTTCAAGCACAGGTTCATCAATACTTGTTGCACTTGAATCGAATCGACGAATACGGCCCGAAGATCGGCGGCGGGTTGGAACGCGATCGCGACCCGCGTGTCGATGGAGTGGCGGATGAGCGACAGTTCCTCGCGAGCCAGGGCGTTGAGGTCGATCACGGCCGGTTGGAGCGGCTGACGACGAGCGAACCCGAGCATCTGCTTCGTTAAGCCCGCAGCCTGTTTGGAGGCCTTCTCCGCAGATTCGAGTAATTCCGCAACGTCGTCCGGTTCGACGTCGCCCCCGCGAACGAGTTCGAGGTTGCCGAGGACGACGGTGAGCAAGTTGTTGAAATCGTGTGCGATGCCGCCAGCGAGTCGGCCCACGGCCTCCATCTTCGCGGCTTGCCGCAACGCCTCTTCGAGCCGAGTTTGTTCGGTCACGTCTCGGTAGTTCACGACGATCGAGCGGACGCTCGGGTCGTCCAACCGGTTGCACATGTTGACTTCGATGAGTTGGACTCGGCCATCGGCCGCAATCATGCGACCGCGCCACGCGAGGTCTTCGCCCGGCCACCGGATCGAATCGCGGACTAATTTGCGAACCGACTCCACTTCCTCCGGAACCACGAGGCCGAAGCCGTCGCGGCCCACCATCGCGCTGGGATCGTACCCGGAGATGGTTCGAACGGACGGGCTGGCGTAAAGAATGACGGCCTTCTCGTCGAGGAGAACGATCCCGTCGCCGCCCTTTTCGACTAATGCTCGGAAGCGGCGCTCGCTCTGGCGGACCGCTTCTTCCGCTTCGCGTTGAGCCGTTACATCCGCCACGCAACAATCGAGTCGCGTTGGGCGACCGGAGGCGTCTCGAACCACTTGCAGGCGGTCGCGCACAAAACGAATTCCCGCGCGAGCCGCGGGTACGCGATAGAGTTGTTCTATCTCGGTCTCGGTACCCGCCAGCAATTTGCGGACGGCCGTGCGATAGCGCTCGCGATCGGAGGGGTGGATGACTTCGGCCCATCGGAACGGGTGATCGAAAAACTCGGGTTGGCGTTCGGCGAGGACGGCGAGATTCGGCGAAACGTAGCGGAATTGCCAGCCCAATTGCGCGTCGGGGCCGGGTCCCCGTTCCGCGCTCCAAAGGGCGGCCGGGGCACTAGCCAAAACCGTTCGAAGTTCGGCCTCCACGCGTCGAGCCTGGGCCAGTGCCGCCCGGCGTTCTCGATCGTCGCGGGCCACAATCAGCCCGAGCGGCTTCGGCGACACGTGCAAGCGCGAAACCGTGATGCTCACCGGAATCCACGCGGTATCGATCTTCGAGCGAAGCAAGTAGCCGTCCTGGCCGTGAAACACGACGGTCTCATCGAAGGCTCCGCGCAGCTTTTGCATCCCGCCCGAAAGTTCGACCCGAAACATGTTCGTCGCGCTGAATTGAACGACTTCGGACCGGCTGAACCCCGTCATTCGCAGGGCGACCGGATTCACGTCGAGCAGCCGATCGGTCTCGGGATCGAGCAGAAATAGGGCGTCGCCGCTCTCTTCGAACAGAGCCTGGGCGAGCTCGGTTTGCTCGTGAGGGTTCATCAACATCGGTGCAATGTTGGAGCGTCCGGCTCGCAAGGCGGGGGCGAGTTCAATCCCGAACCATAGATCGCGATTTCAGACCGGGCCAGAAATAATTTTCCGGCCCGGGCCATTCGCGTGATTACTTCACTGTGAGAAGCTTGTCTTCCTTCGGGAAGCTTTCGAGCGTCAAACCTTTGAAGTGAATCTCTTGCGGCAGGTTGTTCGAGTGCAACTGAAGGCCGATCGGACCTTCCTTGATGCGCTTCGGTTCTGGGTCGCGCCAGTCTACAACTGCGACTCCGTTCACCGCCACGCGTACCCGGTTGCCCTGAGCCAGGATTTCGACGTCGTTCCAGTCGTGCTGTTTGCCGACCTTCTTGGCGGGGGCACCGTCCACGGGCAAGCCGTTGCGACCGAACAGATCGTACATGCCGTAACCGGAAGGGAACATCACGAGGTGCCCGGCGTAAGTGTGCTTCGTGCGATCCGCCTCCGGATCCTTGCTCACATCCGGCTTCACCACGCCCCAGAAAGCCAGACCAGAATGCATCTCGGATTCCACCAACTTCGACGCAAAGGTGAGGCGGAAGTCGGAGTAATTCTGCTTCGTAAGAAGGTACGTGCTGAACTTCAGCGGGTCTTTGTTCTTGGCGACGACGACGCCATCCTTCACGGACCAGAGGTCTTCGTAACCTTCCCATCCATCGAGCGTCTTACCGTCGAACAGCTTGATCGTTTCGTTCTTCCCTTCGCGGGGTGGGACGATCGGGGTCTCTTTCTTGGCGGGCGGGTCTTTCTTGTCTTCGGTGGTGGCGGGTGCCGCACAGAACGCGAGTGCGAACAAACCGGCAAGCAGAGTACGCATCGGTGAAGTCTCGTTGGGAGAGAATGGGAACCGCCCGCGATCTTACCACGAACTTGAACCCAGGGCGAAGGAACTATGGCGACTTTGGCAATTCCACCTGCTGCGAGCTCCGGAGGTAGGCCACGAGATCGCGCACTTCCTCGGGCTTCATCGAATCGAGTAGCCCCTCGGGCATGATCGATTGGTTCGTCGCCTTCCGCGATTCGAGCTCGCCCTTCGGGATCGTGATCGTCTCGTTCACGGTCCGAACCGTGAGCCCGTCCGGCGTCTCCTTCTGCACGATCCCCGAGATGAGCCGTCCATCGGTGAGGTTGAAGATGGCGACCTGGAATTCGCGGGGAACCACGGCACTGGGGTCGAGAACGTTCTCGAGCAGGTAGTCGAGGTTCGCGCGTTGGGAACCGGTGAGGTCGGGGCCGACGTCGCCCCCTTCGCCGAAGAGCTTGTGACAACTCGCACAGTGCTTCGCGTACAGCGCGCGGCCATTCTCGGGCTTGGCCGCCTTCAACGCCTCGTCGGTGAGTTCGCCCTTCCACTTCTTGATGAGTGCCACGCGTTCCTTGGAAGCGGGCTGAATCTTGCCCCAGACTTTCTCCAGGCGCTCGGCCAGCGACTTATCGTTGAGCGCGAGCACCTGCCGCGCCGCGACCAGCGAGACATCCGCTCGTGGGATCGTTCCCTTCTCCACGGCACTCAGCAGCCCCAAGGCCCAGGTGGATCGCGAGACCAGCGTCTGCACCGCGTCGGTCTTTTCGGCAGAAGTCAGCTTTGAATACGCGGCGAGAATCTTGTCTGGAGTCTGCAAGTCCGGGTAAGCGGCGAGGGCTCGCACGGCCGCACCGCGAACGGCGGGGTCGGCGAGCAGCGTGTGCAGCGTCGCAGCGAGGCCGTCCAACTTCCGACGCGTGAGAAGCTCGATGGCCGCGATGCGGAGCGCGGGTTCGGCTTTCTCATCGACGATGCGGGCCTTCAAGTCGCCGATGGCTTTCTGATTCCCGAACAGCACGGCCAGCGATTCGCCGCGCGAACGAAGTTGAGCATCCTCGCTTGTCGCGAAGTCTGGATAAAGTTCTTTCCAGCCCGCGGGCTCGGCGCTTTCGCGCAGCCCCGCGAGAGCCTCCTGAATCCCCGCGAGCACGGGGAGTTGCTTTTCGGCAATGCCCGTTTCTTTCATGTACTCCACGAGTGCCGCGAGTTCGGCCGCGCGTTTGTCGGCAGGCACGCGCGATACCAAGTAGCGAGCCGCATTGCGAGCGATGAGCGGATGCCGCGAGGAGGTGAGAAGTCCCTCCCACTTCGCGGTCGGGTCGCGAGCCAGGACCGATTGCACCGCGTACCACGTGGCCAGTGCGAGGTTCCCATCATCGGCCGGCAGCACGCGCGCGGTCAGGGCTTCAGCCAAAGGAAGTGCATCCTTCACAGGAAGCCGCTGAACCATCCCGGCGATGAACAGCATCGCGAACTGCGACTCTTCCTTCGCGGTCGCCTTCAGCAGTTGCTTCAGGAACTCGGGCGAAGGTTTTGCTTCCGAACCGAGCATGACGGCCCAGAGGCGAACGTTCTCGTCATCGTGGCCGAGCAGTGTCGTGAGGTCTTCCGCCGTCAATCCGCCCATCACGTGCAAGGCCCACATCAACCGCAGCTTGCTCGTCACCGCGTCGGCCATGTTCATAAACTTGCGGGCGTCTTCGATCGTCTCTTTTTCCAACTTCCCGGCTGCGGCCCGCTCCTGCAGCACGAGCCGCGACTGCCTCACGAACCAGTCGTTCGTGTGAAATTGGAACTTGAGCAATTCGGCATCGGTGAGCTTCGCGATGTCGCCCTTAAACGGCTTCGGCGAACCGTACACCACGCGGAAAACGCGACCGTTCGTGATGTCCGCCTTTTCGTAGTTGTGGCATTCGCCGGTGTCGGTCCAGTCCGCGACGTAGAGGCCGCCTTCCGGGCCGCACTTCACGGCGAGCCCGCGGAACCAAGAATCGTTCGCGAACAGGAAATCGGGCGAGTGCTTGGCAACGTACGCGCTGGGCGAACGGTCGAGCCAGTCGCGGTTGAGGCGGTTGCCGTGAATGTTGCACATGAAGACGGAGTTGCGATACTCGGGCGGGAAGTTGTCGCCGAGGTAGACGGCGGCACCGCTGTGAGCGTGGCCACCGCCGGCTTCGCTGTGCTGCGGATTCCCGTTCACGCCCGTGGTTCGCGACGTGGTCCACGCACCGCCGCCCCAGTGCAAGTGGTCGGCACAACTCTTCATGAGGCCGTAGGTGAACGGGTTCACGTCGTCGCCGTACATACGTTCCATGTGCCCGCCGGGGACGACGTGAAACATGTGGGTGATGACGCAGTTCGTGATGAACATTTGGCCGAAATCGTCCCAATCCAAGCCCCACGGGTTGGTTGTGCCCGAGGAGTAGAGTTCGAAGATCTTCTTGGTGGGGTGGTAGCGCCAAACGCCACAATCGAGGGCGACGCGATCCTGGTCCGGCGTGCCCGGCTTGCCGACGCGAGCCTTGGCTTGAATGCCGTTGCAACCGTAAAGCCAGCCGTCCGGCCCCCATCCGAGCGAGTTGAAGACGTTGTGCTTCGTGTCCTTGACGTTCCACCCATCGAGCACCACTTCCGGCGGGCCGTCCGGCTTGTCGTCGCCGTTGCGATCGGGGACGAAGACGAGGTTGGGGGACGAGCAGAGCCAGATGCCGCCGAAGCCGACTTCGATGCCGGAGAGGTTCACGCCATCGGTGAGGAACACAGTCTTCTTGTCGAACTTGCCGTCGCCGTCGGTGTCTTCGAGGATCACGACGCGGTCGCTACCTTTGCCGTCGAGTCGCCACTTTGGGTAGCTGAGGCACTCGACCACCCAGAGTCGCCCGCGGGTGTCGAAGGTCATGGCGATGGGCTGAACGAGGTCCGGCTCGCCGGCGAACAGCGTGACGTTGAACCCCTTCGGCACCGTCATGGCTTTGGCAGCCTCACCCGGCGGCAGCGGGCGATCAGCGGGTTTGGGGTCTGCCGCGATCAGGTGCGAGCAGCAGGCGAACATGGCCAGGGAGAAAAACGGTTTTCGCATGGTGATGGTGTGCGGGGTTGGGGTGAAGTTCGTTAGGCGTCGGGATCGACGCCGAGTTCACGGAGCTTGGCAGCCAACTTCTCGGCACGGAGGCGTTCCTGATCGGCCCTCTTGCGCTCTTTGTTTGCGCGACGCTTTTCTTCCGCGGCTTCGCGAGCCGTTTTCTGCTGGAGGCGGCCGTATTCCACGAAGGTCAGAAACCGGTCGCCGCCGGGATAACGCAGTTCAATATCGTCCTCGCCAATCACGAAAGTGATACCGAGGCGCGGGCTCTTGAAACCATTGATTGCGGCAATGGCCGTGAGGCCGGTCGAGCTACGAACGAACCCTTCCGCTTGAACGAGTTCCGGGTCGAGCACGTAGTATTCCTCAGCTCCGTGCCGTTCGTAGAACTGCCGTTTCAGTTCCATCTCCGCCGACGTGTTGTTCGGCGAGAGCACTTCGAAAACGACCTGCGGGAAGATGCCGCCTTCGTTCCAAACTTTGTAGCTGCCGCGATAGCCTTTCGGGCGGCCGAACGCCACGTACACATCGGGTGCCATGCAGAGTTTGTTCTTGCCTTCGACCGGGTAGATCAGGTTATCCCCAGCCACGAAGACGCGCGAATCGGTTTCGAAGAGCAGGTCGAGGTTTCCCTTGATGGTGGCGATCCACTCCCACTGCAGCGTGTTGTCGGCCATGGGCATGCCGTCGCAATCGGGGTACTCGATTTCGGGTTCGGTGATCTGAGGAGACATCGCAACCTCGCCGCGGATGACACCATCATACTTACCAGACCCACCATCGTGAACGAAAGGGTGTTGCTGAGAAGCGTGATTGATCCTGTAACCCACTTCAGCGATTGCCCGCCAATTCTTTCACCGCTGCGGCTGGTCCGCCCTTCGCATCGAAAATCGCCGTACCCGCAACGAAGACATCGGCCCCCGCGCCGGCCGCAAGGCCGATGGTCTTCAAGTCGATGCCGCCATCCACTTCGATCTCGCACGCCGGGTTGTTCCGCTCGATCAACTTCCGCAGTTCTCGCAATCGATCGGTACTCTCGGGGATGTAGGCCTGCCCGCCGAAGCCGGGGAACACCGTCATGCACAGCGCGAGGTCGATGTCCTTCAAGTACGGTTCGATGCGCGACACGGGCATGTCCGGGTTGAAGGCGAGGCCCACCTTCTTCCCGAGCCCGTTGCGAATCTGATCGAGGATCGGCCGCGGATCGTCGTGGACTTCGAGGTGCACGATGAGCGTATCCGCGCCGGCCCGAACGAAACCATCGAGAAAGCGGCCGGGGTTCTCGACCATGAGGTGAACTTCCAGCGGCAACTTCGTGATGGGTCGCAGGCCCTTCACCACGACCGCCCCCATGCTCAGATTCGGGACGAAGTGGCCGTCCATGACGTCCACGTGAATGCGATCGGCACCGGCCGCATCGACCTCGCGAACGAGTTCGCCGAGCCGCGAGAAGTCTGCGGAGAGAATCGAGGGAGCAATCTTCATGGCAGGGTTCCGGTCGTGCGAGAGGTCTCTGGAAGTGTACGACTCGCGGAGCGAAGTTACCCCCCGACGAGGTGCGTTCGGGCCATGACGACGTATTCGGGTCCGGCGCGGCGCGGCTCGCTGCTGTAGACGATAATCTGATTCACGGTCGTGCGGCCGCCATCCCAGGCCAGCAGTTTCGCCAACTCGGGTGCCAGTTCCTGGCCGTCGGCTTCGCTCTTGACGCGGCCCAACGTCAGGTGCGGTGTGTAGCCCTTTTCTTCCTTGATGTAGACGCCGAGTTCGAGCAATTTCGCCTCGATGAGCCCGTGCAATTTGCGGATCGGATCGGTCCCCTCGCTCACGCCTCCCCAGATCACTTTCGGTCGCCGCAGCGTGGGGAAGGCTCCGGCGCCCGAGACGTGGAGCGGGAACGCCTGCTGCTTCCGCGCGACCTTGTCCACGGTCTTGCAAACGGCCGCGAGATCGCGGTCTTCCACTTCGCCGAGAAAGAGAAGCGTGAGGTGCAGGCTCTCGGGCGCGACCCACTTCACACCGGCACAGGTGCGTGCGAGGTGTTCCTGGAGCGAGACGGCCTTCTTGCGAATCTCGTCGCCGATGTCGATGCCGATGAAGCTGCGGATGCGGGGCATAACGGTTGTCTTCGTAAGGAATCGGGTACCAGTTTAGCCGCGACGCGCAGTCCGCGGAGCGGAGCGC
>JAYTUG010000176.1:0-8923 GCA_043744695.1 Gemmataceae bacterium
GAACCCTCCCAGTCGGAGAGCGGGCGATACCGGCAGCGGGGTGGGATGTCGAGTGGAAAGCGGCTCACCCGTCGTCTTCGTTCGGTCCGGATTCGCCGAGCTGAATGGAGAAAGCGAGTTGTTCCAACTGAATGGAGAGGTCCACGGTCACGAGTTTGACGCGGGCCGGTAGCTTGAGCAGGACGGGAGCGAAATTGAGGATGCCGCGAACGCCGGCTTCGACGAGGACATCCGCGACGCCCTGAGCGGCTTCCGCCGGTACCGTGAGGACGCCGAGTTCCGCACCCAACTGGTGGCTGCATTCGCCGAGTCGAGCGAGCGGCAACACGTCGAGAGCTTCGACCGCACTCCCGATCTTGGAGGAATCGTTGTCGAAAAGCCCGACGATGTCGAAGCCTTGGGCGCGGAAGCCGCGGTAGCGGAGGAGGGCGCGGGCGAGGTTGCCGACGCCGACGAGGACGGCACGCCAGGTGCGATCGATGCCGAGGGCGGGGCGAATCGCGGCGATGAGGTCGCTGGCTTCATAGCCGATGCCGCGCTGTCCGAGGTTGCCCAGCGAGGCGAGATCGCGGCGAACCTGAGCATCCGTCACGCCGCAGGCCTGGGCAATGCGGCTACTCGAAATCTTTCCGGATTCCGACGGCCACGCGGACAGCGCGCGAAGGTAAAGGCTCAATCGATGGGCCGCGGCCCGCGATAGCCGATCCCCCGTTAGACGTTGCTCGCTCAAGGCCGCCTCCGCCCACGACGCGACAAACCGCCCAATTGTATCACTTCTTGACCGCCAAAGTCCACGACACGGGAATCGTGACGATCTGACCGGCCGGTTCCGCGAGGCGAACGCGAACGACAGTGGAACCCGCTCGGGCGACCGCTGCAGCGCCCACAATAACGCGAACCGTGGCCACGGGGCCCGCTTCCGCTGAGAACTTCGCGGTCACGGCCGGGAGTTCGCACGTTGCGGATTCGATGCGCAGATTCTTGCCGTCCGGAGACCGCAATTGCACGAGCAACGAGACTTCTTCCTGACCCGCGGCGAACCGCACGACCACTTCCTCGGGTGCCGCGGAAACCGTTCCCGGAGACTTCTTCAAAACGCGAACCGGGACGCGAAACTCGGGGTACTCCTGGTCGTCCGTCTGGAGAACGATCACTTCATCGCGATGACCCGCGGGTGCGTCGGCGGAGAGCTTCAATCCAATCTTCTGGGAATGGGTACCGTTGGATTCGAGTGCCGGTGCCGAGATCGTCGCCGTGAGGTGCGGCGACGAGCCGATTGCCTTGGTCACGGTCAGCGGCTTGCGGCGGCGATCCGTCACGGTGAGCGTTTGCGCCGCTTCTCCCGCGGTCGAAAAGCCAATCTGCGGCGGGTTCACCGACACCTCGCGCGACAACTTCGCCGTCACGGCCACCGCAAGTTCACCGAATTGCTTCGGTTCCGTTCCTTCGACTGTGTAGCCGACGATCACCTGCCAGCGGTTCGGTCCGTCCGGCTGCGTGAGCGTGTTGACTTCGAGAGTTAGTTTCGCGGTTTCGCCGGGTTTCAGAGTCGTGGCGGAAAGCGTGCGGTTCAGGCAACCGCAGCCCGCTTCCACCTTCGTAATCGTGAGAGTGCCGGTCGAACCGCGATGGGTCAGTTCGAAGGTTTGGGCCAACGGCGGACCGCCCCTGATGTCGCCTTTGGCGACGAGTGGTGTCGGGCAGTGCAGCGAGGCTTCAGCCGGCGGGTTCGCAAGCACGAGAATCGCGAGAATGGCGTTCATGACCGCGCGTCATAACGACCCGGCCCTGGCGAGGCAAGCCCGACGGGTGTGCCTCTCGAAGTAGGCAAGGGTGGCAACCAGAACCACCGGCTGGAAGCCGGTGACACCCAGAACGAACCCCGGCTGGAAGCCGGTGCCACCCAGAACGAACCACCGGCTGGAAGCCGGTGCCACCCAGAATCACCGGTGCCCACTCAATATCCGCCGTCGTCCAGCTTCCAGATGCAGACCGCGCCGACCTGGCCCGTGCTGATCACGTACTTGCCGTCCGCCGAGATGGCCACGCGAAAGACCGGGCTGGCGTGGGCCGCGAGCGTGTGCAAGATCGTGCCGCTGGCCGCGTCCCAAACCCGGACCGTGTGGTCGAAGCCGGACGAGACGAGTACCTTGCCGCCGAGCGCCCAGACCACGCCCGTGGCGCGATCGGCATGGCCCTTCCAGCACGAAAGTTCGGCACCCGTCTTCGCGTCCCAGATGCGGATGAACGTATCGAGGCAGGCACCGGCGAGCTTCGTACCGTCGGGCGAAACGGCGAGCGCGAAGACGCCGCCCATCGTGCCCTTGGTTCGCCAGAGTGCTTTTCCCGTGGCCGGATCGAAGGCCGCGACGCAGCCGTTGAGCACGGGCATGCCCCACTTCGCGCAGCCGGCATAGAGTACTGCGTCGTCCTTGCCGAAGGCCAAGGCGTGGACCGCGCCGCGCTTCGCCTCACAGACGGCGATCTCGCGTTCGGGCTTGGTCGTGGCGGCATCGCGGACCTTCACCTTGCCGTCGCGATCGCCGGTGGCGAGGAACTTCCCGTTGGCTCCGAGTGCGAGCGAATCGATGCCCGCGTCGTGATCCGTCTCGATGGTCTTCAATCCCTTCATGCTCACGTCCCAGGTGCGAAGCGATTTGTCCGCGCCGACCGAGTAGACGAGCTTGCCATCGGCGGAATACGCGACGGCTTCGACCGCACCCTCGTGGCCGCGGAAGGCTTCGACGGGTCGGATTCCGTTGGCAGCGAACTCCCCGACGAAGACGATTCCCGCTTCGAACGAGAGTGCGAAGCGCTTCCCATCGGCGGACCACGCGGCGTTGCTCACCGCACCGGGCGCGGTCGGCGGCAGGATCGCGACCGGAGACACCTTGATCGCCGGCTTCTTGATCGCGCCCGGCTCGACGTACGCCGCCGGCCTTACCGGATTGGCTTCGGCCTCGGGCTTCGGTGCCATTCGCGGAACGTAAACGGCTGGGCGGCCAATCGCATGAGGCGGCTCGACCTTCGACAGCGGGTGAATCGCCAGCCGCGTGCCGTCCGTCTTGATCGAGACGTACCCGCCGTTCGAGGAGCCGGGTTGAACGGTGTGGGCGAACAGGATGCGATCCGCGCTCAGCCAAACGGGGTTGAAGTTGAAGCCGGGCAGGTGCGTGATTTGTCGCGGTTGTCCGCCGGTGGCGGGGACGAGCGCGAGTTGCCAACCGTACTCGTTGGCGATGGCGAGCGCGATGTGCTTGCCGTCCGGGCTCCACGCCGGGAAGAACGGCGCGTCTGGTCCGAGGTCTTCGGTGAGAACCTTGAGGTTCGTGCCGTCCGGGCTCACGGTGCAGAGCGCGTGCGGCTTACCGGGCAGTTTGCACACCAAGCCGATCCGCTTGCCGTCTGGCGACCACGTGGGAGCGCTCGAGTCGGCGAGTAACAATTCGTCTTCCGAACCATCGAACGTCACGACTCGCGTTTCGTGCTTTCCGCCCTGAATAATGCGGATGTAGGCGAGGCGCTTGCCGTCCGCGGACCAACTTGGAGCAAGGCAACCCGACTGCGGTTCCGACGTCGTGAGCCGCTTGCGATTCGAGCCGTCCGCATCGCAGGAGTAAATTTCGAGGTCGTGATCGCGCGTCTTGCAGGCGAACGCGATCCGCTTCCCGTCCGGGCTCCAAGCTGGATAAAGTTCCTCGGCTTGCTCGGACTTGGTGATGTTCTTGGCATCGCCCTTGAAGGGATCGACGAGGAAGAGATCGGAGTTGCCGGCGCGAGCTGAGGGAATGAGAAAAGTCGCTTCATCGGGGGTCGCGACCGGTTCGGCCATCGCGACGGCGAGGAGCAAGCTGGCGAACGTCAAACCCATGTGAGGTTCCATCCATCGAGGAAATAGCCGAACACAGGTCGAAACCTGTGTTGCGGCGGGTCGTGGCTGGGCTGGGCATTCTTAGGTCGAGGCCGTCTTGGGGCGGCGACGCCAGGCGTGGATCGCGGCTCCGCCGATTGCGGCCATCAGCAGCGTGGCCGGTTCCGGAGTCGCCACCGGGCCACCTCCACCCGTCGTGACTGGCGGCGTCGTTCCCGGAACCGGATCGACGGGAGGTGGGTTGTCGATCGGCGGTGGATCGAGTGGGCCGGGGTCGGGGAGGGGAACGCTCGGCGTGAGGCCGAGCACCCACCAGCCGCCATCGGGAACGTCGATCGAACCGGTCCCGAGTTTATTGCCTGAAGAATCGGTGACGGTGGCCGTGAGCGTTCGCGAGCCGTTGTTGGGCTCCGCGAGCTTGACGCCGAACAGTGCGGCATTGGAAGGAACGTTGCCTCCGGCACTCGGGGCCGTGCTCGCCGGTGTGCCGCCGGCCGTCTTGGCTCCGAGCGGTGCGCTGCCGCTGGCCAGGTAAGCGGAACCATCCGCGAGGTTGAGCAGCACCGGCGTGCCGACTCCGCCGAAGAAGGAACTGCCGCCGCCGGTCGTGGCCTCGGCCGTCAGGCCGCCGGAGAGTTCCGTCACCGCGATGTTCGGTGCGTGCGGATTGTCGAAGAAGAAATCCGAAGTGGACGCGGGGGTTTCCGCCCCCGGTAGTCCGGCGGCCAGCGTGACCCACACGCTCGCCGCGCGTGCGGCCGTGGGTTCCGCGAGCCATCCGATGAGGATGCCGATTGCTACCAACCATGCCGGTGCTCGCCGCATCCGACACCTCCCGTGTACCGCCCAATGGGCTATTAAGCCCGCGAACCATAGCAAGGGTTCCTTCCGAAAAATAGTCGAAGTGGAAATCGGGGTAATGGCCCACATTCGAGTACGACGCGGCCCACACTCGACAATCGCGGGCTTGAACCTCGGACCTCGCTCGGCGAAGATAGATTTGTCCGTTCAGTCCCGCCTACCCGAGCCTTCCTCATGCGATTTTCGTTCGCGTTCGCGCTCTTCCTCGGCACCTCGTTCGCCACGCCGCTTCGCGCCGCCGATCCGCCGATCGACGACGAATTCTTCGAGAAGAAAGTCCGGCCCATCCTCATCGCCAACTGCATCGGGTGCCACGGCCAGGAGAAGCAGAAGGCGGACCTGCGGCTCGATTCGCGCGCCGCGATGCTCAAGGGCGGCGAGAATGGTCCTTCGCTCAAGCCCGGCGACCCGGAGAAAAGCGCGATCGTTCGGGCCATCCGCTTCGACGGCGAGATCAAGATGCCCAAGAAGGGCAAGATGAAGGACGAAGAGATCGCGGTCCTTACGGCGTGGGTGAAGGGCGGCGCGCCGTGGCCCGCGGGCGGAGTCGTGGCGCAGGCTGGCCCCGCCGAGAAGTTCGACCTTCAAGCCCGCGCGAAAGCGCACTGGTCGTTCCAGCCCATTCGCCGACCCGAGGTGCCGTCATTCGCCAATTTCAAGAATCCGATCGACGCGTTCCTGATGGCGAAGTTGGAGCCGGCGGGTCTCACGTTCTCAACGCCCGCCGAGAAGCGCGTCCTGATTCGACGCCTTTATTTCGACGTGATCGGCCTGCCGCCCACCGCTGCGGAGATTGCCGAGTTCGAAGCGAACAAGTCGCCCGACGCTTACGCGAAATTGATCGACAAGCTGCTCGCCTCGCCGCATTACGGTGAGCGCTGGGGCCGGCACTGGCTCGACCTCGTCCGCTATGCCGAGACGCACGGGCACGAGTTCGACTTCGAGATCGCGGAGGCCTGGCGGTACCGCGATTACGCGATCCGCGCGTTCAATGCGGACGTGCCTTACAACCAACTTCTCACCGAACACCTGGCCGGCGACCTCATCGAGAAGCCGAGACGCAATCCGAAGGACGGCTCGAACGAAGCCCTAACCGCGACCGGCTTCTGGTGGCTCGGCGAAGCCAAGCACTCGCCCGTCGATTCGCGCGGCGACTACGCGGACCGCACCGATAACCAGATCGATGTCTTCGGCAAATCGATACTCGGACTCACGCTCGCCTGCGCTCGGTGCCACGACCACAAGTTCGACCCAATCGCCACCAAGGACTACTACGCGCTCTTCGGCGTGATTGCGAGTTCGCGCTTCCAGCGAGCGGACGTGACGGACCCGGACAATGCGGTGAAGCTGCTCGATGAGATCGCGGAGTTGAAGAAGTCACTTGCGGTCGAGAGAAAAACACTCGACGCGCCGGTGAACCCGGCAATGGCCGCGTGGCGCGAGAAAGCGGTTGCCTTCGAAGCCTTCGGCGAAGGCTGGCGGAAGCGCTGGGATGCGTCCGGGCTCGCCCTTCGCCCCGAAGCCAGCAGCGGCTACCCGAACACGGCCCGCGAGGCGCGAAAGCTCTCCGGTGCCCTGCGTTCGCCGACGTTCGTCATCGACAAGAACTTCCTGCTCGTGCGGGCGGCCGGCCGCGATGCCAAGGCGCGCCTCGTACTCAATGGGTTGCAACTGATTCAGGCCCCGATCTACGGCGGGCTCGCACAACCCGTGAACCACGGCGAAGAACTCCGCTGGATCGGCTTCGACCTCCGCATGTGGAAGGGCCAACCCGCGTACCTCGAACTGCTCGACGACGGCCCCGGTTATTTCGCGGTCGGCGAAGCGTGGCACTCCGACACGCACCCGCCCACCGATCTTTCTCCCAAAGTCGCACTTTGGGAACCCGGCATCGACGACGACAAAAAGGTGGTCGCCCAGATTCGCGAACTGGAAGCGAAGTTGCCCGACGCTCATCGCGCTCCGGCGATGCGGGACGGCACGGGCCGCAACGAGAAGGTCTTCATTCGAGGCAACCACAAGACGCCCGGCATCGAGGCTCCGCGGGCCTTTTTGGAAGCGTTCAATTCCCCGGCCTACACCAGCGCCGGCAGCGGTCGCCTCGAACTCGCCGCTCGCGTGGTCGATCCCGCCAACCCACTCACCGCGCGAGTGATAGTGAACCGACTTTGGCAGCATCACTTTGGGGAAGGAATCGTCCGCTCCCCGGACGACTTCGGTTACCAAGGCCAGCGGCCGACGCACCCGGAACTGCTCGATTGGCTGGCGAGCGAGTTCGTGGCCCGCGGTTGGTCCTTGAAGCAGATGCACCGACTGATCCTGCTTTCCGCTGCGTATCAGCAGTCTTCGCAGACCCCGGCCGAGCAGGCGGCGAAGGCTGCGACTGCCGACCCGCAGAACAAACTGCTCCACCGTCAGAACGTCCGGCGACTCGAAGCCGAGGCGATCCGCGATGCGATGCTCGCCGTCTCCGGCCGCCTCGACCGCACGATGGAAGGCCCCGGCATTCTCCCCTACCTCACGGAACACTCCGTGGGCCGCGGCCGCCCCGCATCCGGCCCGTTGGACGGCAACGGCCGGCGCAGCATCTACCTCCAGGTGCGGCGAAACTTTTTGAGCCCGATGTTCGTGGCCTTCGACTTCCCCACGCCGTTCACTACGATCGGGCGTCGCACCGTGTCCAACGTGCCGGCGCAAGCGCTCGCGATGTTGAACAACCCGTTCGTGCTGCAACAAGCGGACCTCTGGGCCAAGCAGATACTCGCGACTCCGGGCTCGGCCGAAGAACGCGTCGAGAAAATGTTCGTCGCGGCGTTCGGCACATCTTCACCGGGGAAAGTGACCGTCGGGGTCGCGTTCATCGAGGAGGTGTCGAAGGAGTACGGCAAGCCGGATCACCCGAAGGCCTGGGCGGATTTCGCGCACGTTCTATTCAATGCGAAAGAGTTCATCTTCGTGGAGTGAACGAACTTCGCGTCCCGGATTCCCCAGTAGACGTTCCATGCCGCATCCGCTGTTCACACTCGAAATTCAGGGCATGCTCCGCGAGCAGAACGCCGCGGGCCTGCGCGAATTTTGCGAGAGCCTGCACCCGGCCACGATGGCCGAGGCGCTGGACGATGCCTTCACGCCCGAGCAAGTTTGGGAGGTCATCAGCAACGCGGACATTCGCTCGCAGGCTTCGATTTTCGAATACCTCCCCAAGAGCCGTCAGGAAGAGATGGCGGAGAAGGCTCGGCCGCAGGTGGGCCAGTTGCTCGGCAAGATGTCCCACGACGACCGCGTGGATTTGCTGCGCCGCCTGCCGCCGAACGTGGCCGAATCGCTGATGCGATTGGTGGATGAAGCCGACCGGCGCGACATCGCGACGCTCGGGCAGTACGGGGAGAACACGGTCGGCGCGAAGATGACGACGGATTATGCGTGGCTCGCGGGCACGCTCACCGCCGCCGAGGCCATCGATCAACTCCGCCAGCAAGCCCCGGACCGCGAAACCATTTACTACATCTACGTGTTGGATGAAGCCGCCCGTCGCGCCGACGGCAGCCTCGCCCCCCGGCGGCTGCTCGGAGTCGTTTCGCTCCGCGATCTCATCCTCGCGCCGCGCCACGCCCTGATCCGCGACATCATGGAGAGCGAGGTCGTCGCTCTCCGGTTCAACGAGGATCAAGAAACCCTGGCGCAGTTGTTCACGCGGTACGACTTCATCGCCGTGCCGGTGGTCGACGATCGCTTCGGCTTGCTCGGCATCGTGACCCACGACGACGTGCTCGACATCGTGCAGCAGGAAGCCACGGAAGACTTGCAGCGACAAGCGGGTGTCGAGCCCATCGAGGGCGATTACCTCAAGGCGAGCTTCGTGAAGGTGTGGCGGAGCCGGGCCTTCTGGCTCTCGCTCCTGTTCGTCGCGGAACTCGCAACTTTCACTGTGATGGAACACTTCGAAGATGCGATCGCTTCCGTTGTGGTTCTCGCACTCTTCGTCCCACTTTGCCTCTCGACCGGCGGCAACTCGGGTTCGCAAGCCGCGACGTTGGTCACCCGGTCGCTCGCCCTCGGGTTCGTCAAGCCGCGCGATTGGAAGCGCGTGCTCAAGCGCGAACTGCTCATGGGCCTCGTACTAGGAGCGACCCTCGGCGGCATCGCGTTCGTCCGCGGTGCCCTCACCCCGAGCGACACCCGCAGCGGCCC
>JAYTUG010000177.1:0-8875 GCA_043744695.1 Gemmataceae bacterium
TTCGTTCCATAAATGAACTGCCTACTTCGGGAGGCACACCCGGGCGAGGGTATCGAATTGAACCGCGGGGGTTCGTCCGGCTATAATCGACGCAAGACCACGAGGCACGACATGGCGACTCCATTCGAACAACTCGACGCGATGCTGGCACTCAAGACGGGTTGGGACGGCTATGGGGCAGACCCCACAGACCCAGGAGTGGTTGCATGGGCAAAAGATTTCATCACCTACTTCGAGGCGATCGAACGGGTGAAGGATGTCGATCGGGGAGTGAGGGTGTTTCCCACCCGAGTCGGTGGGGTACAAATCGAATGGGAAGACGAGCGATTCGAGCGGGAACTGGAACTGAACCCCGATGGCTCGATCGGGCTTCTGCACATCGAGAAAGCAACGGGAGTCATGCGAGAAGAGTCGTTCCCGTCAGGGCGTGAGGCCGTCGCACTCGGCTTCCTGCCTTCCTTGGGCGAGATCGCGGCCGTCTTCGCGGGGGAAGCATGATCGCGGATGATGAGGTCATACTTCGGCACATCCCCGGTGGACCATCATGGCAGGCGCCGCCCGATGGCCGCATCTCAAGCATCAATTTCCGCCTTCGACCCAATGAGACCGGGGTTTCTGTGAGTCGGGCTGGCACGACGAGTCCCGATGCCATCATGGCAAGACTCGGCGATCCTGCAAATGGATCGAAGATTGCTGCTGTCACGGCATCGGAAATTCGCAGATTGGGTTTGGAAGTCGTTCCGGCACCAACACCGGAAGACGCAGGGCACGCGGAGATCCGATCGGCCAGCCAGAGCCTCGCCGATAAGGAAACACTGCGACGGTTGGCGCGAGCATTTCGCTATCTGCCCTGATTTCAAACGGCATGCCACCGACAAAAAAAGGCCCACCCGCTTTCGCGGGTGGGCCGTTGCGTTTCATCCGATCACCGGCTTATCCCAGGATGCCGCTGACCACTTCGCCCTTCACCAATTCGCGCGGCTGGTTCAAGTGGTTGTACACAATCGTGTCGGGCTTGATGCCGACCGAGTGGTAAATCGTGGCGAGCAGTTCCGTCGGGTGAACGGGGTTCTCGACGGGAGCGGATCCGGTCTTGTCCGACTTGCCGTACACGAAGCCGCGCTTCACACCGGCACCAGCCGCGAGAGCCGTGTAGCAATATGGCCAGTGATCGCGACCGTCGTCGTTGTTCTGGTTGCCGGAAGTGCTGACGCCGCGTTGCGGACTGCGGCCGAACTCGCCGACGCAGACCACGAGCGTGTCCTTCAGGAGCCCGCGTTGATCGAGGTCTTCGATCAACGCCGAGACGCCGGAATCGAGCATCGGTGCGGACTGCGTCTTCATGCGGGTCGAAAGGCCCGTGTGGACATCCCACGAATGGTTGTCGCTATTCGCCACCTTCGGCCACACCACTTCGACGAACCGCGTGCCGGCTTCCACCAGCCGGCGAGCCAACAAGCAGCACTGGCCGAACGTGTTCTTGCCGTACCGTTCGCGAACCTCGGGCTTCTCCTGGCTCAGGTCGAAGGCATTCTTCGCACGGCCACTCACCACGAGCCCGAGTGCCTTGCCGTAGTATTCGTCCAAGTCGTGCTTGGCGACCGCGTCCTCGATGTCCGGCATGCCCTTGGCGATAGTGTCGCGGAGTGTGGCCCGCCGCTCCATGCGGCTCGCGGTGAGTTCGTCGCGAATTTTGAGATCGTCGGTGCGAACGCGCTCCATCTTGGCGAGGTCCATGTCGTCGCCAGCTGGGTAGAGCAGATACGGATCGTAGCCCTTGCCGAGGAACCCGGCGCTGCCGCCCTTGCCCACCACGTTCGATTCCTGCAGTGGCCGAGGCATCATGACGAACGGCAGCATCGGCACCGTCGGCGGCTTCAACTTGATAATGTTTGAACCGAGCGTCGGGAAGTCCTTCGGGCTCGGGGGCTCCAATTGGCCCGAGGGGCTCACCTTGTCCGTGGTGTAACCGGTGTGCATCTGATAAATCGCGGCCGTGTGGTTGAACAGGCCATTGGGCGTATAGCTCATCGAGCGGATCAGCGTCGTCTTGTCCAGCACTTGCGCGATCTTCGGCAGCGTCTCCATGACCTGCACGCCGTTGAGCTTCGTCGGGATCGCCTTGAAGACGCTCTTCACCTTATCCGGCACGTTGTCCTTGGGATCCCACAGATCGAGGTGGCTGGGGCCGCCTTGAAGGTAGATGAAGATGACGCTCTTGGCTTTGCCGAAGCCCGGCCCACCGGCGGGTGCCTCAGCGGCTTTGGTATTGGCGGAAGCCGACTGGAGCGCGAACATCTGGGCCAGATTCAGGCCGAGAATCCCGGACCCGCCGACCCGTAGCAGGTCGCGCCGAGTGACGCCATCGCAGGTATCGTTTGAAGCAGCACCGGGAACTACGAGCATGACCGGTCTCCAGTGGGAGTCTGAATGGCGAGCCCAGCCCCGTGGGGCCGGGTTGTAGGCAGTTCAGTTACTCTACCCGTAGGAGGGCGCGGTCGCAACCAGTAATTTGAACTCGAAAAAAGATGCGCGGCGGCAAGGCACGCGCCGTCGAGACTGAACGCTAATGAACTCCAGACGCAAGATGATCGAGACTTTGTTCCACGGAATCCGGGACGCTTGCCGAGACGGCGACGCGCCGCCTGTACGGCCCCGGATGGGGGCTGAACATCGACTCCTTCTCGTTCATGAACACGAAATCGATGTAGCCGCGATAAGACGGGTCGCGGAGGCGGAGGAAGTTCGCGAGCTTCTCCATCGCATCGGCATCGTCCGGTTCGAACTCTAAATACTGCCGAAGGTAGTGGATCGCGGCATCGTTCTTGTCGGCGTCCGCGCAGCGCTCGGACTGCCGCTTGAGTGCGTTCGGTATGCGCCGCGCTTGCAAGGTGTGAGCGCCGGCCAGAAGCCCGGCCAGAGCGAGCACGACGACGAGCAGCTTGAGCAAGAAAGGCTTGTTGATCGTCGGCATGATGCTCCGCATCCGTGCGTGTGGCTTTTCGAGCAAGCTGGAACTTGCTCTACATAAATTGGGCTGGGGCGAGATCGTAAAGCGCGAGCACCGCAAGGGTCAAGTGCAAGAAGAGTGGGGGGTGCTTCGGGGGTGCGTTACATGGTTTGCGAATCGCAATATCGGCGATGTCACTTGGATGGCGGAAGTCGATATCCTGGTTTGTCTTGACGTAAACCGCTGCTTGGCCTCGGTCTCCGTGAGGACAGTAAGTTCTTTCAGTGCGGACCTCGACAATTCGACTGCAATGCACGGGGCGCGCAAACCATGTAAACGCACCCGTGCTTCGGGAATTAGGGAGCCAAAGCGGCTCAACCTTTTTGAGCTGGAAGAAGACGACATTTCCGGCTAAAAGTAAGAGAAAGATAGAATTTTCATCTTGTCATTCGAGGAGACGGGGGGGGTATCATCTCGTGAGTTTTACCCGATCAACCGGAGCAGCCATGAAAACCATCGCACTCGTCGTGACATTGTTGGTCACTGCACTGTCCCCTAGCCGGGGTTTTTCTCAAATGTGCCCTCCGCCTCCTCCACCACCCCCACCGGGGGGCGGAGGAATCATCATGCCGGGGGGTGGAGGAATTGCGCCCTTGGCAGGCACGGTCGCCTGGGCTGGAATGTACCCGTCGGCGACAGACGCAGTGCCTCCCGCAACGACGGGTGCTATCAACGCGATGGGTACCTATACGACCAACCCAGGATTCTCGCCTACCGGCGGGCTCTTCTACTACGTACCCCAAGGTGGTGGAATGGCGACTGCCGTAGCGATGAACATTCGGAACGGACAGATTGGAGCGCTCGTGAACAACAACATCGTCGCGGCAACAATCAGCCCAATCCCGAAGGGGAAATACTCAGTCTGGCTCGCTGTGATCTATCAAGACGCTGCGGCACCTCCGAATCAAACCGCAATCCAATCGATGATCTTCAACGTTGAAATCAAGTAGTTCGCATTCGGTTGTAGCGAGGCAAGATCATGAAGTCGAATCTGAGATTCGGGCTGTCGCTGCTCGAAGTGATCCTCGTGATCGCAATCCTGGCCATACTTCTCGGGTTGCTGCTTCCGGCAACCCAAAAAGTCCGAGAGGCAGCGACTCGCCTGCAGAGCCAGAGCAATCTCAAGAATATTGCTTTGGCTACCCACAGTTTTGCTACGGCAAACCAAGACAAACTTCCCGTTCACGGCGGCAACCGTTTGAACGCGAACGGGATGTCATCGGTCTACTGGGCCCTTCTCGCTTATGTGGACGGCGGAGCCGATTACATCAACTATCTTCGAGATCCAAATCATGAGAATCTGAAGATCAAGCTGTTTATCAGTCCGGCGGATCCCTCTTTTGAGAACAGCCGCGTCCAGGTTCCGGATGTCTGTAGCTACCCGGCGAACGCCCAAGTTTTTCACGGATATCCAACCTTAAATACGACTTTCCACGATGGGATGAGCCAGACAATCGCATTTGCCGAGCACTATTCAAAATGCGATGAAACGGCGTTTCTTTACCTGATGAGTGGATTCATCGTCGCTCCCAATGCGAGGCGGAGTACTTTTGCGGATAGCGGTTTCCTGCCCGACTCCTGGCCACTGACGGATGCATATCCCGTTACGGACGCCTTGCCTGGGCAAACGCAGGGAAGCCTTGCAGGCACGACATTCCAAGTTCGGCCGAAGGTTGCCCGCGATTCAGAAAGTGTCGCGAAGCCCGGGTCCGACATTTGCGATCCCAGGATGCCTCAGACTCCACACGCCAGTGGAATGCTTGTGGCCATGAGCGACGGAAGCGTTCGGACATTAAGCCCCAATATTGCCCCGTCGGTGTTTTGGGGAGCTGTGACACCATCCGGTGGCGAGGTGATCAACCTCGACTGATCCTATTTGCCATCAGTACATTACGGAGATTTACCGTGTCGCAACTCTTTTCTTTTTTCGGCGTCTCACTCACAATCGTACTCTGTGCAGTGTCACTTCATGCACAAGAATCGAAGGAGCCAGGAAGTGCAAAGTGGGCCAAGGAGTATCCCAAGGTTGTGAAGTCCGGGATCGAAGTCCAGGGATCGATGACGGTAAATCCAGGATTCAAGTTCGTCGAAATCGAATTTTATGTAGCGCCCTTCGCAGGCGGAGAGCATGTTTCTGCTGGGAAGTTGAAGACCCAAGACGGCCAGTGGGGCGACCTTAAAGACGGCAAGCTCGTGGCTAAGCACATCGACCTTGAAAAAGGGAAGTGGCGAGTATGGGCCAAAGCACGCTACACGCCTGAGGGCAAGAGCCGAATCTTGGAATACTACACGATGATTGAGACAGTTGAGATCAAGTAGTCGGTGTCGAGATCCAAGGTGTGCGGGAATTCGCTGGTCGATTCTTCCGGCGGAAGGTCGATAGGTCCCAATGAGCGCACCCACGTTCCGGGCGCTCTTGCCACCACTGCACGCTCCTCGCTATAACTTCATCCTTCGGCCCGCATTTTGATACCCGGCTCTCGCGCGATCGGCCGACGCGCGGCAAGGCCCGGACTACGAGACTGAGGTTCACCGTGACGGAAACGTTAGTCGATCTGCGCGCGCTGTTGGTCGAACGCGAAGATTTCGAAGGCGGTATGGTCTCGAAGCTTCGCGAAGGTCTGGCCCAGGGTGGGCCTCAGCTTCGCAACCTTCGCGACATCCTCGACATTCTCAACAAGCGGCTCGCCGTTGCCGCCGCTCCCCAGCAAAAGAAAATCCATTTGAAGCTCGGCATCGCCCACTACTTCTTGGGCCAAATGGGCTCGGCCGTCGAGAACCTCGAGAAGTCCGAAGGACCGCTCGCCGCCTTCTACCTCGGCCAGGCGCACGTCAATCGCCACGAGTACAAGGAGGCGATGGGCTCGTTCGATAAGGCCGAGAAATCGGGCTACGCCGCCCAACAGGTTCAACTCCAACGGGCTGGCGTTCTCCGCCTTCAGGGCCAACTCGGGGAAGCGAAAGCGATTCTCGTCAAACTTAAAGACGCGGCGGCTCACAACGCCGAGTTCTACTTCCAGGAAGGCGGCATCGCCGAGGCGGAAGGCGATTCCCCCCGCGCCGCGAAGCACTACGAGCGATCCGTCGAACTCGAACCCCGACACGCCGGCGCGCTCTTCCGCCTCGGGTTCCTCAACGACCTTCAAGGGAACGATCACGAGTCGATCGGTTACTACGAGCGCTGCCTGAAGTATCCGCCGATCGGCAAAGGCGTTCTGAACAACCTCGGCGTGCTCTACGAAGACAACGAACTCTACGATAAGGCCGCCGAGTGCTATCGCCGGCTCGCGAAGGCCGACCCCAACGACGAACGCGCCAAGCTCTTCGTCCGCGACGCGGAAGCCTCGATCTCGATGTATTACAGCCCCGAAGAGGAGCAGATCACCACGCAGTTCCGTCAGGTGATGGAGGTGCCGATCACGGACTTCGAACTCTCGGTTCGCAGCCGAAACTGCTTGAAGCGGATGAACATCCGCACGCTCGGCGACCTCACCCGCGCCACCGAGCCCCAGTTGCTGGCGAGCAAGAACTTCGGCGAGACCTCGCTCGAAGAGGTTCGCGCGATCATGAACGCCAAGCAACTCCGCATCGGGCAGTCGTTGGAACAGGGCCAGCAGTACGAATTCCGCTACCGCCCGCAGCAGAACCTCAGCCCCGAAGAGCAGGCCGTTCTCAGCAAGCCGGTCAGCGATTTGAACCTCTCGGTTCGCGCCCGGAAGTGCATGAACCGACTCGCGATCGGCACCTTCGGCGAACTTTGCCAGCGCACCGCGGACGAACTGCTCGAAGCGAAGAACTTCGGCCAGACCTCGCTCACCGAAGTTCGCGAGAAGCTCGTGCAGTTCAGCTTGAAGTTGCGCGGGGATTGATCGATGAGCGTACCTCGCGATAAAGACGCAAAGCGATTCTACATCGCAGCCCGTCGACGATTGGACGACGCGAGGGCGTTGTTGGCTGTCGATCACGCGACCGACCACACGACCGGTTCGATGTATCTTGCTGGCTACACGGTCGAGTGTATGCTGAAGGCATTGATTATCGTTCAAGCGACATCCACCAGAAAACCGGAAGTCCTCAAAGAGTTCCACGGCAGTGGTGCTCACAACTTCGATCGACTTCGTGCAGCATACTTGAGGCTTGGTGGAACGGGGTTTCCGAAGAATGTTGTCGAGTCGTTCTTGGTGGTGCAGGAGTGGGGGACGGACTGGCGATACGACCCCGCTCCTCGGCCGGCCGACGACGCGGAATCGTTCCTCGCTTCGGTCGCACGAATCTGGGACTGCATCGACAAGAGGCTTTGAGATGTCCATCGAAATCATGGGCGAGACGGATCCCACACTGCAAACGTTCGCGGACCAATTGGTTGCGTACTCAGAAGCAAATCCTCACGCACGGATCCAGATTTACCGTCACACGCCGTATTCCGTCCGCATTCGCGTCATCGACCCGAATTTTCGCGGACAGACCAAGTCCATGCGACATCGGGAAGTGTGGCCGACGCTCTACGAGCTTCCGGAAGATACCCTGAATGAACTGAGCTTTCTGATTCTCGTAACTCCCGAGGAGATACACTCCTCCCTGTCCAGCCGTGAGTTCGACGAGCCGGTTCCGTCCACAATGTAGTGCGGCTTCTTTTCCGCGCGCTCGGGATTCGCATGAGCATCACGGCCAGTAACGTCACGAAGCGGTTCGGAGCCTTCACCGCGCTCGATCGCGTCTCGGTCGAGTGCCCGGCCGGGAAGCTCGTCGCGCTGCTCGGGCCGTCCGGTTCTGGCAAGACCACCCTGCTCCGCATCATCGCCGGCCTCGAAGTTCCCGACTCCGGCACCGTTCATTACGAAGCCGACGACGTCACGCACCAATCCGCGAAGGATCGGCACGTCGGGTTCGTCTTCCAGCATTATGCACTCTTTCGCCACATGACCGTCTTCGAGAACGTGGCCTTCGGCCTCCGCGTTCGTCGCAAGCCCGAGAAGGAAATCCGCGACCGCGTCATGGAACTGCTCAAGCTCGTGCGTTTGGAAGAAAAAGCCCAGCAGCACCCGGCGGCTCTCTCCGGCGGGCAGAAGCAGCGCATCGCCCTGGCTCGGGCGCTGGCACCCAAGCCCAAGGTACTGCTCCTGGACGAACCCTTCGGAGCGCTGGATGCCAAAGTACGGGTCGAACTTCGCACCTGGCTTCGCCGCTTCCACGACACCTATCACGTCACCAGCATCTTCGTGACGCACGATCAGGAAGAAGCCTTTGAAGTCGCGGATCGCGTGGTGGTCATGAATCAGGGCCGGGTGGAACAGCACGGCACGCCGATCGAAGTGTTCGAACATCCCGCGAACGCCTTTGTGATGGACTTCCTCGGCAACGTGAACAAGTTGCCCGTGCGAGTCGAGGGTGGCCGGGCGCTGTTCGGCGAAAAGGGGCAAGTCGAGTTGCCGACGCGCATGCTCAAGCCGACGGCGGATGGCCACGCCGATGCTTACATCCGCCCGCACGAACTGGACATCTCGCGTTCGGCACAGCGCAACTGCATGGTGGGTGAAGTCCTGCACATCAACCCCGCGGGTTCCATCGTGAAGGTTCGTCTGCTGGCCGAAGACTTCGGCCTGATGATCAACGTGGACCTCACGCTGGAGCGGTATCGGGCGCTCGATCTGAAGCCCGGCGAGAACGTGTTCGTCACTCCCAAATCCGCCAAGATCTACGAAACCGAGTACGCGATCTGAGCATTTCGGGTGTGACAACGATTCTTGGAGTTCGATTGAGAGATTGACGTTTTCAGGAGCCGGAAGCGTAAGCGACGGAATTTATGATCGTTAGCGCCGGAGTGGAAATTCACCGTCGCTAACGCTTCCGGCTCGCATCGGAGCC
>JAYTUG010000178.1:0-8843 GCA_043744695.1 Gemmataceae bacterium
CCCACCACGCTGAAGTGGTGTTCGATCTCGGTGCGGTACGGTTCGAGCGTGCCGACCATCACCTCGGTCTGCACTCCGGCTTCCTCGACGAGTACGCCACTCCACGCCGCCTTCACCCTTTCGGCCTCGGCGCTGAGATCCGGCGGTCGCGTCGTTTCCGCCACCCGTGCGAGTTGCGAAAGCAACTGCCCGACGCCGCGCGCCTTCACGGCCTCGATTTCGAGCCGCGTGATGCCGAGTTCGAGCCAGTTCTTGAGCAGTTCGAACTGCTCGCCTTCGGGAAGATTCGCGGGCACTCGGCCCGGCGAATCGAGCCAGGCCTGAGCGTTGGTGCGAAACAGGAGCGGGTTCGGGAAGCCTTCGGACTTCAAGTCCGCGAGCAAGTCTACGTCTGGCCGCAGGCCCGATTCACCCGTCAGGCAGCGATCCCACTTGTTGAGTACGAACGCGAAGGCCCGCCGTTGCCGCTGTTCCTTGAACAGATCCCACCCGATGCGGTCGTGGTATTTTTCCTGCGAACCGACGTAAAGCACGACGTCGGCGATGGGCAGGAGCGCGAGCAACTTCTCCCGGTTGGCCACGTCGTTCGAGTCGATGTCCGGCGTGTCGACGATGATCTTTTGTTCGAGACCGGGGCGGTCGTGTTGCGCCAGGCGGCAGAGGCGAAGGGCGGGGTCGAGCCGCTCCGAACGAACGGATTGGTGGAAGTAGACGACGGGATCGCGAGTCGTGGGGCGAGTGAAAGACGATTGCGCGATCGGCGAGCCGGCGAGGGCGTTGAGCAGCGTGGACTTCCCAACGCCGGTGCCGCCCATGAGCATGATGACGAGCAACGGCTTCTCGACGTCGAGGGTATCGGCGTGGCGTGCGAGGTCGTTGGCGAGGCCTTCGAGTTCGGCCCGCTGGAGCATGGTGAGCGGGAAGCGCCGGCGGGCGTCGAGCCCCGTGCGAAGCCGGCGATCCAGCCCGCGGAGCAGGGGTGCGAGCGTTCGCAACAGCGGTTCGGGTTGCGACTCGGCGGTCAACTTCCACCTGCCTTTGCCATCACCCGCTCTTCGAGTTGGCGGATGAGCGCGGGCACCTGCCGCAGCACCTGCTGCAGGCGCTCGAAGGAGCTGTCTCCGGTTGCGGGCCATTCCGCCAACCACGACGCGAGTGGATCGGTGAGGGTCGAGGCGACCAGCGCTTCGCGCTGATGCCGAACCCGCGCTCGCGTCGCCTCGGCGGCACCCCGAGCGAGCAGTTCCGCGACCTGATGCGTGACCGAGACGCCCAGCGGAATCAGCAACAGGTGATACCAACTGGGGAACCACGTGTAGTAGAAGACGAGGAGGACAACGAATACATCGGCAACGACCTTCACGACGCGAAGTGTGCCGAGGAACATCGGGTGCTTCTCGACGCGATCCACCATTTGCTGACCGGCGTGTTCCAATTCGTCGGTTTCCTTCAGTTCGAAAGTACGAAACTCTTGTTGGAAGCGATCGCGGACTTGGGCGCCGAG
This sequence comes from Gemmataceae bacterium, assembly GCA_043744695.1. Taxonomy (GTDB): domain Bacteria; phylum Planctomycetota; class Planctomycetia; order Gemmatales; family Gemmataceae; genus Urbifossiella. Next base: position 1,505 of record JAYTUG010000178.1, read on the forward strand.
CCCGGCGTCGAAGCCGTGAGCGATCGTCTTCCAGATTGCCGAGGTCGGGGCTCGCCTGAGGGCTTCCGCTTGGAGGCCATCGAGCCAGCCCGTGAGTGCCGAGGCGAGCACGGTTTGTTCGCCGAGGTTGAGTACGTTGGGCCGTACGAGCATCCCGAGGACGTAGTTTCGCGTGAAGCGGTAGGGCATGCGGAGCACCCACATGACGTTGCCGTACATGCGGCCCGCGCCGGGAAGTTCGAGCAGTTCCACGAGCCGTTCGCGATAGCGATCGAAGCGGCGGAACTGTTCGCCGGACAAATACTCGCGGCGATAGCGTTCCTCGTACGCGGCCTTTCCCGAAGAGACTGCGGCCTTCCAGGCGTCGTATTCCCCGAGGTCGCGGCGAGCGACTTCGAGCAATCCCTCACCCGCCGTGCTGAGGTACTTCGCGGCGTTGGTCGCGGTGCGCTTGCGAGCCGCCGCGCTCGATTCGCACTGCACCAGAATCTGGTTCAACAACGGCACGCGGTACTTCGCTCCGGCACCGGAGGGATCGCTGCGAACGTCCGCGCCCATCTGCGGGAAGGCGAGCACGGGAACCGCGGGCGTCGAGCCATCGGGCAGTTTCGGCAAGCCGCCGAGAATGACCGAGCGAAAGTGTTCGATCATCGGGTCGGCTTCGGCTTCGCGCATCTTCGTGAGTACGACCACGACGGCCTTCCCGGCCCGGATGAGCAGGTGCAAAAACTGCGTCGGCACCTCGTCGTTGTAGCGCTCGTCGGACGCGACGTAGACGATCGCATCGGCGAGGGCCGCGACTTCCATCAGCCGCGAGACGTAATCCACCGAGGCCCAGGTCGTCATGTCTGGGCAATCCCAGATCGCGAACTCGCCGAGGGGATTGGAACCGCTCGCTGAGGGAGGAATGCGTCGAACTTGATAGACGTCTTCGTCCACGTTCGCGGGTTTGACTTCGCTGATGCGAACGAGGGGCCCGAGGAACCCGAGGTAGCTCGGCCAGTCGTTTGCGGGGCCATCGGGAATGAACGCCGTGGGGTGGCGCGTGTACCCGGCTTGCGGGTTGGATTCGGCGACGACCGCGCCGGCCAGGAAGTTCACGATTGTGCTCTTACCCGCGCCGGCACCGCCGACCACCGCGATGTGCAGCGGCTTCGCAGGTTGGTCTTCGAGGTACGGCCCGATGACGTTACGCGTGAGTGCCGAGGCCAGGCGAAGTTGCCCGGCGTGGGCTGCGAGGGCCGGTTGCTGCCGGCAGTGATTCTCGAGCCAGGCGAGATCCTTGGCGAGGTCGCCGACCGCGGAGCGGGTATCGGGTGATTGCATAGCGGGCATTTGAGCAGAAATGGGGGCAATCGACAATGCGGCGAGCGAAGTGTCGCGGACATCGGTTACTCCTCGGCTTCAAACTATAGTATCACGCCTTGCCCACGCTTTTCAGATACCACTCCACGGTTCGCTTCAAACCGTCCTCGAAATTCACCGCGGGATCGTAGCCGAGATCGGAGCGGGTGCGGGAAATATCGGCGAGGGAATACTTCACGTCGCCGGCGCGAGTGGGGACGAAATGCGGTTCGAGCTTCGATCCGAAGATGCGGTTGAGGGCCTCGACGAGTTGAAGAATCGTGATGCTGCGCCCAGTTCCCACGTTGTAGACGTTCCCCGAAACGTCCGGGGCCACTGCCGCCTTCATCATCGCTTGAACCGCGTTGGCGACATACGTGAAGTCGCGCGATTGCGAGCCGTCGCCGTGGATGGTGGGAATGCGGCCCTCGCTCATCGAGGCAATGAAAAGCGCGATGACGCCCGAGTACGGCGAATCCGAACGCTGCCGCGGGCCGAAGATGTTGAAGAAGCGGAGGCGAACGGTTTCGAGCCCGTAGGTGTGGGCGAAGGCCTGGAGGTAGAGTTCGCCGGCGAGCTTGGCGGCGGCATACGGCGACTTCGCCGCGACGGGTTGATCCTCGGTCTGGCCGCCTTCGCCGCTCGCGCCGCCGTAGGCACTCGAACTGGCGGCATAGACCACTCGGCGAACGCCGGCTTTCCGCGCGGCATCGAGTAGGTTCACAGTGCCCGTGGCGCACGCCGCATGAGTGGCGATCGGGTTCTCGACGCTCCGCGCCACCGAGGCGAGCGCGCCGAGATGATAAACGACGCGGACGCCTACCACGGCTTGCGTCACGGCGACCGGATCGGTGAGCGAACCCTCGACGATTTCAAGCGCCGAATCGAGGTGAGCCAAATTAGTTCGCAGGCCGGTGCTGAAGTCGTCGAAGACGCGAACGCGCCGGCCAGCCTGGAGGAGTGCTTCCACCAAATGCGAGCCGATGAACCCGCCGCCGCCCGTCACCAAACTAATTTGGTCCATGATGTCACTCACTATTACCGGTCAACTCTGATGGGGCTGCAGGGTGAAGATCGCGACCTCGGGGCGTACGCCGAAGCGGAACTGCCAGCCGAACCCGACGCCCTTGTTCACGTAAATGTGGCCGTTCGCGTACGGGTAGAGCCCGGCGGCCCAGCGTTTTGCATTCTTACTGAGCAGCACGCGGCCGAGGCCGGGCCAGTTCACCTGACCGCCGTGCGTGTGGCCGCTGAGAAGCAGATCGAAGCGCTGGCCCTCGAACTGTTCCACGGACTGCGGATTGTGTGCCAGCACGATGCGCGGCGTGTTGGGGCAGGTTCCCGCCAGCGCGGCGACGGGATCGCTCTCCCGGCTCCAGAGATCGTCCACCCCCGCCACGATCAAGCTGTCGCCGCCGCGCGCGAAGCGAACCGATTCGTTGCGGAGCACCTTCACACCCTGCTCGGCGAGCGCGTCGGAAATGGATTGATGCAGCCCCGGATAGCGGCGAACGCCTCGAGCATTGTGGACCGAGAAGTCGTGGTTGCCGAGGACCGCGAAGACTCCGAGCGGGGCGTGCAGGTGTCCGAAGAGTTTCGCGGCCACACCAACGTGATCGCGACCGCGATCGACGAAGTCGCCCGTGAGGGCAATGAGGTCGGGCTTCTCGCTCGCCGTGCGTTCGAGAGCTTTCTCGATGTAGCCCTTCGGGAGGTGCTTGCCGTAGTGGAAATCGGAGAGGTGAGCGATCTTCGTACCGTGGAAGGCCGCCGGGAGATCGCGGATGGCGAGATCGATGCGGTTGATTTCGAGCCACGTGGGCTCGATGTGGTAAGCGTAATTCACCCGGGCCCAGTTGCGACCGAGGAACCGCGCCACGCGCGATTGAATCGAAGGAGGACCGAGGGGAACCCGATGCGGGTCCGGATCGTGAGGCTTCACGGAGCAACGTCCTCTTCGAGCCGATTCCGAAGCCGTCTTGTGGCCTCTACTTGATTGTAGTCGGGGAAGCGCAAGAAAAACGGGACGAGCCGAAGCGCGTCCCGATAGTGCCGCTGTCACGCTTCGGCCGGTCCATCGTCTTCTTCTTCTTCGTCGTCGTCTTCATCGTCGTCGTCATCGAAGTCGTCGTCGAAGTCGTCGTCGTCGAACTCGTCGTCGTCCAGTTCATCGTCGAGATCATCGTCTTCGATATCGTCCTCGAGATCGTCTTCTTCGTCGTCGTCGTCTTCCTCTTCCGCATCATCCGCTTCTTCGGCCATGACGATGAACGGACGGGGGAGCAAGTCGGCGACGGGCCACGGCGAAACGCTCTCGGCCGCGGCAAACTCCGGCACGGTCAGCAGGGAGCGACCAGGCATTCGGGAAACCTCTTGTACGGGTAGTGGACGGCGACCCAATTTCACTTGCTATCGGCGTCTGCCAGTCCGAAATCCAATCGGAACGGACCGCGTTCGGGATTTCTCGGGCTCTCCAATCGCGGCAAACATCGCAACGATGCGGTGCCTCCTCGAGGGCACGAACATCGACAGTTTCACTCCATCCGGCACCGATCAATCCAAGGTAGGTGCTTCTTAGCAATCGCGTCCAGTGCGTCAAGACTGACCGAGCGATTTGTTTCGTTCCGTAAATTCTATACCAAGTAAGGACTTGTGCCGATTTACTCGAAATTCCTAGAAATAGATTTGGAGCGAAGCCGAGCAGAAGTGCCATTCCAAGGTCGTGAAGATGCCCGATACTTCGGAAGCTGCCGAGGCCGATCTCGCAATGTTCGCGAATGCGGAACTCCACGACCGCGGGCCGCGCTACACCGAGACGCCGCGCGATCCCTATGCGGCGGATGCTCCGTTCGTTGCCGAACCGTGGAACGCCGTGACGGCATCGTTCTTCATCTTCATCGCCGCGGCGTGGCTCGTTCGACTTCGCGGCCGCTACCGGAACTTCCCATTCCTGATGGCGTGCCTTCCGATTCTGCTCGCCGGCGGCATCGGCGGCACGCTCTACCACGGGTTGCGAACGCACAGCTTCTACTTCTATCTCGATGTGATCCCGATCCAACTCTTGGCGCTTGCCGGGGCCGTGTTCATCGCGATTCGCTTGTGGCACCGGCGCGGCTGGCTCTACCTCGGCGGCGCGATCGTCGTTTACCTCGGCATCAGTTCGTTGCTGTTCACGCTGATCGTGCCGAAAAGCCGTCAATTGGCCGTGAACCTGAACTACGCGGCACTCGCCAGTATGATCGTGCTGCCGATCGCGATCCTGCAAATCCGCACGCGATTCCGCCACGCTCCCTGGTTTGTCTCCGGGGTGCTGGCCTTCGTGATCGCGTGGTTCTTCCGCCTCTGGGACGAACGTGCGGTGCCGTATCTGCCGCAAGGCAGCCACTGGCTGTGGCACGCGTTCGGTGCCATCAGCACGGCCTTGGTGATCGAGTTCTTCTATAAGGTGGAAGCTGAGAAGCTGGCGAGCCCCGAGAAGGGTATGCCCGGGCTTCAATAAACTGTCATCCCGAGGCCCGCATTCATGCTCGCACTTTCCAAGTATTCCATCGGTGTCGGCGACCGCTTCGCCCATCAGGCGAAGGCGCAGCTTCGGGCGTGCCTCCTCGCCGCTGAGCGGGGCGTGGACGTGATTCCCGTTTGGAATAAGTCGAACCGCGAACACACCATCATTGGCTCGGAACCGGGCAGCGTGCGAAGTGCTGCCGATGCCGCCGTGCGCGAACTCGGCTGGACGAAGGCCTACCACTTCGATGCCGATCACATCCGCCTCGACACGGTGGATCGGTTCTTGGCCGCCTGCGACTTCTACACCATCGATGTGGCCGATTCCATCGGTCTGCCCGCCGATGCGAGTGCCGTGAAGGCGTTCGTCGAGAAGCACTCCGGGCTCGACGATTTCGGTATTACCCGGCCGATCATCGAAAGCGTCGCCGCGAAGTATCTGAAGGCGGTGCAGGACGCCGGCGCGATCTACCGCAAGATCGCGGCCGCGAAAGGTGCCGAGAACGTCATCGCGGAAGTCTCGATGGACGAGACCGATTCGCCGCAGACGCCGCCGGAGTTGCTGTTGATTCTCGCCATGCTCGCGGATGAAGGCGTACCGGTGCAGACGATCGCGCCGAAGTTCACCGGGCGATTCAACAAGGGGGTCGATTACGTCGGCGACTTGAAGCAGTTCGAGAAGGAGTTCCGCGAGGACCTCGCGGTCATCGCGTTGGCGGTTCGCAAGTTCGGCCTGCCTTCGAGCCTCAAACTCAGCGTCCATTCCGGCAGCGACAAGTTCTCGCTCTACCCCATCATGCGGAAGGCAATCCGCGACCACGGTGCCGGGCTTCACCTGAAGACGGCCGGCACCACGTGGCTGGAGGAAGTGATCGGCCTCGCCGAGGCCGGCGACGCGGGCCTGGACCTGGCCAAGGAAATTTACGCGAACGCACTCAAGAAGAAGGACGAACTCTGCGTGCCGTACGCGAGCGTGATCGACATCGACGCCGCGAAGCTCCCGAGCGAGGCGGTTGTGAATGCCTGGACCTCGGAGCAGTTCGTCGCGGCATTGCGGCACGAACCGGCCAACCAGGCGTTCAATCCTTCCTTGCGGCAACTCCTCCACGTCGGGTTCAAGGTCGCGGCCCAACTGGGCGACCGCTACTTGAAGATGCTCGAAAGCTGCGAGCCGAGCATCAGCCGCAACGTGACGGGCAACCTGTTCGACCGGCACCTGAAGCCGTTGTTCGTGGAGTAGCCGCTCGCGGCTTCGCGATCACTCCATCGCGAAGCCGCAAGCGGCCGGAGAGACCGATATGACTAACCTTTTCGACCTTACCTCAGAAGTCGCCGTGGTGCTCGGTGGCACGGGCGTTCTTGGCGGCGCGATGGCCGATGCCCTCGCCGCGGCTGGTGCGCGCGTCGCTATCATGGGCCGTAGCGCTGAGCGCGGAGCGGAGGCCGTGCGCCGCATCGAAACGGCTGGCGGCCAAGCGATGTTCGTTGCCGCCGATGCCATGAGCAAAGAGTCGCTCGCCGGGGCACGTGATGCCGTCATCGAAAAGTTCGGCAGCGTCACGGTTCTGGTCAACGGGGCCGGCGGCAACAAGCCCGAAGGGACCGTCATGCCCGGGGGCGACTTCACCAAACTCTCGTTCGATGGATGGAAAGACGTCTTCGATTTGAACCTCAACGGCGGGGCACTCTTCCCCTGTCAAGTCTTCGGCGAAACGATGCTCGCCCAGAAGAAAGGCAGCATCATCAACATCGCGTCGATCTCGTCCATCTTGCCGCTGTCGCGGGTGGTGGCGTACTCGGCGTCGAAAGCCGCCGTTCTCAACTTCACGCAGTGGCTGGCCCGCGAATGGGCGACCAAGGGCGTGCGGGTGAATGCGATCACGCCCGGCTTCTTCCCGGCGGAACAGAATCGCCGCATGTTGTTGAAGGACGACGGGACGTACACCGAGCGCGGCCAAGCCATCGTCGGTCACACGCCGATGGCCCGCTTCGGCGAGGCGGGCGAACTCGCCGGCGCGGTGGTGTGGCTGGCTTCGCCGAAGGCGTCGTCGTTCGTAACGGGTCAGAACATCGTCGTGGACGGCGGGTTTTCGTCGGTCACAATTTGATTGCCTTCGCGGGCTATCCCCACCATCACGAGCCCGACGAGCTTGCAAACTCCACACCCATTAACCGGCTCTCGAAAGCCGGGTAAGCCGCTGGACTGAGAGGCCACTTGACGTTGCTGAAGGCAGAGAACTCGTTCGGCCAAACCTCTCGAAGCACTTCCGCCCCAACTGGTTTGAACACCCGAATAGTCGACGGGTCAAAGTACAGCGCCCCGTAGTAGGCACCCTCAGGCCGATCGAACCGCTCCCGCCGGCTAAATACGGCGCTGGCAATGATCCGATTATCGGTAACGCTTCAGCCTGCTGAATTCACAGTCTCCGGCAGCGGGGGCAATGTGCCGGTGGTGGTGTAGGTTCGCAGGGCGTTGGTCAACGTTGGCAGC
>JAYTUG010000179.1:0-8838 GCA_043744695.1 Gemmataceae bacterium
TCGACGCGGAGACGCACCTGCTCAAGGTCCGCAACCCGATGCCCGGCACCCCCGCCTACGAGGCCGGCGTCATCGCCAACGACGTCATCGTGAAGATCGACGGCCACGCGATCGCACCCATCGCCGACAAGTTCGCCGATGCCCAGGAGAAGTTCGACGCCGAGCGCGGGGCCATCAACGACGCTAAGAAACTGATCACGGGCGAACTCGGGACCAAGGTGACGATGACGTTTCGCCGCGCCGGCCGCATCCCCGCCGAGTTCGACGTGTCGCTCACGCGATCGCGCATCGAGCTTCATCCGGTAGTGGGTGCGACGCGCCGCAAGGACGATCCGACGCGCTGGGAATGGTTCGCGGACCCGCAGAACAAGATCGCCCTGATCCGGCTCAAGGACTCCTTCAGCGACCTGACGACGAAGGAATTGCGGATGGCACTGGATGAAATCGAAGCGGCGGGCGGCGCTCGCGGCCTCATCCTCGACTTGCGCGATAACCCCGGCGGCCTGTTGAATGAAGCCATCGACGTGGCCAATGCCTTCCTCACCGACGGCCAGCGGATCGTGGCCACCCGCAACCGCCACGGCAGCGAGCGCGCCTTCTCGGCGAAGAAGGAGGCCTCGCGGTACGTACCCACTCCGGACAACCCGAGACCGATGGCCGTGCTCGTGAACCGGCAAAGCGCGAGCGCCAGCGAGATCGTCGCCTCGGCACTCCAAGACCACCATCGCGCCGTGGTCGTCGGCGAGCGCTCCTTCGGCAAAGGCAGCGTGCAGAAACTCCTGTATTTGAACCCGGAGAAGACCGCCGCCGTGAAGCTGACCACCGAGACGTACTGGCGGCCGAGCGGCAAGAACATCCATCGCGCTCGCAACCCGGACGCGAAGGAATCGGAGGAATGGGGTGTGCGGCCGGACGAGAATCTGGAAGTCCCGACGACCGAGGCCGAGCGGCTTCGTTATGCGTTGGAGATGGACAAACTGGAGTACGTGGCGGGGAAGCCGAACTTCGTGGGGCCGAACCCGCCTCCGCCTCCCTCGGCCCCGAAGGGTGCCGACGGCAAGCCTCTCTACGACGACAGCAAACCCTTCGACGACCGCGTGTTGAACAAGGCCATCGAAGTGCTGAAGAAGCGGTAGACGAAACGCGAGGCCTGCCATGCGTTATGCACTGTTCGCGGTCTTGTTGTTTCCCGGTGGAGTTTTTGCCGCCGAGCCGCCGGCCGGGCTGACTTCCAGCCACTCGGAGCAGTTTGCACGCGATCTTCGTCGCCTTGGCGAACGCATTCGCGAACTGCGCACGCCTTCGCCGACACCGGAACGCGCCGATCTCGTCGCGGATGCGGAGGTGTTCCACAAGGGTGTCGCCTGGGCTCTTCGATACGAAGCCAAACTCGAACCGGCCGATGTGGCGCTCATCGAGAAGTCGTTGGCTCGCGGTCTCGAGCGCGTCGATGCGCTAGCGGCGGGCCGACCGATCTGGCCCGGGCGGAAAGGGAAACTCGTCCGCGGGTACGTCTCGGCGGTCGACGGCTCCGTGCAACCGTTCGGCCTCGTTATTCCCGCCGGATACGACTCCCAAAAACCTATGCGACTGGATGTTGTGCTTCACGGCAGCAGCAAACCCGTGGGGCTCAGCGAACTGCGCTTCGCGAACCGATTCGACGAAGGCGACGGCCCCGCGAAGCTCGCCCCGGATGCGAACTTCATCGAACTGCATCCGCTGGGCCGCGTGGAAAACTGCTACCGCTGGGCCGGCGAGACCGACGTGTTCGAGGCGATCGAAGCCGTCTGCCGACAGTACGAAATCGACCGCAACCGCATCGTGCTTCGCGGCATGTCCATGGGTGCGTCCGGCACCTGGCATCTCGGGCTGAAACATCCGGATCGCTTCGTCGCGCTCGGGCCGTACTGCGGTTACGTGGACACCCGCGAGTTCTCCCGCACGCCGCTCGAGAACTTCGTGAAGGTCGGCGAACTTCCGCCGCACCAAGAGAAGGCGTTGCACATGCTCGATTCGGTGGATTGGGCCGCGAATGCTGGTGCGGTCCCGGCCATCGCGTGCATGGGCGAGAAGGACGCGTTCTTCCAGGCCCACGTACTCATGGGCAAGGCGATGGAGAAGGAAGGCCTTACGATGGTCAATCTGATCTCGCCGGGCACGGGTCACACCATCGACCCGAAAACGCACGCCGCGCAGATGAGCCGCATCGCGGTCTTCGCGGACAAAGGCCTCGATCGCGTCCCGAAGCGCGTTCGCTTCGTCGCGTGGACGTTGAAGTACGACCGCTGCCACTGGGTCGGGCTGCTCGGTCTCGGGGAACACTACGCACGGGCGGAACTGGACGCCAGCATCGCCGAGGATGGGAGCGTGGACGTCGAGGAACCGATGAACGTGACTCGGTTCGCGCTCGCTCCACCCGCACTTCAAGCTGCGCAACCGCGACTCCGAGTCGGCGGCATCGAGGTTCCGCTTCCGAAAAGGATGAAGGGCATCGCCTCCCCCGTCATCGCGAAGAAGGACGGCAAGTGGACGTACGAAGGTGAGCGCGGTGCGGTTGAATTGACGGGCAAGCGACCGGGTTTGCAGGGCCCGATCGACGACGCCTTCACGAAACCCTTCCTCTGCGTCCGCGGCACCGGCAAGCCGTGGAATTCCGCAGTGCAGACGTGGGCCGACGCGAACTTGAAACGATTTGCCTACGAGTGGCACCGCTACTTTCGCGGCGAGTTGCCGGTGAAGGACGACGCGGAAGTCACACCCGACGACATCAAACGCTGCAACCTGATCCTGTTCGGCGACCCGGGAAGCAACTCGCTCATCGCCCGCGTGCTGCCGAAGTTACCGATGAAATGGACGAATGAAGAACTCGCCTTCGGCGGGAAGAAGTATTCTTCGACCGACCACGCTCCGGTGATGATTCAGCCGAACCCGATCGCGCCCGACCGGTACGTGGTGCTGAACGGCGGGCACACTTTCCACGAGAAGGAACTCGCCTCGCTCAACTACCTGCTGTTTCCACGTCTCGGCGATTGGGCGATTCTGAAGGTCGGCCCGACTTCACCCGCGAACCCCTCCGACCCGCTGGACGAGACCGTCGAGCGCGCCGGGTTCTTCGATGAACGGTGGCTCGTACCTTGATGCCCCAGCAGGCGAGTCTTGGTCCGCTCATCGGTGCGATTCCATTCCTGACTGTTATCGGACTTCGGAACCACTCCATGCCTCAGACCCGCGGCGAATCGAGCCCGCCCCGCGAAAAAGGACCGGACCCTGCACCGGAAGTCTTTCTCCAGACGCTTCGACGGAGCCACCTCCTCGAAGGCGAGCATCTCGATTCCGTCGTTTCGTCCGCCCCCAAAGCGGTTCGCACCTCCTCCCGAAGGCTGGCCGAATACCTCATTGAAGTCGGGGAACTCACGCACTATCAGACGGAGAAGCTCCTCGGCGGTCGCTGGCGCGGGCTGGTGATCGGGGCTTATCACATCCTCGCGCCGCTCGGCCGCGGCGGCATGGGCACCGTCTATTTGGCCAAGTCCCTCGAACGGCCTCGCGTGCCGCCGTATCCGCTCTTCCCCTTGGTCGCGTTGAAGGTGTTGCCTCCCAAGCGGGCGCGGGAAGAAGAGAAGACGCTGCTCCGCTTCCGCCGCGAAATGGAACTGGGCAAGCATCTGGATCACCCGAACATCACGCGCACACTCGATGCCGGGGAACACAACGGCGTCCACTTCATCGCGATGGAGTTCGTGCCGGGGCAAACGCTGAAACAGTTCGTGGAGAAGGTCGGTCCACTTCCCGCGGGCGAGGCGGCGCGCTTATTCGTCGATGTGGCCGCTGGGCTGGTCCACGCTCACGAACGCGGGCTCATTCACCGCGACTTGAAGCCGTCGAACATCATGGTCACGCCGGAGGGTCGGGCCAAAATTCTCGACCTCGGCCTCGCTTTGCTCGTGGATGAAGCCTTACCCGAAGACCCCGCCATCGTCGGTGGCGAAGGCTACATCCTCGGCACCATGGATTACATCGCGCCGGAACAAACCTCGGATGCAACCAACGTCGGCCCGCGCTCCGATCTCTACTCGCTCGGTTGCTCGATCTACTACGCGGTCTGCGGCGTGCCGCCCTTTCCCGGCGGATCGTCGCATCAGAAAATGAAGTGGCACCGGACGGAAGCCGCGCCGCCGGCTCAGTCGATCAATCCCGATATGCCCGCAGGCTTCTCGCGCATCATCGAACAGTGCATGGAGAAAGTTCCCGACCGACGACCCGCCTCGGGCGAAGCGGTTCGCGCGCTGCTGTTGCCTTGGTCGACTGCGGCGCGTGCGGTTGCGGCCGCATTGCCGCATTCGGATCGCGAGGTGGTGGCCGAGATCGATTCGCGCAACTTCGATCCGTCACTTTGGGATGCGGTGCCGATGGCGGAGTTGTTGGAACCGCTGTTGGAGGCGCTCCCGGTTTCGCAGCCGAGACGCCGCCGAAGCGATGAGGATTCCGATGAAGTGATCGAGCCGAAAGACGACGATCGCCAGTTGCTCTACTTCGTCCTGGGCGGCTGCGGGATCGTCGGCGGGATCGCGGCCCTGGCCGTGCTAATGGCGCTGCTGCGAAAGTTGTGAATTACTCTTCCAGATCCGCGGGGTTGCACTTGGCCTCGGCCTCATCCGCGAGTTGATCGAGGATGCCCTGCACTTCGCTCATGCGTTCGGGCCGTTTATTCGCGTTGAACTTCAGGCACTGATCGATGAGGTCGCCAAAGCCTTCGGGAACGAGTGGATTCCGCGTTCGCGTCGGTGCGAGGTGTTCGTGAAAGGTCTTCTCGGTGACGGCCAGACCGTTCGGAGGCGAGATCGCCAGCGGAGGCAGTTGTAGCGTGCTGAGCCGGTACATCGTCGCCCCGAAGTTGTACATATCGGTTCGCTCGTTGATGAGCTTGTGGCTGCCCGTTTCAGGCGCCATGTATTCCGGCGTGCCCTGCACGCGGTCCTTCGGTTCACCTTTGATCCAGGAGAGGCCGTAGTCGAGGACTTTCACCTGAGTACCGCGACCGAGGATGAGGTTGTTCGGCTTCATGTCCGCGTGGATCACGCCCTGTTTGTGCATGTGCGTAAGCCCGTCCGCGATCCGTTCGCACACTCGCAACAGCTTCGCCATGCGAAGCAGCGGCAGCGTGTCCATCGTCTTGCCGGGTACGTATTCGATGAGCAACTTGGCTTTCTTCGGGCCGGAGAACCAGCCCGCATCGGTTTCGAGGCAATACACTTTCACGAGGTTCGGATGCTTGAGCATCTGCCCGACGCGGTATTCGTGCTTCGCCTGCTCGAGGTACTTGAGATCGTTCTTGTCGTCGATGGGCACCATCTTGAGGGCGTACTCAATTCCATCGGCGTCGCGGCGAATGTGTAAAATGCTGCTGTGGGCCCCGCTCCCGAGCGTTTGCAGCACCTGGAACTTGCCGATCTTGTCCACGGTCGGATCCTTGATGATGACGCGCGAATGATGCGAACATGATAAGCGAAGGCAGGCACCGATTCACCACAAAGGCACAAAGATCGCACGAAGCAGCACAAAAAAAGCAGTTTTTGAACAGATGACTCCTTTGAACCTCTGTGTGATCTTTGTGCCTTCGTGGTGAACTCTTCGTTTTGAGGTTCCATGTCTCCACCCGATCTGGAAGCACGAACGCGGACCTTCGGTCGGGAGATCTTCGCGCGCATCGATCGGCAGGGGCCGGTGCTCTTCACCAAGACCTGGTTCGAAGACAAGCTCATGGGCCTGGGGATGCACGACCCGGCCCTCAAAGTGCAACTCTTCCGCTTCGTCGATACGCTGCCGTACTTGAAGCAGAACCGCGACGTGAGCGGTCACCTCCGCGAATACCTGGCGGAAGCGAAGGACGATTTGCCGTGGTGGGTGCGGCACGGCATGCGGCTGATCCCGCGCGACGGCCTGTTGAGCAACCTGCTCGCCTTCGCGGCCCGCACCGGTGCGAAGCAGATGGCCCGAAAGTTCATCGCGGGCTCGAATGTGGCCGAGGCACTGAGTGCCGTTCACACGCTCCGCACGCGCCGGCTCGCCTTCACCATCGACCTGCTCGGCGAAGCGACCATTGCCGAGAACGAAGCCGACCACGTTCAGAAGCAGTACCTCGATTTACTTCACGGATTGACGAGTGACGTGAACCGCTGGCCCGAGGAGCCGATCATCGACCGCGACGATCGTGGGCCGATCCCGCGCGTGAACGTCTCGGTGAAGCTCTCGGCACTCTACAGTCAGTTCGACCCGATCGACCCCGAGGGCACGAGCCGGGCCGTGCGAAAGCGGCTGCGGCCGATCCTGAGTCTGGCGAAGCAGACCGGCGCGTTCGTCAACTTCGACATGGAGCAGCACAGTTTTAAGGACGCGACGCTCCGCATCTTCCGCGAAATCCTCACCGAGCCCGAGTTCCAAAACTGGCCGCACGTCGGCATCGCCATTCAAGCGTACCTCCGCGACACCGAAGCCGACCTGGTTCAACTCCGCGACTGGGCGAAGAACGAACGCAAATGTCCGGTCTGGGTGCGGCTCGTGAAGGGTGCTTACTGGGATTACGAGACCGTGATCGCGGCGCAGAACGACTGGCCCGTGCCCGTGTGGACGAAGAAGTGGGAATCGGACGCGAACTTCGAGAAGCTCTCGTCGTTCCTGCTTCAAAATGTGGACTGGCTCGTTCCCGCGTTCGGCAGCCACAACATTCGCAGCATCGCCCACGCCATGGCCCTGGTCGAGAGCCTCGGCGTGCCGCGCCGACGCTTCGAGTTCCAGATGCTCTACGGGATGGCCGACCCGATCAAGGAAGCGATCCAATCGCTCGGCTACCGCCTGCGAATCTACACGCCTTACGGGCAACTGCTCCCCGGCATGGCGTACCTCGTGCGCCGACTGCTGGAGAACTCGTCCAACGATTCGTTTCTCAGACAAGGCTTCTCGGAAGGCTTATCGGAAGAGGTGCTCTTGATGAATCCGGCAACACACAAAACTGAAGAGCCCCCCAAAGCCCACCCGTGGCAACGGGTGGGCGCTCAGCCTCCCCAATTTCAAAATGAACCGCCAACGAACTTTGCCATCGCAGCGAACCGCGTCGCGATGCACGAAGCCCTCGCGCTGGTTCGCATCCAACTCGGCACTCTCTTCCGGCCCATCGTGAACAACAAGCCCTTGGCCGTCACGAAGATGCAGGCGAGCATCAACCCTTCGAAGCATTCCGAGGTACTCGGCGAGTACGCGCTCTCCACGATTGACGACGCGAACGCGGCCGTGTCTGCGGCGCAGGCCGCGTTCCCCACTTGGCGCGACGCGCCAATCGCAGAGCGTGCTGGCCTGCTTCACCGCACGGCCGAGCAGTTCCGCAAACGCCGCTTCGAGCTCTGTGCGTGGATCGTGCTCGAGACCGGCAAGCCGTGGCGCGAAGCGGACGGCGATGTGGCCGAGGCCATCGACTTCTGCGATTACTACGCCGTCGAAGGCCTCAAACTCCAGGGCGAACCGCAGCACCGCGACGTGCCCGGCGAAGACAACCTCTACTTCTACGAGCCCCGCGGCGTCGCCGTCGTCATCGCCCCGTGGAACTTCCCGCTCGCCATTCTCACCGGCATGACCGCCGCCGCGCTGGTCACAGGCAACACCGCCATCATGAAGCCCGCCGAGCAATCGACCATCATCGCCGCGAAGCTCATGGAGTGCTTCCTCGCCGCCGGCGCGCCGCCGGGCGTCGTCAACTTCCTTCCCGGCCTCGGCGAAGAAATCGGACCCACACTCGTGAACCATCCCGATGTCGCGGTCATCGCGTTCACCGGTTCGCTCAAGGTCGGGCTCTCCATCAACCAGCAGGCGAGCCACACGAGCGGCGGGGCGAACCTCGTGAAGCGCGTCATCGCCGAGATGGGCGGCAAGAACGCCATCATCGTGGACACCGACGCCGACCTGGATGAAGCCGTGAAGGGCACCGTCGAGTCGGCGTTCGGGTACGCGGGCCAGAAGTGTTCGGCGGGTTCGCGGGCCATCGTCCTCGAAGGCATTTACGACCAGTTCCTCGCCCGACTCGTGGAGGCGACCCGTAGCCTCACCGTCGCGCCAGCCGACCACCCCGGTGCCTCGCTCGGCCCCGTCATCGATCGCGAATCGCAGGACCGCATTCATCGATTCATCGAGAAGGGCAAGACCGAGGCGCGATTGGTTTACGAAGCCGACCTCGGCCCGCTCGCGGACGAGGGCTTCTTCGTCGGCCCCACGATCTTCGCCGACGTGCCCGAGAACTCGACCATCGCCCAGGAGGAAATTTTCGGCCCGGTGCTCGCGGTGATTCGCGCCAAGGATTTGGACGACGCGATCCGCATCGCCAATGGCACCAAGTACGCCCTCACCGGTGGTGTCTTCAGCCGCAGTCCGGAGCACCTCGCCTTGGTCAAGAAACGTTTTCGCGTGGGCAACTTGTACATCAACCGGAAGTGTACCGGAGCCCTGGTGGATCGCCAGCCGTTCGGCGGGTTCAAGCTGAGCGGCATCGGTTCCAAAGCCGGTGGCCCCGATTATCTGTTGCAGTTCGTGCTGCCGCGAACCATCACCGAAAACCAGATGCGCCGTGGCTTCGCGCCCGAGAAGGGCGACTAATAGTGCTTGGCGCGGCCCACATCGGCACCTCGCTTGCGCGTCGGGCGAACTGACCGTCAGGAATGGAATCGCACCGATCAAGGATACTGGAACCGAGGCAACAATCACCCTCTCCCCGTTGGGGAGAGGGTGGTTTGCGAACTGCGAATGCAGGTCGCAAACCGGGTGAGGGGCGTGCCGTAATCCACAGGAAGGCTT
>JAYTUG010000180.1:0-8828 GCA_043744695.1 Gemmataceae bacterium
TCTTGTTCAACCATTGATCAGCCCCTTGGTAAGTGCTTGAAACCCGGTTTCTGCTTTGGAAACCGGGTTTCTTTACGTCGCAAGAAACCCGGTTTCGAAGCCAGAAACCGGGTTTCAAGGGAGCCACCCATGACTCGTGCGTTCCTTTCGCTCGCGTTCTTGTTAGCAATCGAGTCTTGTCTCGCCGCGGCTCCGGTCGTCTCGCCCCCGGCCGTGAAACTCGACAACCCCGAAGCCACTCAGCAACTCCTCGTGACGGTGGAAGCAACCGACCGCACTCGCGCCGCCACGTATGAAGTCGCGAATTCCGCCATCGCCCTCGTCGATTCCACGGGGCTCGTTTCGCCGAGGGCTGAGGGTAAAACCGAGATCGTGGTGAAGCTCGGCACGGACGTGCTACGCGTGCCGCTGGAAGTGATCGGCCTCGCGAAGCCTCGACCCATTTCGTTCGACAACGACATCGTGCCGATCCTGACGAAGGCGACCTGCAACGGGGGCGGTTGCCACGGCAAAGCCGAAGGCCAGAACGGCTTCAAGCTCTCCGTCTTCGGGTTCGACACGCCTTCCGATCACGCCGCCATCGTGAAGGAAGCACGCGGCCGCCGCGTGTTTCTCGCTTCACCGGAATCGAGTTTGTTTCTGCTGAAGGCGACGGGTCGCGTGCCGCACGGCGGCGGAAAGAAGATCGACGAAGGAAGCCTGCGCTACCGGCGGCTCGCGCGCTGGATCGTCGAGGGAGCCGCTTACGGCCAGGGGGAGGCACCGGCAATCGTTTCACTCGAAGTCGAGCCCGGGCTTCGAACGCTCGCGCTGAAAGGCACGCAGCAAATTCGCGTGACGGCCGTGGACGCAGCCGGTGGCCGTCGCTGCGTGACGGCCGAGACCGAGTTCGAATCGAACGCGCCGAACATCGCGATGGTGGACAAACGCGGCTGGATCGAAGCCGGCGAAAACCCCGGCGAAGCCGCGATCTTGGTTCGCTACCTCGGGCACGTTTCCGTGAGCCGGATCACCCTGCCCCGCCCCGGCGTCTCGTTCGCGCGGCCGCTCGAAGCGAACTTCGTGGACAAGCACGTCTGGGATAAACTGACTCGCCTCGGCATCCCGCCGAGCGGCCTCGCCGACGACGCCGAGTTCCTTCGTCGAGTCTACCTCGACACGATCGGTACGCTTCCCACTGCCTACGAGGCTCGCGCGTTTCTGGCGAACACGGATGCAACCAAACGGGCGAAGCTGATCGACGTTATGCTCGAACGACCCGAGTACGCCGACTATTGGTCGATGAAGTGGGCCGATCTTTTGCGGGTGGATCGCGACGCCATCACGCCGAAGGCGGCGGTCGCGATGACTCGCTGGCTCCGCAAGGAGTTCGCCGAGAATCGGCCCTTCGACCAGTTCGCCAAAGAGATTCTCACGGCGCGCGGAAGCACGGCGAAGGAAGGCCCGGCCGGGTTCTACGTCGCCGTGCAGACGCCGGAAGAACTGAGCCGTTCCGTGGCCCAGTTGTTTTGTGGCATCCGCATCGCCTGCGCGCAGTGCCACCACCACCCCTCGGCTCGCTGGGGGCAGGACGATTATTTCGCGCTCGCCGGGTTCTTCTCGGGGGTCGTTCGCAAGCCGCTCCCTGGCGGCAACACGTCCATCGCGGACAACCCCGGTGCCGATTTGAAGAACCCGCGTACGGGCCTCGTGGTGCCCTCGCGGGCACTCGGTGCCGTTGCCGCCGCGGATTTCGCGAAGCAACCCGATCGCCGCACCGTGCTCGCCGAGTGGATGACCGGCCCCGAGAACCCGTACTTCGCACCGTCCATCGCGAACCGGCTCTGGGCCCACTACTTCGGCCGCGGGCTCGTCGAACCGCAGGACGATTTCCGCCCGACCAACCCCGCGACGAACGAACCGCTTCTCACCGATCTGGCCAAGCACCTCCGCGATTCCAAATACGACGTGAAGGCGTTCACCCGCACGCTGCTGAACTCGCGGGCGTATCAACTCACGTCGCGCCCGTTGCCCGGCAACGCCGACGATTCGCAAAATTTCTCGCACGCCGCCGCCAAGGCCATTCCCGCCGAGGTGCTGCTCGACGCCCTCTCGCAAACCACCGGCGTGCCCGAGAAATTCAACGGCGTGCCCGACGGCACGCGTGCGATCCAACTTTGGGACAACCGCATCCCATCGTACTTTTTCCGCATCTTCGGCCGGCCGCTACGGGCGAGCGTCTGCGAGTGCGAACGGAGCAACGAGCCGAGCATCACGCAGGCGCTGCACCTGATGAACTCGCCGGAGATCGGAGAGAAGATTCGTTGGAAGACCGGCACGGCTCGCAAGCTCGCCGATGGCAACAAGCCGCCCGCCGAGGCGATCGAGGAACTTTACCTCACGGTGCTCGCGCGACTGCCGACAATCAAAGAGAAGGCCGCGATGTTGAAGACGTTCGAGGACTCGGGCGCGGATCGCCGCGGTGCCGTGGAGGATGTACTCTGGGCACTGTTGAACTCGAAGGAGTTCTTGTACAACCATTAACTCTGAGCAACTCGGATGCGATATGACGCTTACGCGCTGATCGACCCGAGAAGTTGTGCAGCTCGCCCGAATCGTCGAGCGGACAGAGTCGAGGCTATCGAGAGTAAGCTCGGTTCCCCGCGTCCTCCTCGTGGAGTACAATCGCGGCACACTCCTGAAGGTGCCGTCGCTATGCGCTCGCTTCTCGCTTTGGTCGCTGCCTCCCTCCTCGCGCCCACATCCGTTGCCGGGCCACCCGATGCGAAGCTCCTCGATCGCGGCAACCTCGTCGCCTGGTGCATCGTTCCCTTCGACGCCAAGAAGCGTTCGCCCGAGGAACGCGTTGCCATGCTGAAGAAGCTCGGCTTCAAGAAGTACGCCTACGACTGGCGAGCCGAACACCTGCCCACCTTCGACCGCGAAGTGACCGAACTCCAGAAGGCCGGCATCGAACTCACCGCCATCTGGTTCCCCGCCAACCTCGGTGCCGACGCTCAGGCCCTGCTCGCCGTCGTGAAGAAGCACAAGTTGAAGACGCAACTCTGGATCACGATGGGCGACCCTGGCGGAAAGAAACACAAGGACAAGGTCGAAGCCGCGGCGAAAGTGATTCGCCCCATCGCCGAGGAAGCCGACAAGCTGGGTTGCACGGTCGCGCTCTACAACCACGGCGGCTGGTTCGGCGAACCCGAGAACCAACTCGTCATCATCGACGACCTCAAGCTCAAGAACGTCGGCATCGTCTACAACCAGCACCACGGCCACGACCACCTCGACCGGTTCCCCGAACTGCTCAAAAAGATGCTTCCGCATCTCTACGTCCTGAACTTGAACGGCATGGTGAAGGACGGCGAGAAGCTCGGCCAGAAGATCCTCCCGCTCGGCCAGGGCGACCTCGACCTCGGCTTGTTGAAGGTCGTTGTCGCGAGCGGATACAAAGGCCCGATCGGCATCCTCGGCCACACGAACGACGACGCCGAGGAACGGCTTCTGGATAATCTCGATGGCTTCAACTGGCTTCTACCGCAGCTCGATGGGAAAGCCGCCGGCCCGAAGCCGAAGCCGCGAACGATGACCTCGGCGCCATCCCTTGCCGGCGCGTCGGGCTGGGTCGCCGCGGGGAAGCCCGAGTACCGCACGCCGCCGATCACTGTCGAGGTTCGTGCGAAGATCGACGGCAAGGTCGGTTACAACATCCTGGTCGCCTCGGACACCAAGCCCTCCGCGTCGCACTGGGAGCTTTTCACCTGGCCGCAAACGGGCCACCTCACGGTATACATGCCGGGGATGAAGCCGGACCACGTGAAGAGCGAAGCGGATGTGTGCGACAAGAAGTTTCACAACATCGCGATGCAGTATGAGGCGAACCGCGTACGGCTTTTCGTGGATGGCAAGAAGGTGGCCGATCAGGACGTGCAGCGCATCGGAAAGAGCGAGCTTCCCGGGGCGTTGGCGTTCGGCCGCCTCGTCGAAGGCGGCATCGGGATGGAAGGCGAACTCGATCGCGTCCGCTTCTCCAAAGGCATCGTCGAACCGAGTGACAAGCCGCTGTCACTCACGGACGAGACGCTCGGACTGTGGACCTTCACGGGCAAGGACAAGGTTGCCGAGGACTCTTCCAAGTTGAAGAACATCGCGAAGCCGCAAGCGGCGAACGGACCGATGTCTCTTCAGCCGCCGGAGGGACCGAACCTCACGGTCGCCGATCCGAAGTTGAAAGTCACACTCATCGACCGCTCGCCGGACGACGCCTACATGGCGGTGAAGCTCGACGGTGCCGGCAACCTCTTCGTCGGCGGACGCGAGAAAGTCTTCCTCTTCGAACCGGACGGCCAGGGCGGGTTCAAGCCGCGAATCGACCTCCTCAAATTCCCGCCAGACTCGATCATCATCGGCCTTGAGTATCGCGGCGACGACCTCTACGTTCTCGCGTCGCACGCCCTTTATTTGGTGAAGGACGGCCGCGTGAAGCGCGAGGGCTTACAGCCGAAGCGCATCCTGTGGGGCGTGCCGCTCGATTATCACGTCAGCTTCCACTGCCTCGCATGGGGTCCGGAAGGCGACCTCTACCTGAACCACGGCGACCCGCTGCTCAACTACGGCGACTGGAGTCGCCCCGACCACTGGGGCTACTGGCCGCTCTACGCCGGCCCCGACGGCAAGAAGCACCACTACACCGGGCAGGGAGCCGTGCTGAAGGTGAAGCCGGACGGCAGCGACCCGGAGGTGATCGCCCGCGGCCTTCGCGGCCCGGTCGGCTTGTGCTTCGACTCGAAGTGGAACCTGTTCACGAACGACAACGATCACGAGAGCCGGCCCGATCAGTACGCTCCGATGCGGTTGCTGCACGTGACGCCTCGCGCGGATTTCGGTTGGCCGCGCGGGTGGATGGCGAGCAAGAGCCCGGACCGCGCCGATCTGCTGGATTCGATGAACACGAACCTCGGCCGCGGCGTGCCGTGCGACATGTGCTTCTACGACGAACCGTCGATCCCCGCACTCCGGGGCCAACTGCTGATGTGCCGGTGGGACCGCTTCGCCATCACGCGGTACGCGCTGAAGCCGAAGGGCGCGACGTTCATCGCCGAGGAATCCGTTTTCGCGCAGGGATCGAGCAACTGTCGGCCCACGGGCATCGCGGTGGATACGAACGGACGCATCTTCGTGACGAGCCACTACCTCGGCGGCAACGTCGTGACCCCGCACGGCGTGAGCGATTTGACGATGATCGCACCGGCAGACTTGGAATGGGAAGAGAAGGATGAGACGAAGACCAAGTTCGACAAGTTCGCGCTCATGAAGTCCTTCGAGGGCTTTCAACCGCCTCCGATTGATTCTTGGGAACAGAAACGCCGAATGCACCAGGAGATGGTTCGCAAGGCTCTGGAATTCGAGGCACAGTGGAAGCGGGACAAATCCATCCGCGAAATATTGAGTCGCGGTTCCGAGCCGCTTTCGCCAGAGCGGCGAGCGTTCGATATGAACAGCCTCCAACCTGAGATTCGCTTGCGAGCCTGCTCCGAATTAGCGCGTTTCGGGACGTTCGAAGAGATCGAGAAGTTATCCGAATCATCGGGATCACGCGAACGTCTTGCTGGTGTCATCGCCGCCGGCATCCGCCTCACTGTTCCACTGCCGGATGCACCGCCGCCGGAAGGCGTGACGCTGTCTTTCCCCAAGGGCAATGGCTGGTTCAACCCGGTGCTTCGCTTCGCGGACGAGCCGAAGACCGTCGATCTCACCAAACTCGGACCCATCGGTAGCTACACCATGGCCGAGAAGTGGAAGGCGACCAAACACACCGAGGAAGAAGAGAAACTGTTCGAGATGCTGTTTGCCGCGCTGAACGATAAGGACGACCTCGTGCGGTCGCAGGCCGCGTACTACCTCGGCTGGCTCCGCGATCCGCGCTCGGAGCCGAAAATCGCCTCGGTAAGGCTCGAATTGCGCACGAAGGGTTTGAAGGACCGGCTGGCTGTCGCCGTGAAGGAGGCGTGGTCCATCGGCCGATTTGGGAGTGGAGAACCGGCCATCGAACGCGGCCCGATCGACCTCGCCAGCAAGGTCGGCGCCGCCTCGTGGGAAGTCGTGAAGAGCAGTGACAATGGGTTGTCACTGGTGTACGGCAAAGGGCTGGGCTACGGTTACTTCCGCATCCAGAGCCGCGAACGCCAGCCGGCTTTGCTCGCTCTGGGTGGCACCGGCTTCCAGCCGGTGCTCTGGCACAACGGCCGGCCCGTGTCGCCCGAAGCCGATGGTTCGGTACTGCTCGACCTGCAGCCCGGCAGCAACGACATTCTCATTCGCACCGGAGGCTTCGCCCCTCTGAACCTCGCCGTTCGCGCCAAAGGCACCGTGTCGATTTCGCTTCCCGAGAAGCCGGATGGCACGTCGCTGGCCGAGCGATTGAAAGGCGCGACCGGCCCGAGCGCCATCCCGTCCGAATTCCTCAAGATCGACTGGACCGTCGATGCGAAGAAGGGCGACGCCGCGAACGGCCGAAAGCTCTTCGGCACGCTCGGCTGCGCCAAGTGTCACGCCATCGCGGCCGATCAAACCGGCGGCGGAGCCCCCAGCCTCACCGAGGCCGGCAAGCGATTTACGCCCTCGCACCTCGTGGAATCGATTCTGATGCCGGATCGATTGGTGGCCGAAGAGTTCCGGGCGTCGCGGATCGTGACGCTCGATGGGCAGGCGCTGGTCGGGCTCGTGGTGAGAGAATCGCCGAGCGAGATCGAGGTACTCTTCCCGGACACGACGCGGAAGGTGCTGAAGGTTGCGGACATCGAGAGCCGCAAGGCGGTGGCGACCTCGCCCATGCCCTCCGGCGTCGTCAAGACGCCAACCGAACTGCGGGATCTGTTGACGTACTTGCTCAGCGACAACCCCCAGCCACCTTGAGAAGTCGACGTTGCCGAAGCGGGGCGAAACCGATGTTCGTACAATGCTCGAACCCCGACCACGCGAACTTTTCACCATGACGTCCAGCCTGCTTTCCAAACCGCCGCTCCAGCCGATCCACGACGTGTTTC
Organism: Gemmataceae bacterium; assembly: GCA_043744695.1. GTDB lineage: Bacteria > Planctomycetota > Planctomycetia > Gemmatales > Gemmataceae > Urbifossiella. The sequence continues at coordinate 7,035 of JAYTUG010000180.1, forward strand.
ACGTCGATCGGATTCTCAAACCCGTGCAGCCAGCAGCGAGACGGTCTCACAAGGTGATCGCGGTGCTGCCGGCTTACAATGCTCAAACCACGCTCGCCGCCACCATCGCGGACTTCCCGCCCGGCTGCGTCGATGAGATTCTCCTCGTCGACGATTGCAGTAAGGACGACACGGTGAAGATTGCCCGCGACATGGGCCTCACGGTCATCGTTCACGACCGGAACACCGGCTACGGCGGCAATCAAAAAACCTGCTACCGCTACTGTCTCGACCGCGGCGCGGACATCGTCGTGATGATCCATCCGGACTACCAGTACGACGCTCGGGTGATTCCGCACGCCGTCGGGTTCGTCGAACTCGGCATTTGCGATGTCGTGCTCGGCAACCGCGTCCGCAGCCGTCGCGAGGCGCTGAAGTGCGGCATGCCTTGGTGGAAGTACATTTGCAACCGCGGGCTCACCGCATTCGAGAATTTCATGCTCGGCCAGAACCTCGGCGAATTCCACAGCGGCTTCCGCGTCTACCGCCGCAGCGTCCTCGAAACGATTCCCTTCGAACGAAACTCGAACGACTTCGTCTTCGACACGCAGTTCCTGGTGCAGGCGGTCCGCTTCGGCTTCCGCCTCGGCGACATACCCGTACCCGTCCGCTACTTCCAGGAAGCGAGCCAGATCAACTTCCGCCGCAGTACCAAATACGGCCTCCAAACGCTCTCCACGGTCGGCAAATATTGGCTGCACCGCATGGGCCTCTGGCGAAGCAATCTCTTCCGTCCCAAGCCCCCGGAACTCCCCCGCTCCATTTGACCGGGCCGAATTTTCGTGCTAGCCGTTAGGGGTCGGATTGCTTGCCGACTCCCCAGTTCGGACGAGAATCATGCCTGCCACGATTGCCGATCCACCCGCATCGGAGCTCGCCTCCGGGAACGGCCGTCGGGTCTGGTCGCACCCCGAACTCGATTCGCATTCTCTGCTCGTGCTCACGCGGGATCGCCTCGTTCTCGCTCCGCTCACCGGCACGCCCCGGCCCGAACTCGTCGCGGCAGCCGGCTCCGGCTCGGATCTGGACGAACTCCTCGGCTCGCTCGCCACCGTGATTCACCTCGGAGCCGTGCGGCGGCTCACGCTCGACCTCCTCTCGAATGCCGTGCAACTCGAGTACGCACCGAGCATTCATTCGAAGGGCCAGATTACTTTGAGCTTCGCCACCTCGGTGGCCGCGGATTCGTGCTTCTCGCGAATCTGGCGGCGGCTCGGCGATGCCTGCAAACTCGAGTCTGGGCAGCGCGACGGCTGGTCGTCGGCTCGCCTGCCGTTGATGATTCTCGGGGCGATCCTGGCCGCGACCGCGGTACTCGGATTCGCGATTCACACGTTGGACGAACTCAGTACGGCGACCGCGACGGCCTCCGTGAATCTGCCCGGCGATGCCCAAGTCGGTGGCCCCAGGCTCATACCACAGGCGATGCACACGCTGATTGGCTGGATGGATTGGCGTGTAGTCTGTGCCTGCGGTGGAGCCGGAGCCGCAGCCTCCCAGGTCTGGCTATACCGGCGGATCACGCAACCCCCCACCACGTTGGAAGTGATTCGGAGCTGACATTCCTGCGGTGAGCCGTTAGAGTCAAAGTTGCTCCACGGCCAATTGGTAGTCCGCACTCTCCGCGAGCGGCGAGGCCACAATTGGTAGTCCGCACTCTCCGAGTGCGGCGCGGCCACAATTGGTAGTCCGCACTCTCCGAGTGCGGCGCGGCCACAATTGGTAGTCCGCACTCTCCGAGTGCGGCTCGCCTAG
>JAYTUG010000181.1:0-8797 GCA_043744695.1 Gemmataceae bacterium
GCGCGGCAGCCAACTTTACGAGAAGCTCGTCGTCGGCGTCGGCATCAACCCCGACAAGTCCCCGCTCTTCACCATCGAGGAGCGCGTGCAACTCGTGGAAGCCGTTACCCGCGAGTTCGGCAACATCGAAGTCCATTCCTTCACCGGGCTCGCCGTGCAGTTCGTCCGCTCGCTCGGGGCCGGAGTCATGCTCCGCGGCTTGCGCACCACCAGCGACATGGAGAACGAGTTCGCCATGTCGCTCATGAACCTGAACCTCGATTCCGGCATCGAGACGGTCTTCCTCATGGCGAGCGAACAGTTCTCGCACGTGAGCAGTTCGCTGTTGCGGCAGATTGCGTCGCTCGGCGGCGACCTCTCGAAGTTCCTTCCGGAGGCCGTGAAGAAGCCGCTGTTGGACCGGGCAAAAGTGGGACGGTGAATCGGGCGAGCCGAGTCGCGTGGGCTCACAGCATATTTCCCGAATCGGCATCCTCGACTAAACTGAATACCGCGAAGCCACACGCGGCTCGAACACATACCGGAGACGCCATGCAACTGCCACTCGACTGGCTCACGAGCAATCACGAAGGCATCGTTCACGGGCTCGCGGATCTCGTCGCGATTCAAAGCATCAGCACCGACGGGGAGCACGCCGCCGAGATCGATCGCACGGCCTCGCTTACCGCGACCCAGATGCGCGATGCCGGGCTGCACAACGTCGAGGTGCTCCGCGTCGGCCATTCGCAGCCTTACGCCTACGGGGAATGGCTCGAAGCCCCGGGCAAGCCCACCGTCTTCCTCTACGCCCACCACGACGTGCAGCCGATCAATTACGTCGAGCAGTGGCTCTCGGATCCGTGGAAGCTCACGCGCCGCGATGGGCGGCTCTTCGCACGCGGTTCCGCGGACGATAAGGGTGCCATCAGCGCCCAACTCGGGGCCATCGCGGCCTACCGTAAGACGAGCAACCACCTGCCCGTGAACATCAAGATGCTCGTGGAAGGCGAGGAAGAGGTCGGCTCGAAGAACCTCATGAAGTTCTTCGACGTCCACCGCGACCGCATCAAGTCCGACGTGATCATCGTCTGCGACACGGAGAACATCGAAGTCGGCATCCCAAGCATCACGTACTCGCTTCGCGGCATCGTGTCCGTGACCGTGGAAGTGACCAGCGCGAAGATTCCCGTTCACAGCGGCACCGGCGGCGGAGCCCTTCCCGATTCGGCCATCGCCCTCAATGTGATCCTGAGCCGCCTCTTCGCCGATCAAGCACCTTTGCCCATCCCCGGCTTCTACGATCGGGTTCGCGTGCTCACCGAGAAGGAGAAGCAAGCCTTCCGCAAGCTGCCCTTCGACGGCGAGAAGTTCCGCCGTGAAATGGGGATGGTTTCCACCGCGAAGTACATCGTGGAGAAGGACTCGAACGTTTACGAGCAAACGTGGCGTCGCCCATCCGCAACCGTGATCGCGCAGGAAGCGAGTTCGATCAAGGGTGCGTCGAACCAAGTGCTGCCCAAGGCTTCGGCCATCGTGAGTTGCCGCATCGTGCCCGATCAGGATCCGGAGGAAGTGTTGAAGCAACTGCAGGCGTTCTTCACGGCCGAGCCGCCGTGGGGCGTGGAGGTGAAGGTGACGCCCCACGGCCCGCCGGTGAAGTGGTGGATGACGGACCCGAACGGCCCGGCCTTCGAAGCGGCCCTCTCGGGCATGCGCGACGGTTTCCATCGCGATCCAGTCGCCATCGGCTGCGGCGGGAGCATCGGCTTCGTCGGTCCGCTCTCCGAGCTCTTCAACGGTGCCCCGGCCCTGCTCATGGGAATTGAAGATCCGGCGAGCAACGCCCACGCCCCCAACGAGAGCCTCCACGAAGGCGACTTCAAGAAGCTCATGGTCTCGATGGTGAAGACGTTCGAGAACCTCGGCAAGCTCACGCCGAGTACCGTGAAGTGAAACGGTTCATCGGCTGGCAGCGTACATGAGCTTTCCGTCGGCGACCACGGCGTTGAGTAATGCGCCACTTGTATTGATTTGGGTGGCACCGGCTTCTAGCCGGTTCTGGGTGGTTCCGGCGCTCGTGCCCGTTGCGGTGATTGATTCGCGGAACGACGCGAGGCGGCGGGGACTAATCATGAGAAGCTCGTTGGTGCTCTCCTCTATTTCTCATGGCCCAACTCATCGGATACTCATACCCGGTGGGGTAGTTTCTACCTGAAGTCGGCTCGGTAACGGCTTCTGATGCCGACGGCCTGCCATGTCCCAATAGCCGATCTTTCGAAGGAGGTGGAAATGTTTCGGCATTTCAAATCGCCCTGGCTCGGAGCCGGGGTGCTGGTGTTCGCATTGGCGACATCAGCGCCGGCCCAGTTCACCGCGCCCCCTACCCGGGGCGCGACCCCAGGGACGACCGGAACTCCTGGCGGTTCCGGGACCGGCGGAAGCACCTCGACTGGTGGCTTCGCCGGCCTTGGAAGTCTGTTCGGTAGTTTCGGTGGGTTCTCACAGATCTCACCAGATCAGGATGCTCAGCTCCTGGCGACCGCCGTCGCCACGGTCCAGATGATCGGGCAACTCGTCCCGCTCTCGACTGGCGAAGAACTGTTCCTCACGTTCATCCTCTACGAGTTCGAAAAGTTGAACTTCATTCAGAGTTCGCTTTTCGGTAACGGGACCACGCTGACATCCCCCGCAGGCCCCTGAGCCTGCACTCGCCATCCGGTCGTCGACCGGGTGGTGATGTGACGCCACTCGAACAAGATGCACCTTACCTTGCCGCTGATCAATGATCTCATCCGACCTAATAGCGCCGATTCACCGGCTGGCGGCGTACATGAGCTTTCCGTCGGCGACCACGGCGTACTCCGGTTCGACCATCATCGGCGACGGGGCCAACCGCACGGCCCGCACGTCGTGAAGTCGCTTCACGCCGTCCTGAAAAGCGGGCAGCGGTAACTCGGGGAACTTCACCCGCACAGCGTGGAACAACTCCGGCAGCGGGCAGTGGCCGACCGCCCCGCCCGTCTCGCGCCGGTCCAGATATTCCATCGCATCCACGGCCCACGGCACCACGCGGCCCACCGGTTCGGCCACGCTCGGGGCCTTACTCTCGGCCCGCCGGATCGCCGACTCCACCCGCTCGGCCACGTCGTCGAGCCGCTTCAAGATGGCCGTGGCCCGCGCGTCGAAGCGGAACGAAATGTCCGCGAGTTCTGCCTTCGCGTCGTGCATCCACTGCGGCACGCCGTCCCGCGTCGCCTGGAGAACTTCCTTCAGTTCGCGCAGCATGGATTTGGGCGAATCGTGTTCGTGAACGTAGCCCACGGCCTTGGCAGTGGCCTGGACCCATTCGACGACGAGTTTGCCGCGATGTTCGGTGCGGGTCGATTCGAGTAGGCCCATTCGCAGTGCCAAGCCCGCGGCTTCGGCCGAGAGACCGGCCCGACTCGGGAAGAGACCCGCGAGCCGGCCGAAACGGAAGAGCCGTTGCTCGCCCGCCGTGGCGATTGCCATCTTGAGGCTATCGAGGAGCAGTTCGGAACGCCGTTCCGCGACGATCGGAGCGTTCGAGAGCGGCGCGGGCATATCCGAGTACGGGGGCGGTGTGGCATCCATGCCGGAACCCGGTGAGTTGTTCGGTGAGCGAAGCGGGCCTAGTCTAACCGGACAGTGCAACAAATTGAAAGCCCACCCCTGGGAGCGCGGCCGTCTCGGCCGCTTCTTGGCGGAAGAAAAGAGCGGGCGGGACGCCCGCGCTCCCAGGAAAAAAATACATGAGCCAGCAGCAACGCATCCTCAGCGGCGTGCAGCCTTCCGGCAAACTGCACCTCGGCAACTACTTCGGGGCCATCAAGCAGCACATCGAACTGCAGGACCGCGGCGAAGCCTTCTACTTCATTGCCGACTACCACGCCCTGACCACGCTGAAACAAGCCGAGGAAGCGGAAGCTGGTGCCGCCGCGAAGAACAAGGCCCTCAAGGCCCGCCCGGCCCGCGACATCCTCGCCGAGAACGTCCGCGATGTGGCACTCGACTACCTCGCGCTCGGCCTCGACCCCGCGAAGGCCACCTTCTATCGGCAGTCGGACGTGCCCGAAGTCGCGGAACTCGCCTGGTTCCTCAGCACTGTCACGGGCATGGGGCTGCTCGAACGCGCCACTTCGTACAAGGACAAGGTCGAGAACGGCATCGCGGCCAGCGTCGGGCTCTTCACCTATCCCGTGCTGATGGCCGCGGACATTCTCGCCGTGCGGTCCCACATCGTGCCGGTCGGCAAGGATCAAGTTCAGCATTTGGAAATGACCCGCGACATGGCCGGCTACTTCAACCATGCTTACGGCGAAGTGTTTCCCGAACCGCAGGAGATGCACGGCGAGGCGGCCCAGGTTCCCGGCACCGATGGCCGCAAGATGAGCAAGAGCTATGGGAACACGATCGAAATCTTCGCAGAAGGGAAGCCGCTGAAGACTGCGGTGATGGGAATCAAGACCGACTCGACGCCGGTGAATCAGCCGAAGAACCCGGATGCGTGCAACGCCTTCGCCATGTTCAAGCTGTTCTCCACGATCGACGAGCAAGTGCAGTTGGCGGAGTCGTACCGGGATCCGATGAAGCATGCGGCGTCGCGCGGCGGTCGACCGTTCGGCTACGGCGACGCCAAGACGATGCTGCTGGCGAAGATCGATGCGTACTTTGCGCCGGCCCGCGAACGCCGTAAGCAACTCGCGGCGCAGCCGGAGTATGTGGAAAGCGTACTTCTTGCCGGGGCTCGTAAAGCCCGTGCGGAAGCGCAAGCGACGTTGGGTCTGGTGCGGGCGGCCGTCGGAATGCTACCGCGGCCGGTGTGAAGTTCCCCTTCCCACGCTCGGCTCAACTGCCTTACACTCCGCCGACCCCGGAGGGCGCAGGATGCGCATTTGCATTTACGAAGATCGCCAGACCCCCGATCTGGAACCGCTGACGTGGACGCGGCTGGCGTCGGACCTGCTCTGCGGGCTCGACTCGCTCGGGGCCAAGCAAACCCGCTATTTCGCGGCGGAAGTCACGGGTTATTTGTGCCGGCCGATACTCGCGGAGTATTTGAGAAGTCGCGAGCCCGACTCGCCCGTGAACGACCCGGGCTGGCTGCGTTCGGCACCGACCGTGCTCGTGAACGCACGCTGGCTTCCGCCCTCGCCGACCGGCTTGCGGCTCGCCCCGGCCACACGACGGCTCTTCGCCAGCGGGCCCTCGGTGGGAACCAGCAACGGCGAACTCGCGTTCGCCGTCCTCGATTCGCGCCGATTACAAACCGTGGCACCTTCCACCATCGACGACTGCCTCGCGGATCTGGCGCAATCGCTCCCGAGACGCGATGTCGGCGGGCACCTGATTCGCCGCCCGTGGGATTTGCTGAACCGCAATGCGCTGCAACTCGACCGCGATTTCGCCTCGACCTGCCACTCCGGCGAAGTGGGCCATTATCCCACCGGCTTCGCACTCGTCGGCCCCGCGGATCGGCTCTTCGTTCACCCGTCCGCGAAGATCGATCCGATGGTCGTCGCGGATACGTCCAAGGGTCCGGTCTGGATCGGCCCGGAGGTGGTCGTGACGGCCTTCACCCGGCTCGAGGGACCCTGCGCGATCGGTGCGGGGACGCACTTGCTCGGAGCAAAGATTCGCGCTGGCACTACCCTCGGCCCGCAGTGCCGCATCGGCGGTGAGGTCGAAAGCAGCATCGTGCAAGGCTTCAGCAACAAGTACCACGACGGCTTCCTGGGCCACAGCTATGTGGGCGAATGGGTGAACCTCGCGGCCGGGACCATCACCGGCGACCTCCGCTTCGACTACCAGCCCATCCAGGTGAAGTCGAACGGTACGACGATCCCAACCGGCGAGATCAAGCTCGGCAGCATCATCGGCGACCACGTGCGAACGGGCCTCGGCGTACTGCTCGATTGCGGAACGACCATCGGGCCATTCGCGACCATGCTGCCGACGGGAGCGTTGATGCCTCGTGACGTGCCGGCCTTCGCGCGATGCGGACCCGAAGGGATTCGCGCTGCCACGGAGGTCGAAGGGCTTCTCAAGAGCTCGGCGATTGCGATGAGCCGCCGTGGGAAGGAACTGATGCCATCGCTGGAGGCGGTCTATCGCGCGATTGCGACTTCGGTACCGTCGAAAACGCTGTCGCATCCCACCTTCGAGCTTCGCAAGTCCGCGTAAACGCAACGGGCCGCGGGAAGAATTCCCGCGGCCCGAGGTTGATTCGCACGTCTGAACTATCGCCGATAGTAATAGCCATTCGAGTTGAAGGCCGGAAGATTGGTCGGGTAGAAGTTGTTCGGGTAAAAGCGGTTCGAGTACCCGTAATTCGGGGCGTAGCTGTAGCCGCTCTGGTAGCCGGAGTTTGTGAACGGATCGTATCCGTTGGTGCGAAAGCCCTGATTGCCCCAAGCGTCGGCGTAGTACGACCGGCTCTCACCGCCACCGGTGAAGGGCGAGTAGTAGCCCTGCGTTCGCTGAACGCCGAACGGCGTGGCGTAGGTCTGGTTCCGCACCACCACGCCCGCTCCGGGCACGTACGTTTGGTAGCCGTAGACGTACTGTGCGTCTGCGTTGCCGGCGAACCCGAGTGCCCCAACGATGGCCAGGGCGGGGGCGACAAAGAAGCGTTTCATCGGTGTCTCTCCAAGGGACTGATCTTCTCAACGCTCGAACGCAAGATTTGTGAGAACTTGCATCGGAATTCCTTAAGAGCAGATACCGTTCCGCCGGGGCCAGTTTACAGAACGAAGTCCCAGATCGTTCAAATCTCGCTTCCTCCACTGCCGGAATTGTGCCCGAACCGCTATACTATTCCATCCCCCCGCGCCTGCGCGAGGGCCGCACCGCTTCGAACGAGCCCGAATTATGAGCCAGTCGAAACCCGCCGGCACCGCCATGTCCGGCGCGGATATTCTCGTCGAATCCCTGATCCGCCACGGTGTCGAGGTCGTGTTCGCCTACCCCGGCGGCGCGTCCATGCCCATTCACCAGTCGCTCACCAAGGTCGAAGATCGGCTGCGGACGATTCTGCCGCGACACGAGCAGGGCGGCGGGTTCATGGCCCACGGCTACGCCCGCACCACGGGCAAGGTCGGCGTCTGCATGGCGACCAGCGGCCCCGGTGCCACGAATTTCGTGACCTGCCTCGCCGACGCCAAGATGGATTCGACGCCGATCATCGCCATCACCGGTCAGGTGAACTCGGCCGTGATCGGGACCGACGCGTTCCAAGAGACGCCGATGGTCGAGATTTGTCGCGGCATCACCAAGCACCACTACCTCGTGCAGCGGGTCGAAGACGTGACTCGCGTGATGAAGGAAGCATTCTACATCGCGACTTCGGGCCGCCCCGGTCCGGTGATTATCGACATTCCCAAGGATCTGCAGTTGAAGGCGACCGTACCGGACTGGGACGTGCCGATGAACCTGCCGGGCTACCGGCCGGCGCGGAAGCCGAGGCGAGCGGAGTTGGAGCCGATCATCGCGGCCATGCGCGCGAGCAAGAAGCCGTTCATCTACGCGGGCGGCGGCATCACGCATTCCGGTGCCGCGGCCGAACTCAAGGAGTTCGCCGAACTCACCGGTATCCCCGTCGGGCTCACGCTCCACGGCATCGGCAACTTCCCCGCCGATCACTACCTCTGCCTCCACATGATGGGCATGCACGGCACGGTGTACGCCAACTACGCGGTCAACGATGCCGACCTCCTCCTCGCCTTCGGCGTCCGCTTCGACGACCGCGTCACCGGCAAACTCACCGAGTTCGCCAAGCACGGCAAGATCGTCCACATCGACATCGACGCATCCGAGATTCACAAGAACAAGTTCGCCCACGTGCCGGTTCACGGCGACGTGCGCGATGCTTTGAAACAGATCAATGCGATGCTCCGCGAAGATGCGAACGCGGACCTCGTGGGCGGCGGTCGCTACACCGATTGGATGCGCCAGATCGACCACTGGCGCGAAACCGAGCCGCTCAAGTACGCCGACGTGCCCGAAGCGATCCTGCCGCAGCACGCCATCCGCCGCTTGTACGAGATCCTTCGCGATCGCGGCCAACTCGACAAAACGATCGTGAGTACGGGCGTGGGCCAGCACCAAATGTGGGCGGCCCAGTACTTCCGCTTTAACCTGCCGCGCAAGTGGATCACCAGCGGCGGCCTCGGCACCATGGGCTTCGGCTACCCGGCCGCACTCGGCGCCAAGGTCGCCCATCCGGACCACCTCGTCATCGACATCGACGGCGATGGCAGCTTCCTCATGAACGTGCAGGAACTTGCCACGGCCTACGCCTCGAACATTCCCGCCAAGGTGCTGCTGTTGAACAACCAGCACCTCGGCATGGTGATGCAGTGGGAAGACCGCTTCCACGGGGGCAACCGCGCTCACACGTACCTCGGTGCCGGCGAGGATCAGGCTCCGTATCCGGACTTCGTGACCATCGCGAAGGGCTTCGGCGTGAAGGCGAAGAGCATCGTGGACAAGGACGACCTCGACGAGGCCTTAATCGAGATGATCGAGAGCGAGGGCCCGTATTTGTTGAACGTCCACGTGCCGCATCAGGAGCACGTGCTGCCGATGATCCCCGGCGGCATGAGCGTAAAGGAAATGATCAAGGAGTGACATATAGCGGCCGGTTTACCGGCCGTTTTCATTTAGCGGCCGGTAAACCGGCCGCCTTCATTTATGCTTTAAGCGTTCAGGAGTGACACATTGTCCCACGTCTGGAAATTGTGGGTCAATAGCGTCGCCAGTTTTTCGTGGTGTTTAGTCGGCATATCGGCCAGGCAACCGT
>JAYTUG010000182.1:0-8790 GCA_043744695.1 Gemmataceae bacterium
GATAAAGGCAGCATCGCGGACAAGTACCGCCCCACGCTCTTCGACTTCCTCGCGTTCGACGCCCTCAGCTTCTACGCCATCGGCGACCAGGCCAACGGCGCGAAGGTGGAAGACGCCTTCGAGATGACCAGCGACAGCCCCATCTTTGCAAACGTCGACGAGTTCTTGAAGTGGGAACCGAAGACGACCGACAGCGGCTCGCGGACGCTCAAGGCCGTGAAACTCTACCAGAAGCTCATCGCCTTCCACCAACCGGATGCGGACAAGAGCGCTCTCCTCGATACCGACTTGCACCGATTGCGGTTCGGTTACAACAAGGCCGTCGGCCAGGGCAAGGACGAAGCCTACATCGCCGGGGTGAAGCGCTTCGCCGAGGCGAACAAGACGCACGAACTCTCCGCGATGGCTCGCTTCCAGTGGGCCGGCGTCCTCCGCAATCAGAACGAACTCGTGAAGGCCCGCGAGATCGCGCTCGCCGGCACCACCGCCTTCCCGGACAGCCCCGGCGCCAAACTCTGCTTCAACACCGTCCAAGAAATTGAAGCCAAGAGTACGAGCATCGCCACCGAGCGAGTCTGGGCCGATCCGATGCCCGAAGTGAAGGTCACCTACAAGAACTTGACGAAGGCTTACTTCCGCGTCGTGAAGGCGGACTACGTCGAACGGCTGAAGCAAGCCCGCTTGCGGCCCGAACAACTCGATCAGGCGCAGCAGCAAGCCTTGCTCAAACTCGATCCCGCGATGAGCTTCACCCGCGACCTGCCTGCCACGCTGGACTACCGCCCGCGCACCGAAGCGTTCCCCGCCCCGAAGGGCCTCGCCCCCGGATTCTACTACCTCATCGCCAGCCACGATGAAGGCTTCACGGCCACCAATAACGCCGTGACCTACACCGATTTCTGGGTCTCCGACCTCGCCATCGTCAACCGCGTCGAACAGGGCAAGCTCACGGTCGAAGGTTTCGTGACGAACAACGCCAGTGGCGTGCCCCTCGAAGGAGCCAAGGTTCAAGTCTGGTTCCGCAACAACAACGGGGGCTGGTTCCCCGGCGACACCGCGACCACGGACAAGAACGGCATGTACGCCCTCGCCGGCCGCAATCAGCACGCCCACATGGTCATCGCGAGCAACAAGAACCAGGCCCTCTCGTCCGCTCACGACAACTACTTGTATCAGGGCAATCCGAACCCGCAATCGCAGGAACACACGGTCTTCTTCACCGATCGCTCGCTCTACCGGCCCGGCCAAACCATCCAGTTCAAGGGCGTTTGCATCCACTACTTCCAGGATAAGGACACCTACGACACTGTCGCGAACCGCGACGTGACGGTCGTGTTCAACGATCCGAACGGGAAGGAAATCGCGAAGCAGCAGGCCCGCACCAACGACTACGGTTCGTTCTCGGGCAGCTTCACGGCCCCGCGCGATCGCCTCGCCGGCCGCATGAACATTCACATCGTCAGCGGGCCGCAAGGTGGCACGCAAGTTTCGGTCGAGGAGTACAAGCGGCCGAAGTTCAGCGTGAAGGTCGAGTCGCCCATCGAACCGGCGAAGCTGAACGCCGAGGTGAAGGTGCCCGGCAAAGCGACCTCGTATGCCGGTGTGCCCATCGGCGGTGCGAAAGTGCAGTACCGCGTGACCCGCGAGGTTCGCTACCCGGATTGGTTCGGGGCTTACTACTGGTGGCGGCCCGTGCCCGTGAAGCCCGCCCAAGAGATCGCTCACGGCATCGTCACCAGCGAGGCCGACGGCTCGTTCCTCGTGCCCTTCACGGCCAAACCCGATCCCACGATTCCCGAGAAAGACGAGCCCGTCTTCAAGTACACCGTGACCGCGGACGTGACCGACATGACGGGCGAAACCCGCATCGGCACCAAGTCCGTTGAGGTCGGCTACGCGGCTCTCAAGGTGAGTGCGACCGCCGCCGAATGGCAGACCAACGACAAGGACGTGAAGTTCGCGGTGAGTACGACCACGCTCGATGGCCTCGGCCAAGAGGCGAAGGGCACGCTCAAGGTGTACCACCTCAAGCAACCGGCGCAAGTCGCTCGGCCCGCCAACGACGGCGGCTTCCACTACCGCTTCCAGATCGAGGACAAGGAACTCAAGCCCGATCCCGGTAAGCCGGTGTCGTGGGAACTCGGCGAAGTCGCCTTCAGCACCGATTTCACGACCGACGGTAAAGGCAAGACCGACGTGAGCGCGAAGCTCCCGGCCGGCATCTTCCGCGTCGTGGTCGAATCGAAGGACAAGTTCAACAAGGCCGTTACGAGCAAGGCCCAGCTTCAAGTGCTGGAACCGACCGCGATGCACCTCAACATCAAAGTGCCGAACGTGATCGCGAGCCCGTCGTGGTCGGTCGAGCCGGGCAGCGAATTCACCATGTTCTGGGGCTCGGGTTACAACGAAGGCCGCACGTTTCTGGAAGTCGAGCACCGCGGCAAGATTCTCCAGGCGTACTGGACCGAACCGGGCCGCACCCAGGCTCAACTCAAGGTGCCGGTCACCGAGGCCATGCGCGGCGGGTTTACCGTTCGCGCCACCTTCGTTCACGAAAATCGCGCTTACCTCACGAGCCGGCACGTCGACGTGCCGTGGAGCAACAAGGACTTCAGCGTGAAGTGGGAGACCTTCCGCTCGAAGCTCGAACCGGGCAAGAAGGAAACGTTCACGGCGATCATCACCGGGCCGGACGCGAAGCGGGCCGTCGCCGAGATGGTGGCCGCGGTTTACGATCAATCGCTCGATGCGTTCTTGCCGCACGACTGGATGCACAAGTTCGGCATCTTCCGCCACGATGCGTCGAGCCTGCACTCGCAGTTCGAGAACATGGACAAGCAGCTGAACTGGATTCACGGTCAGTGGCCGCACAACCACAAGGCCGTGGACCTGCACTATCGCGGCTTCCCCGGCGACCTGACCCAGAATTACATGCGTTACGAATACTTCGGGAAGGGCGGCGGCACCGGCGGCTTCGACCTCAACGAGTACGGCTTTGGCCGCAACAACCGCGCTATGCCCATGGATGGCGCCCCCGGTAGTTCGCCGATGGCCGCCTCTGCACCAGGAATGGGCGGCTTCGCCGGACGCGATGCCGCCAAGAGCGAACAAGCCGCCGAGCGCAAGGATGCCAACGGCCTGGGTGGAGGCTTCGGCGAACCCGAGGCGCCGAGCGGCCCCAATCTCGACGGCGTGACCGCTCGCAAGAACCTCAACGAGACCGCGTTCTTCTTCCCGCATCTGGTGTCCGATGCCGAGGGCGTCGTCCGCATGGAGTTCACCATGCCCGAGGCGCTCACCAAGTGGAAGTTCCTCGGCTTCGCTCACGACAAGGAGCTCCGCAGTGGCTTCCTGTCCGACGAAATCGTGACGGCGAAGGACCTCATGGTTCAGCCGAACCCGCCGCGTTTCTTGCGCGAAGGCGACTACCTCAAGTTCCCGGTGAAGGTCAGCAATCTGTCCGCGACGCGGCAAGCGGGCAAGGTGAAACTCGCATTCCGCGATGCCCGCACCGATGCTCCGAACGACCTCGGCATGAACGCGTCGGAACAAACCTTCGACCTGCCCGCGGGTGAGTCGAAGACTTTCGAGTGGGGCATCAACATTCCCGAGGGCACCGGCCCGCTCGCGTTCAAAGCGGTCGCCGCCAGTGACCGCCTCTCCGATGGCGAAGAGGGCGTGCTGCCCGTACTCGCCAAGAAGGTACTGGTCACCGAATCGCTGGCGCTGCCGATCCGCAATGCCGGCACCAAGGAGTTCGACTTCGTCAAGCTCCGCAACTCCGCGGCTTCCAACTCGATTCGGCATCAGGCCTTCACGGTGCAGATGGTGTCGCAGCCGGCGTGGTACGCGGTGATGGCGCTGCCGTACCTCATGGAGACGCCGCACGAGGGCACCGAGCAGACGTTCAACCGCCTCTATGCGAACGGCCTCGCCCGGCACATCGGCAACAGCGACCCGAAGATCCGCAAGATCTTCAACATGTGGAAGGGGACCGACGCCCTCGACAGCCCGCTCGAGAAGAATCAGGACTTGAAGGCCGTGCTGTTGGAAGAGACGCCGTGGGTTCGTCAGGCCGTCAAGGAAGGTCAGGCTCGCAAGAACGTCGGCATCCTGTTCGACGAGAACCGCCTCAACGACGAGACGACCCGCCTCACGCAGAAGCTCGCGCAGATGCAGTTGAACGACGGCATGTGGCCGTGGTTCCCGGGCGGTCCGTCCAACGAGTACATCACGCTGTACATCGCGACCGGGTACGGCCGGCTGCGGCACCTCGGCGTCAAGATCGACGCCGCCCCCGGCATCCGCGCCGCCCAGGCACTCGACGCCTGGATGGACCGCACCTACCGCGAAATCCTGCGCCATGGGAAGCCGGACGAGAATCATATGTCGTCGCTGATCGCGATGTACATCTACGGCCGCAGCTTCTTCCTCGCAGATCGCCCGGTGGCCAACGAGCACAAGCAGGCCGTGGATTACTGGCTCGGGCAGGCCAAGAAGTATTGGCTACAAGTGGCCAACCGCCAGAGTCAGGCGCACCTCGCCGTCGGCCTCAAGCGCTTCGGCGATAAGGAAACCCCCGCGGGCATTATGGCCTCCATCAAGGAACGCTCCGTTTCCAACGAGGAGATGGGCATGTTCTGGCGCGATCTCGAACTGCAGCAGTTCTGGTTCCGCGCCCCGATCGAAACCCAGGCCATGATGATCGAGGCCTTCGACGAAGTGAGCAACGATCAGAAGGCGGTCGAAGAGTGCAAGGTGTGGCTCATCAAGCAGAAGCAAACCCAGGACTGGAAGACGACGAAGGCCACCGCCGACGCCATCTACGGCCTGTTGCTTCGCGGTGAGAAGTTGCTGTCTTCCGATGCACTGGTGGAAGTGACGGTGGGCAACAACAAGATCGTGCCGGAGAAGGTGGAGGCCGGCACCGGCTTCTACGAGCACAAGTTCCTGCGAACCGAAGTGCAGCCTTCGATGTCCGCAATCACATTGAAGAAGACGGACCCCGGCGTGAGTTGGGGCAGCGTTCACTGGCAGTATTTGGAAGACCTCGACAAGGTGACCAACCACACGGCCGGCCCGCTCAAGGTCGAGAAGCGCCTCTTCAAGAAGAGCTTCACGAAGGCCGGCCCGATCATCAGCCCGTTCGACGACACCCCGCTGGCGCTCGGCGATGAGATGGTGGTTCGGGTCGTACTCCGCACCGACCGCGACATGGAGTACGTCCACCTGAAGGACAATCGCGGCTCGGGCACCGAGCCCGTCAACGTGCTCTCGAAGTACAAGTATCAGGACGGCCTGGCGTACTACGAGAGCACCAAGGACACAGCGACGCACTTCTTCATCGATTACTTGCCGAAGGGCAATTACGTGTTCGAGTATTCGTTGCGGGTGCAGCACCGCGGCAAGTACCCGACGGGCTTCGCCTCGATCCAGTGTCTGTACGCTCCGGAGTTCAACAGCCACTCGGAGAACATCAATCTGGAAGTGAAGTGAAGTGAAGTGATTGCGAGCCCAGAGCGAAAGCTCTGGGTTTCGTTGGGCGGCTCCTCGGACTCGCTTACTTATTCAATCGTGCCTGGATCTGTTGAGCCTTGGCCTCGGCGGGCTGGCGGGTGCCGGGGTCGGGCGAGGTGCGGGCCACTTCCTTCAAGGCCGCGACCGCGTCCAAACCGCCAATCCGTTCGTTGCCCAGAATCTCGATTGCCGTCAGCCGGATGCCCTGATCGTCTTTTCGCAAGAGTGGGATCGCGGCCCGCTCGGCAACCGGCCCGCCGAGTGCGACGAGCGCGTCTTGGGCGGCACTGGTCTCCGTGCCCGCTCGCCCAATCAGTTCGGCGATTCGCCCGGCCACAAATTCATCTTTCCAACGCGGCAAAAGCCGCAGAGCCATGAGGCGTTCTTCGCGGTTCTGCGAGCGGCTCGCTTCCAGGCAGAGTTCGCGAGCATCCGAGCCGCCCCAGGTCGCGTACGCCGCCAGAGCCTCGATCTTGACGCCGGAATCCGCGTGCTTGCACAGCAACCTCAAATCGGCGGAAAGCTCGACCCGATCCTTGGCCGCATCCGAGTACATGGAATCGGTACGGGCCAGCGTGCGCACCAGCCCGATGAGCGAGTCGTACTGCCTTTGGTCGCGGTAGTGCCGGAGTTGTGCGAGCTTCGAGAGGGTGGCGATTTCGGGCGGTGCCGTCGCGGGCGGCTGCGACTCGGCCACGCCGGCCCAGCCGCGCGTCTGCGATTGCAACTTTGGGGCGAGAAGCGCTAGACCGATCGCGGCCGCGCCGGACAGGACGAAGCGAAGTGGGCGGTACTTCGCGTACTTCCAATTCAGCAGATACCAGAAGGTGATCGGCGGCACGGCGCTCGCAATGCCGCGGCGAACGTCGCGGCTGAAGGCGACCGCGGTGACCCACGCATAGCCTGCGAGAACTTGCGCCGCACCGATCGTAAGGACGGCCTCGAGGAAGTTGTTCGAGGAGGCGAGACTCGCGATGAGCAGCGCGACGGCGACGCCCGTCGAAAGGATCCAGACGGCGGTGGACGGCTTTAGGTCGCGGGGCGGCTTGGGCGGCGGCTTCATCCGCGTTGCGAGGGCCGACGTGAGATCGACCGCAATGTCCATCTCGGTTCTTAGACGCAAGGGTTCTTCGAGCGCGATGGCACCGCCGCCACTCGCTAGCCTTCGCGAGCCACTCTGGCTCGAAGGACCGGACCAAGTTGGCTCGGTTCGGCGCGGTGAAGGCGTTCGCGTCGGCTGCTGCACGGCGGGAAGCGACCGGCGTGGAACCGATCGCGGCGGAGGCGTTGGATGTTCCGCCGGCACGGGTCCGGGCGTGGCAGGCGGCCGAGGCGTCTCGGCAACCGGAGTGGGCGGGTAGAGTTCCACCCTCCCATCGTCCGGATCGGGCAGGGGAAGCGAACGCGAAAAAGAAGGTCCGACTGGCCGTGCAAGAGGAGGCTCGAACGCGTTCAGGTCCTTCGAAGGCGGGCCGCTCGGCAGTTCGATGTCGCCGTGAGAAATGGCCCCGAGCACGTCGTTGTCCGATTCCGAGGGATATTCGAGCTCGGCGACGGCCGGCACTTGCAACCGCGGCGTGACGCCCGACGAAGCAATCACCATCGGCGGCGACGCGAGCAGCGGCTCGCCCTTCTCGTTCAACCAGTGGCGTTGATCGGCCGGGATGGTGACGGCTTGCGAGCACTTCGAACAGACGGTCGTCTTCCCGGCTCGGATTTCCGGAGCCTGGAGGACGACCGAGCATTGCGGGCAGCGATACCGGAACATCGGCAGTCTCGCGACGGAACGGGCTCCCGGTGCCGAACCGGGCGCGCTCGGATGAACATCTTTAGCTTATGTCGGGCATCGAAGTGGTCGAAACCTACCGGAATCCCGGTTTCGGAGTCAATGGGGCCTCGCGGGGTGCGGCATCGCCCGGATTAGCGCGACTTTTTCGGCTTCCCCTCGGCCGGCTTCTTGGACAGCACTTCCGGTGCGGTCGGGCACTCCCCCTTAAGCGGGCAAATACCGCACCGTGGAGTTCCGTCGATGCAGATTTCCTTGGCGTGCAAGCTCATCAACTCCGTGAACTCGGCCCCGCGTGCCTTGGGGATCACGTGTTCGATGCTGCCGCGTACGGCTTCGAGGCTGTCCGGTTCGCCGGGTTCGACCACGCCCAAACGCTGGAGGACGCGCAAGGTCGGGGCATCGAGGGGAATCGAGTGGCCGCCCAGAGTGCGCTGAATGACCCAGGCCACGGCGAAATCGTTGACGCCTTCTTTGTAGAATCGCAGCTTGCGGGCCGTGTCCTTCAGCCCCTTCTTCAGTACGTCGGACAGATCGTAAGAGTAGCGTTCCTCGAAGATCGCCTGAAGGAGTGCGACGATGCGCTTGGCTCGGCTTCCCGGTTGTGGGAGCGGTCGCAGCGCGTCGGCCACTTCCTGCACTGTACTGACGCGGACTTCATTCCAGTCGATGAACGCTTTGCGAAGGGAGGCGTAGGCGCGATCCGCGTCCGCGTGCGTCGCACCCTCGCGGCACGCCGCGTAGATCAGTTCCTCGAGTACCGAGCGGCCCGATGGCTCGGTGCTGCTCTCGGGCAGCGGGAATTTCTTCGCGAGCGCGGTGTACGCGTGGTTGAGCAACTGCTGCTTGTTCGTGATGGCCGGCATGCGGTCACTCGCTTTCCGGTCGTGTGCCAGAAGTCAGTCCGCCGGGTTCGCCGATCCGTCGGCGGCCTCGGGCTGATCGTCGGAATCCTCAATCGTTTCCCCGCGCGCCACGGCATCGGCCCGGGATTGCGCCTGAGCCTCGTGCAAGAGGCGCGATATCTCGATGCTCCTCTTCACGCCCTCGTCGAGAACGAACGTCACGTGGGGAACGAACCGCGTCGTGAGTTGGGCCGCGATCTTCGTCTGAACGAACCCGGCGGCACTCTTGAGCCCGTGCATCGTCAGTTGCTGTTCGCGTTCGGTGCCCATCACGGAAACGTAAATCTTGGTATGCTGCAGGTCCGCGCTCACCTCGACCCGCGTGACGGTGACGTTCTTCACCCGCGGGTCTTTAAGATTGAACAAGATGGTGCTGGCCGCGACTTCGCGGATGACTTCGGACACGCGTGCCAGCCGATGCGATTTCATATCGTCTCGAAAGAGTAAAACACTTACCGTTTAGCCGCGACGCGGAGGAGCGGAGCGCGCTCCGCTCCGAAGACTCCGCGTCGCGGCTAAACGGTATGGCATTCAAACCACCTCGTTGCCGACCGCGAGTTCGCTGCCGAGGTGCTCCGCAAT
>JAYTUG010000183.1:0-8748 GCA_043744695.1 Gemmataceae bacterium
GATGGCGCAGCGACTCGTTCGCACGATTTGCCCCGAGTGCAAGACGACGTTCGTTCCGGACTTCGATCTCATGCCGCTGGACTTCCCACTGCGAAAGCACGGCGCGAAGCCGACGAAGGAAGTCGCGATGCAACAGAGCATGGTCGACATGATGGGCGCGGCGGAAGCGAACGACGGGTTGCTCTGGAAGGGCACGGGTTGCCGGGCGTGTCGACAAGGCGGATACCGCGGCCGGCAGGGCATCTTCGAACTGATGGTGAACAACGACGTCATCCGAGAACTGATCGTACAGCGCGTGAACTCGAGCGTGATTCGCCACGAGGCGCTCAAGGGCGGTATGATCACGCTGCGGCAAGACGGCTGGCGCAAGGTACTCAGCGGCACGACGACGATCGACGAAGTGGCCCGCGTGACGGCAGGCGACATCAGCTAATAGATATCTTTGCCGCTTGCGGCTTCGCGATGGCAGGGCGTTGCGCCATCGCGAAGCTGCAAGCGGCGTGGAGCAACCGTGCCGGATTTCACCTACGAAGCGATGGCCCGGACCGGCACGAAAGCCACCGGGACTATTGCAGCGAATAGCGAGCGGGAAGCCGCCCTGGCGCTGGACGCCAAGGGGCTCTTCCCGCTCACGATTGCGATGGCGCGGACCCAGTCACTGGGCAGCGGCAGCGGCGGGTTCTTCGCCAAGAAGGTCAAAGGCCGCCACCTCGCCTCGTTCTATTCGCAACTCGCGGACCTCCTGCACACCGGCGTGCCTCTTCTGCGCTCCCTCGAATTGCTCGAACGCCAAAGCACCAACATCGGCTTGCAATCGGTTCTCCGCGACATCCGCGGCAAAGTCGCGGACGGCACCGGCCTCGCCCAGTCGATGGCGACCCACCCGAAAGTCTTCAACGAACTCGCCGTCAGCATGGTCCGCGCCGGCCAAGAAGGCGGCTTCCTCGAAGACGTACTCAAACGCATCGCCAACTTCGTCGAGCACCAGGAAGACATGAAGTCCAAGGTGATCGGGGCGATGGCGTATCCCGTGTTCCTGGCCGTCGCCGGCTTCTTGGTCCTCAACATCCTGGTGATCTTCTTCATCCCGAAGTTCGAGCCGATCTTCGCGAAGTTGAAGGAGCGGGATGAACTTCCGCAACTTACGCTGTATTTGATGGGGTTCAGTAGCTTCCTGCGGTCGTGGCCGGGCTGGCTCACCGGGATCGCGATCTTCGCCGCCTTGTTCTACTTCGTTCGGTGGACGCGAGGGAACGGTCGAATGTGGGCGGATCGCCAGCGGATTCGCCTGCCGCTGTTCGGTAAGATCTTCCTCCAACTGGCACTCACGCGATTCACGCGCATCCTCGGGACCATGCTCCACAACGGCATCCCGATCCTTCGGGCGCTCAACATCGCAAAAGATTCCACCGGCAATCGCGTACTCTCGATGGCGATTGAGAAGTCTGCCGAGAGTGTGACGGCCGGCGAAAAGCTCGCCGACCCGCTGCGGAAGTCGGGCTTCTTCCCACCGGACGTGGTCGAAATGATCGCGATTGCCGAGGAATCCAACAATCTGGAGAAGGTGCTGATTGATATTTCGGATAGCCTGGAGAAGCGGACGTCCCGGCAGTTGGACTTGATGGTGAAGTTGCTGGAGCCGATCATGCTGCTCGTGATGGCGGGCGTGACGCTGCTCGTGGTGGCCGGTTTGCTCTTGCCCGTGTTCAAGATGGGCCAAGCGGTGAACTGATTGCCGCGAGCGTCATTGGCCCCTGAAACCCGTTCGACCTTCCAAGGGTAACTCCTGGACGGAATCTGCCTCACTCTCATGATCGGTTAACCCGCCACGGCTTATACTCAATTGAAATCCGGGTTCGCTCACGCCAGAAGTCCCACCACCTGCGGGCACGAGGAGAATTACTGATGAAGCTGTCCACCGCACGCCGCGGCAACGCACGTCGTTCCGCGTTCACACTGCTCGAAGTGCTCGTCGTCGTCGCGATCCTGGTCATCTTGGCCAGCGTCGCCTCGGTTGCAACCTTCAAATACCTCGAAGACGCCCGCAAGAGTAAGGCGCAGTTGCAAGCCAAGACCATCGCGACGGCCTGCGAAGCCTTCTACACCAGTTCCAGCAACACGCAAGGCATCTACCCGAGTTCGGTCGACGATCTCATCGGGCCCTACTGGGGTGGAACCTCGTTCCTGAAAGATCCTCAGCAGGATTCCATGGATCCCTGGAACCAAAAGTTCCAGATCAACAATCAGTTCTCGACTGACGGGAACCAGTCGCAGACCTGTCTCGTTTTTACGCACTCGCCGAAGGACAATACGTCGATCAGTCAATTCGGGGTCGGTCCCGCGTCTCGCGTGCAGTAACATCCGATCTTCACCCGTTATGAGAGAGGGACGGCCGTGTGCAATCGATCCTCACGGTCTGGTTTTACGCTTCTAGAACTTCTGGTTGTCCTGGCTCTGGTCGTGCTCCTCGGCGCGGCGACGCTACCGAGTCTCTCGGGGCTCAAAGGCAACGCGAACCAAAAGACCGCCACCGATCAGCTCCGTTCGCGAATTGCCGACGCACGCGGCCTCGCGATGCAGGAATCGACCGCTTACCGGCTCGCCGTCAATCGGGATGGCAACAAGCTTCGCCTCGCTCCCGACTCCCAGGAGTTCGCGCAAGTTCCTACGTCCGATGTGGCAACGGCAACCGCAAAGGCCATCGAAACGACCCTCGATAAAGCCACCATTACTATTTCCGCGGACTCCGAGGCCGGCGCGGATCAAGACGACTGGATCACCATCGGCACGTTCCTGCCCAACGGAACCTGCCGCGAGGACTCGACCCTGGTCGAGGTGCGCGAAGGCAACTTTCCGGCCATGAAGATTCTGCTTCGCGGCGTGACCGGCACCGCTCGGCTCGTCATTCCCGATCACTCCGCCAACGGAGGGTCGCCGAAGTGAAGAACCGCTCCGGCCTCTCGCTCATCGAAGTGCTGCTCTCGCTGGCCATCCTCCTGATGTCGCTGGCGGCGATTGGGCAACTCGTGACCATGGGCTCGGATCGCGGGTTGGATGCGCGGTTCACCATGCGAGGCACGCGGCTCGCCGAATCGAAAATGGCCGAGGTCGAAGTGGGGGCCGTTTCCCTCGATTCCGCGGCATCGGGCGGCAGCTTTGAAGGCGACGACTCGGCCTGGTCCTGGACGTGCGACGCTCAACCGGGAGGTCCGCCGAACCTTTACCAAGTGGTGGTCACGGTTACGCGCGACGTTCGCGGCACGCCGTTCGAAGTGTCGATCGGTCGCCTGTTGTTCGACCCGAGTTTGATGGGCTCCGCGGCGCAGGCCGAACGCCCGGCGGAATCCGAAGCGGCCGACCCGCTCGGAATGGGAGGAACCGCGCCGTGAAAATGCGAACCCGCCGATCCGCCTTCACGCTTCTCGAAATTCTCCTGGCGAGCCTCATCGCGATCCTGCTGCTCGCCGCACTGTACTTCGCGATGGACATGACGCTGCGGCAGACGGCCGCGAGCCGCGATGCCGTCGATATCGATAATCTTTCGCGGGGCGTCTTCACGCGGGTGAGCATCGATCTTTCGGGTTCGCTGGGGCCGCTGCCCCCAAAGTCCGGCGGGAACGCCGCGAGCAGTGGCAGTTCGAGTTCGTCCACGCCGGCCGCGACGACCGACCCGACGGCGGCCGCGACGACCCCGGCTTCAACCGATCCGACCGCGGCATTAGCTGCGGCCGCGGCCGATCCCACGGCCGCCCTCGCGGCAGCAACCGACGCGGCTGCGACGCCTCAAGCCGCCGACCTCAGCTTCCAAGCCGGAGTCATCGGAAGCGACAAACAGCTGACGGTGTTCGTCAGCCGACTGCCCGGCACGCTCACCAGTGCGAAGGGGCTCACCGAGATTCCCGGAACGCAACTGCCGAGCGACCTGTACCGGATCACGTACTGGCTCGGGCAGAACGGCGGGTTGTGCCGACAGGAACGCCCCTGGGTCACCGCCGACGGCGTTCGCAACTCCTCGGACCCCGACCTGAGCGACGAAGCCGGTGATACACTCGTGCAGGAAGTGACGGATGCGACCTTCGAGTACTTCGACGGTTCCTCGTGGCTGCCCTCGTGGGACGGCACGCTGTCGAGCCCGGACGGCGTCACGCCCACCGGCCCACCGCGAGCCGTTCGCCTGAAGTTGACGTTCTCGATTCCGACGACTCGGCCCGGGAACGCACCCTACGAACACAGCGTGGAACAAGTGATTCCGATTCGCACCGCACCCGGACCCTACACCCCGGCCATGATTACGCCCAGCACCGATCCCGGCACGACGAGTTCGGGCTCGACTCCGAGTACGGGGAGCGGTAGCACGGGAACCGGAGCCGCAGCGAG
Organism: Gemmataceae bacterium; assembly: GCA_043744695.1. Lineage (GTDB taxonomy): Bacteria > Planctomycetota > Planctomycetia > Gemmatales > Gemmataceae > Urbifossiella. Next base: position 4,378 of record JAYTUG010000183.1, read on the forward strand.
TGCTGGCTCTAAAGCTAGCACGGGGGCGGGAAGTGGTGCTACAACGGGGGGGGGCGGCGCGAGCGGAACCGGTGGAGGTACGGGAGCCGGCAACTCGACTGGTGGGGCGTCGCCGGCCGCACCGAGTACGAGTTCTCCTGTACCAAGTACGGGCGGTGGAGCCAAGTCTTCGGGAACCGCGGCCCCGGCAACTTCGGGCGGCGGCTCGAAGGGGGGCAAATGAAACGCACCCTCCTCACCCGACCGCTCTCGCGGCTCGGCTCGCCTCATCGCCGCGAAGGCTACGTTCTCATCGCGGTGCTCATCGTCATCGTGGTGCTCACGCTCGCCGCGTATCAGTTCACGGAACTCATGACGGCCGAGTACCGCGCCTCGGTTCGCACGGCCGATGCCGCTCAGGCTCGGCACGCCGCCGTGTCGGGCGTCCACTACGCCGCCGCACTTTTGGCGGACCCCGGCAGCTACTACGGCGACCTCGCGGGCGATCCTCAGGCCGAGGGAGCGTTCCCGGAACAAACCGTGCGCCCGGGCCGCAATCCCCGCTCACAAGCCCGCTTCGCCTTGGTCGCGGTCGTCTCGAACGGTTCGGGAAGCTACGAGCCGCGCTACGGTGCCGTCTCGGACGAAGGCGGCAAGTTGAACATCAACGCCCTCATCCAACTCGATTCGTCCGGAGAGTTGCTCGCCGCCGCGCTCAACGTGCTCGCCAAGCAAACGAACAATCCTTACCTCACCTCGGATGTGATCGACGCGATCGTGGATTGGGTCGATCCGGACGACGATGCCCGCACCGGCGGCGCGGAATCGTCTTACTACGTTTCCAATCCCGCCGGCGGATACCGCGCGAAGAACGGACCGCTCAACAGCTTGGACGAACTGCTCCTCGTGAAGGGCGTGACCCCGCAGTTGCTCTACGGGAACGACCGCAACCGCAACGGTCAGGCCGACGACGACCCGAACGGCTCGCAGACTTTCGACCGCGGCATCGCCGATTTCCTCACGGTCTACGGCCGCGAACTGAACCTCGATGCCGTGGGCGTGCTCCGCGAAAACGTGAACGAATCGGAAGACCTCGCCGGCCTCTACCAACGCCTCACGGCCCGGGTCGGAGCCGACCTCGCCACGTACATCATGGCGTACAAGATCTTCAACGTGTCCACCGTCTCCGCGACTACGCCGACGGCGGCCAACACGCAACAGGGTTCCATCGGCGACCTCACCTCGGCCGTGCAAGCGGCCCTCGATGCCGGCACTGCCGCGAACAAGAAGCGGCTGAAGTCGCTGCTCGATCTGCGGAACACGCGAATCACACTGCCCAAGGTTGCCGGCGCGGCGGCGGACGCACCGACCATCGTGGTGGCCTCGCCGCTCAACGACGCGACGCAACTTCCCCTGCTCTTGGGGAAGCTACTGGACTCGACCACGACCACGACGCTCGTGGAGATGACGCCGCGCATCAACATCAACACGGCGTCTCGCGAAACGCTGATGGCGCTCACGGCGTTTGCGGGCAGCACCAGCGTCGGTAGCACCTCCTTGGGGTTCTCCGAAGCCGACGTCGAGAGCATTCTTTCGAAGCGGGTCGGTTTGAACCCCGCCGACCCCGCGACGCTGACCGGTGCCTGGGTTCTCACCGACGCCGGTATGAGCCCCGACGTCTTCAAGCTGATCGAGAAGTACATCACCGGGCGCTCGATGGTCTACCGCATTCACTCGATCGGCTACTTCGGCGAAGGCGGCCCGACTGCCCGGGTGGAAGCCGTGATCGACACCAACCAGGGTGCCCCGCGCATCCTGTACTTCCGCGACATGACGGACCTAGATACGCCGCGAGCCTTCGACCCGCCGCGGTGAGCCGCTTGCGGCTTCGCGACGAACAACTTGAGGTTTGGGTTCCATGGACAACTCAAAAGCACGCGGCACTCGCTACCTCGCGATCGACCTCGATCCGGAAGGCCTGCTCGTCGTCTCCGGGCCAGCCGGTTCGAGCGGCGCGCGCGTCGAACGCGCTCATGCTTGGCTTCCCGGAAACGAACACGGCCCACCCGCGCTCACGCCCGCCAACGCCAAGGAACTCGGCGAAGCACTCCGCGATCGCCTCAAAGCGGCCGGGCTTCCCGCCGGGCCGGTTCTCGTGGGCATCGGCCGCGACAAAGTCATTCTCAAGGAACTGAAGCACCCGCCGGTCGATGCCGATAGTGAAGCGGCCCTGATCCGCTTCCAGGCCATGAAAGAGATCGCGGAGAACGCCGACGAGATCGTACTCGATTACGCGCCGATTGTGGAGGTTGGCGCGGACCCCACCGCCGAGCGCCGGGCGATGGCGGTCGTGGTGCGGAAGGATTTTTTCGGCGCGGTGCAGACGATGGTCGCGGCCGCGGGGCTGAAGCTCGTTGCGGTCACGCCGCGTCCCTATGCCGTCGCCGCCGGGCTCACACAGGCACTTGCTACCGGCGAAGCCGAACGGCCCGAATCCGCGAGCGATACGGTTGCAGTCGTCACACTCAGCGTTCAAGGCGGCGAGTTCACCGTCGTGCGCGACGGCAAGGTTGCCTTCACCCGCGCCATTCCCAGCCAAGTTCTCGCGAACGACGCGTTGCTGCTCGGCGAGATCAAGCGCAACCTCACGACGTTCAACGGCCAGAACCAAAACCGCCCGGTGAAGGCGATTTACGTGCCGGAAGCGGAGAGCACTCTCGGCGGGTGGGCGAGCAAACTTCGCAATGGCCTAACCGTTCCCGTTCATGCGTTCGATCCGGTGGCCAGTGCCGCCGAGGCCGTTCCCTCGAATCTGCGCGGCCGGTACGCCGGGGCAGCGGGCTTGCTCGCGGGACGCGCGGCCGGGTTGCCGATCAACTTTGCTTCGCCGCGCCAACCGAAGGCCAAATCCGATCCTCGCAAGAGATTGCTCCTCGTGGCAGGTGTGGCTGCGCTCGTGTTGATTTTGGGCGGCGGCATCGCGGGGTTTCTAGCGCTGAGTGCCGCCGACGAGCGCGTGAAGCAGAAGCAGCAGAACAAGGCCGACCTCGAGGCGTTGCTGGCCGAGGCGGAACCGAATGGCAAGCGACTTGCTGCCGCCGAGCAGTGGGAGGCCCGCAGCGTGAACTACCTCGACGAGATGTTCGACCTCAGTGATCGGATGCCCGCCGGCGACGCGCTCCGCGTGAGTAAGATCACGGGCACCGCGGTCCGCGTGGACAAAGCCGGCAAGCAGAACGGCCAGTCGTTCTTCGTTCTCTCCGTGGGAGCGAAAAGCCCCGTGGCCGCTTCCGACCTCGTGAGTGCGATCGACCGCGACAACATCAAGGATCGTAAGTTCTACGTCGGCACGAAGAAGACAATCGGCGGTACCGATACCCACACGAACAGCCACAACCAACTGGCCACAATCGAGACGGTCGCGATGCACCGCACGCCGAACGAGTATACGCGCTACCCGACGTTCTACGCTCCGCGCCGCGGCGTCGTTCCCGTGGCGGCCGCTCCGGAACCCGAGCTGAAAGAAGCCGAAAAGCCGACCGAAGACGAGATGCCGTGATAGCGGCCTGTGGCTTTCTCCAGCGAACACCCCGACAGAGTTTCTCGAAATGTCATCCCGCGAACGCAACATGGCCGTCGTTCTGATCGCGCTCATCCTCCTCTTCGGGAGTGCGGCGGTCGGGTATGCCTTCGTCTACCAACCGATCCAGGACAAGAACCGGGCGGCGTTAGCGCTCGACACCGAGATCGCGAAGAAGCAGGAAGACTACGACAAGATCAAGGCGGAGAAGCAGCGCCTCAACGTGATGAAGCAGCGCAGCCTGCCGCCCGATCTGGCGATCGCGAAGCGCGAATACTCCGAGATGATGTCGCGGTTGCTCCAGCAAGCGAAAGTGCCCTCGAACCTCCGCGTTCGCGAACTGGGGACCGAGAACACCGGTACGCCCTTACTCGCCGCCAAGAAGTTGGCCTACACCAAAGTCGCTTTCGAGATCACGTTCGAGAAGGCGGACATGTGGGCGATTCACGACTTCCTCCAGGCGTACTACAAGCTCGACCTGCTGCACCAGATCACGCTGTTTGAAATCAAGACCGACGCCCAGCCGGCGAGCACGACGCGCGGCAAAGTCGTGAACGACCGCAAGGATCTGGTGGTGAAACTCATCAGCGAGGCGATCATCCTGGACGGCGCGGAACCGCGGCGGACGCTCCTCTCGGTGCCGACGGCCTTCGCCGCGATCGGCGGGCTGCCCGGCTACAACGCCCTGTACCTCACGCCGGAGGCCAGCCGCGGCTTGTCCCCCATTCAGTTCTCGCCGGTGCTCGCCACGCGGAACCGCGACTACACGCTGATCGTTCAAAACGACATCTTCCACGGGCCGCTGCCGCTGC
>JAYTUG010000184.1:0-2258 GCA_043744695.1 Gemmataceae bacterium
TCGTGCTGTTCGCAAATGTAGCAGGTCTGTTGGCCGCGTTGCGGCCCGGTGGCAACCAGGAAGCTGTACGGCCCCGGGCGCTTGCCCACGGGCAGCCCCGAGGCGCACGGCTCTGCGGCGGAGAGTGGTAGTGCGAGTGCGAGTGCGAAGGAAATTGTGAGAAGTCGCGTCATGGTAATTCAGAGCCGCTTGCGGCTTCGCGATTGAGGCTGGTTGAGGAATCGCGAAGCCGCAAGCGGCAATCGCAGAACTTACTTCCCATTCGCGGCTGCGGTAGTGCTACCCACCTTCAGCGCCTTCGCGGCGAAACTCGATTTCAATCTTTCGAAGTCTTTCGCCTCGGCTCGCGCCCAGCAGCGGTGGGCGAGTTTCAAGAAGCGGTCGGCCTCCTCGGTGCGGCCGAGGCGATCGCAGAGCGCCCAAAGGCCCAACGCGCCGCGAACGCTACCCGCGTCGTGGGCTAAGGCTTCCTGGAAGGCTTCCTCCGCTTGCTCCGCGTTGCCGCATTCGAGAGCCCCGGTGCCCCACGCTTCCATGAGCACGGCACCGTTGCCCCACGAGTGGTGGTTGAAGTCGTTCTTGGTCGCGTCCACGCACTTCTTGAGCATCTTCAACCCGGCTTCGCCGTTGCCGGACTGGCACAAATGCCGGCCTTGAACTTCCCACAAGCGGCGTTCGCCGGAGCGGTCGTTCTTCTTACTCTGCTGGGCGAGGCGAAGTACGTCGATCTCGGCCCCGGCGCGTTCGGTCTCGCCGCGTTCGAGGTAGAGCATCGCCGCATAGTAGGCTCCGTTCGCCTTGTCCGACTTGCGGAAGAACTCGACGATCTTCTGCGCCTCGGCCCAGTCGCCTTCACCCAGTGCCATGCGGAACCACTCGTGCCGGAACGCGTACTTGTACTTGTCCTCGGCTTCACGTTTGATCTGCTTGGTATCCGCGAAGCGACCGTCGTGGACGAGGCTGCGCGTCAGGATGTCCATGTGGTGGTTGAACTGGTGGTCTTCGCCGGGCGTGACGCCTTGGTACTCGTGGTACTTCTTCTGAAGCTCGACTGCCTTCCAACTCCAGTCGGAGGTCGGGCCCCATTTGCCGATGCGGGTGGCGAGGTGAGCCTGCATGTGGAAGGCGTGTGGGATGCCGGGCGAGGACGCGATGTAGCCTTCGGCGAACGGCCAGCCGAGCGCGGGCCGCTTGATGTTCTCGTAAAAGTGAACCAGTTCGTGGTTCGCTCCGGGGTGAATCGGGTTCACCCGCAGGAGTGCCTTGAAGAAGGGAACGCGGCCGTTCGGCCCCTCGGCCACTTGCGACCGCCAGAACCAGCCTTCCTGATCGTCGTCGTAGAGCGTGAGCAGTTCGTCGAGCGTGGCCGCGGCGGCTTTGTTCCGTTGATCGGCGGCCGTGTTCGGCCACATGCCCTTCTCCTGCAACCGCGACTGAATCAGCAGTTGCTCGCGGTGGCTCGCCTTGGGCATCAGCTTGCGGGCCACGTCCAGCGCGTAATCGACAGGTGCTTTGGTCATCTGGTCTGGGAGGGCGGCGAGGCCGAGGCCGCCGAGCACGACTTGCTCAGCGGTGAGTTTCGGTGCGGTAGTTCCCCGACCGAAGCGCTCCAGCGACCGCGACAGCATGAGCCAGGCGTAGGCGCAATCCGGGTCGAGTGTCACTGCGGTTTCAAAGCCGCGGGCGGCTTCGATGTAAACGTACGAGTAGTACATGCCGAGGCCTTGATTCACGAAAGCCTGGCACTGCGGGTTCGAGGTGCCGACGCCGTAGCGGTAGACGCACGCGTCGAACATGGGCTTGGCGGGGGCGAGGCCGCTCAACGGCATCTTGTTGGACACCGCGTCCGGAGCCTTGGCTCGGGGAGCCGGGGCGACTTCGGCGGCAGAGGTGATCGCAGGCAGGGAGAGGAAGAACGCGGCGATCGCACAGGCAGGCAGGCGGGTCATGGTGGAACGACTCGCGGGTTGTGAACGAACGATAAAGAAAGTTTACCCCGCGGGTGAACTTCGCGGTAGTGGGAGATCGCGAAAATCCGCTGGTCTAAGAAAGTCGTCGGCGGTTGCAGGCGGCCGTGTAGGTGCTTTCGAGATCGATCGGAACGCTGAGTTCCGCGTTGAGTGCAAGTGGAAGCGTCGGCAGTTCATGGCCGATTGCCAACGGTTCAACCCAAACATCCACCAATTGGTTCGCGCCTCGTACCACCGGCCGATAAGCGACAGAGTAGAGGTCCGCATTCTCGGGCAAGCCGTCGTCCG
>JAYTUG010000185.1:0-8654 GCA_043744695.1 Gemmataceae bacterium
TTCACGTACTGGATCACTTCGCCGCGGCGATCCTGACAGAAGTCGATGTCGATATCGGGCGCTTCCTTACGGTTCGGGTCGAGGAACCGTTCGAAGAGCAGGTCGTACTCGATGGGGCAAACGTGGCTGAGGTAGAGCGTAAAGCTCACGATGGCACCGCAGCCCGACCCGCGGGCCGTGCTGGGAATGCCCTTCTCGCGCGCGAAGCGCACGAAGTCCCACACCACGAGGAAGTAGCTGGAGAAGCCCATGCTTTCGATGATGCCGAGTTCGTGTTCGAGGCGGGCCTTCACAATGTCTGAGGGGTTGTCTCCATACCTTTCCTGCATCCCCTTCTCGCAGAGTTCGCGGAGGTACTTCTCGGGCGTCTTCTTGTTGGGAATGACGAACGTCGGAAAGCAGCGTTTGCCGAAGTCGATCTCGACGTGGACGCCGTCGGCAATCTCCTGGCTCCGGGCCACCGCATCTTCGTACTCCGGGAAGAGCTTGTACATGTCCTTCGGCGACCGCACGTAGTACGGGTTCGGCATGTTCTCTTCGGGATAGCGCTTCTTCTTCGGATCGCGCTTCTGCTGCGTGCTGATGCAGAAGAGCACGTCGTGCGCCTCGGCATCGTCGGCACACAAATAGTGAGCATCCGCCGTGGCCACGAGCGGCACCCCGAGCTTGTCCGAAATCTCCGCCGCGACCGGCGTACACAGATCTTGCAGCCCGATGCCGTTGTTCTGAATCTCGATGTAGAAGTCGTTTTTGAACAGCTTCGCGAAGTACCCGGCGAGCTTCTCGGCTTCGTTCTGCTTGTCCGCGAGGATGTACTGGTTGAACTCGCCGGCGAGGCAGCCGCTGAGGCAGATGAGGCCTTCCGAGTGGGCTTCGAGAATCTCGCGGTCGATGCGCGGGTGGTAGTAGTATCCTTCGAGGAACGCGAGGGATGCGAGCTTGATGAGGTTCTTGAACCCGACGGTGTTCTTGGCGAGCAGCGTGAGGTGCGAGTAGGCATCGCCTTGGCGGGCGGCTTTCTTATCGCGGCGATCGCCGGGCGCGAGGTAGGCTTCGTAGCCGAGGATGGGATTGAGCCCGCCCTTTTTGCATTCCTGGTAGAACTCGACGGCTCCGTAGAGGTTGCCGTGGTCGGTGATGGCCAGGGCGTTCATGCCGAGCTTTTTGGTCTGCTTCACGAGTTCGGGGATTCGGTTGAACCCGTCGAGCATGGAGTAGTGCGTGTGCAGGTGCAGGTGCGCGAACTTCCTGTCGGCCATCGTCGGCAATCCGTGGGTGAAGTGGAGAAGGAATTATAGGAGGCGGGCGATCTCGATTGCGTCCGAGTTTGCGCGAAGTAGAATAGTGGCAGGAGAAGCACGATGAGCGCGGGAACACTCGCAGTCGAACGGGCTACCATCGCAGACCTTGCCCGCGAACCGGGCAAGGCCGAACTCATTGATGGAAGGATCGTTCGTTACATGGCCACCGGTCATCTGCCCAACGTCGTCGCGGGGCGTATCTTTCGCAAGCTGGCGGACTACGCCGATACTACGGTTCGGGGAGTCGCTTACACGGACAACATTGGGTTCACGGTGGGCGAGCTTCAATCGGGCCGCGAGTCGTTCGCACCGGACGTCGCCTACTATGATGGGCCGTTGCCCACGAACCCCATGAAGTTCGTTCGCGGTGCGCCGAACCTCGCGGTCGAAGTCCGCAGCGACGGCGATTACGGACCCGCGGCGGAACGGCAGATGGCGGCGAAGCGAGCCGACTATTTCGAGGCGGGTACCGCCGTGGTCTGGGACGTGGACCCGGTGACCCGCGAGATTCGATCCTATCTCGCCTCGGCACCCGACCAACCCGTGATCTTCGCGGCCGGCTCCCAGGCCAACGCCGAACCCGCGGTTCCCGGCTGGGTCGTGGCGGTCGATTGGGTCATGGCTTAACCGGAACGAGAAGGGGAGTACCTTAATGCGGGGTTCGAGGACAAAATTATGACGCTCACTCTTCCCAATGAATGGCTCGCAGCGCTGAGCGACGAAGCGGAGCGTCGCGGGACGACGCCAGAACTTCTGGCGCTCGAAGGGGTGCGCCGAGTACTCCCGATGCATTCAACGAAACATCCGGGCGAATCCCTTCTCGACACATTGAAAGGGCATATCGGCATTGTCGCCGGCACCGGAGAGGCGTTTTCGCAGAACTGTGGCGAGAAGTACGCTGAAGGGTTGGTTAGTGGCCGGAAGGCACGCCCATGACCTTAACCGATACCGGGCCACTCGTCGGACTGCTCGACAAGAATGATCCTTATCATTCCATCTGCACGGAGGCCGCGTCGGAGTTGCCATCAGGGCCGATGCTGTCAACGTGGCCCTGCATCACTGAGGCGATGTACCTTCTGGGTCGATCCGCGGGCGAAGAGGGTCAGGTCGCCCTCTGGAACCTCTTGCTACACGGACTGCCCGAGCTTCACGAGACGGGCCGAGGTGAGTTCTCGCGGATGGCGGAACTCATGGACCTTTACAAAGATCTTCCGATGGATTTGGCGGATGCGTCGCTCGTTTCAGCGGCTGAGGCAACGGGCAGACGCAAGGTCTTCTCACTCGACAACCACCTTCGAATTTATCAACTCCAGGACGGTAACTATCTCGAAGTCGTTCCTTGAGGTAGCTGTGTACTCCTTGAGGTTGCTGGGACGACTCACTATCGAAGTCCACTCGCGGCCGAATTCTCGGTATGATTCACGGTATGAACCGCCGCGACTTCCTGAACTTCTCCGCCCACGGCCTCGGGGCCACGGCCGCGCTGCAACTGTTGCTCCGAGACGGCACGCTCTCCGCCGCCACGCACCATCCGGCCAAGGCCAAGCGGGCCATTCAAATCACGCTCGTCGGCGGCTTGAGCCACGTCGATTCCTTCGACCCCAAGCCCTCGCTCACCAAGCATCACGGCGAGAAGCTCAAGACCGACACGAAGCCCGATCTCTTCTTCAACCAGATGGGGCTGCTGCGCAGGAGCGATTGGGAGTTTAAGCCCCGCGGCAAAAGCGGCCTGCAAGTGTCGGAACTGTTCCCGCATATCGCCGGTGTGGCCGATGAACTCACCGTGATCCGTTCGATGACGGCGGAGAGCGCGAACCACACGCCGGCCCTCTTCGTTCAAAACAGCGGCTTCCAGTTCAACGGCTATCCGTCGCTCGGCGGTTGGCTCTCCTACGGTCTTGGGAACCTCGCGGACGACCTGCCCGCGTTCGTCGTACTACCCGATGGTCGGGGTGAAGCCAACGGTGCGGCGTCCAACTGGACCAGTGGCTTCCTGCCCGCGCAGCATCAGGGCATCGTCTTCCGCGGCGGCGCTTCACCCGTGAACGATCTGTTCCCGACGAAGCCGGTGAGTGCGAAGGAGGAGCAGGCCTCGCGCGAGTTCCTTGAAAAACTGAACGGCTTGCACCTGGAGAAAGCGGGTGGCGAGGCAGACCTCGCCGCCCGGATGAAGAGCTACCAACTGGCCGCGAAGATGCAATTGGCCGTGCCCGCGGTCGCAGATCTGTCGAAGGAAACCGAACAGACGAAGACGCAGTACGGCTTCGACCGGCCCGAGACGGCCGACTGCGCGAAGCGATGCTTGCTCGCGCGCAGGTTGTTGGAGAAGGGCGTCCGCTTCGTGCAAATCTATAGTGGCGGGCCGATCGCGGGTTCACCCCGGACGAGTTGGGACGCGCACGAGAACGTAAAAGAGAACCACGGCGCGGAAGCACTTCGCATCGATCAACCAGTCGCGGCATTGCTCAAAGACTTGAAACAACGCGGGATGTTGGACGACACGCTGGTGCTCTTTACCACGGAGTTCGGCCGCACGCCGTTCGCGCAATCGGCGGAGGGCACCGTCGGCCCCGGTCGCGATCACAACAAGTACGCGTTCTCGTGCTGGCTCGCCGGTGCCGGGCTGAAGCCCGGCACCGTGTTCGGCTCGACCGACGACATCGGCTGGAAGGTGGCCGAGCATCCCGTGGCGTGGTACGATTTCCACGCGACGGTGCTGCACCTGTTCGGAATCGACCACGAGAAACTGACGTACTACCACAACGGGATCAAGCGCCGCCTCACGAACGTCCACGGCGAAGTCGTGAAGGGAGTTCTGGCGGGTTGAATCACCTTTCTTTTTCCCCGACTCTCGGTTCGCCCCGCACCCGAAGTCCGGGACGATCGACATCTCGGCCGCGAACAATGGCCGCGTGTTGAAGATCGAGCGCGAATGAGAACCATATCATGAGTGTGCGAAGCCGCGTTCGCCGTCCGTTGGAATCCAAGGAACTTGCCGTGCCGCGACTTCGTTCGACCACGATTCTGGCCGTCCGCACTCCTGCCGGGGCCGCCATCGGCGGCGACGGGCAGGTCACGCTCGGCAACATCGTCATGAAGAACGACGCGAAGAAGATTCGCAAGCTCTTCGACGGGAAGGTCGTGGCCGGGTTCGCCGGGGCTGCCGCCGATGCGTTCAGCCTGCTCGAACGGTTCGAAACGAAACTCCGCGACCATCAGGGCTCCGTTCCGAAGGCCGCGACGGAACTGGCCAAGGAATGGCGAACGGACCGCGTGCTCCGCCGGCTCGAAGCCATGCTCATCGTGTTGGATCGCGAACACTTGCTTTTGCTTAGCGGCACCGGCGACGTGATCGCCCCGACGGACAACGTGCTCGCCATCGGTTCGGGCGGACCCTACGCCCTGGCCGCGGCACGAGCCTTAATGGCCCACACGTCCATGAACCCGGGCGAAGTGGTTCGCCACGGCCTCGAGATCGCCGGCGAGATTTGCATCTACACCAACCGCAGCATCGAAGTGGTGGAGTTGAGTTAGCCGGACGCGCCAGCTTCCGCACTCGGAGAGTGCGGACTACCAACGAGAAATCACTTCCCGCGCAGATTCTCGCCCAGCAGCTTGAGCCCTTCTTCCACACTCACGCGAGGAGCGTAACCGAAGTCGCGTTTCGCCGCCGCGATGTCGTACCAGTGCGACGTGGCCAACTGGTTCGCCACGTAGCGCGTCATCGCCGGTTCGCCCGGCAACCGCAGAATGCGATAGACCCATTCCAGCACCCGCCCCGCGAGTCGTGCCTTCCACACGGACATCGACTTCGTGGTCGGCGGCAAGCCCGCTTCCGCCAGAACGCGATTGAGGAACACCCACAAGTCCACCGGTTCGCCATTGGTGATGAAGTAGGCCTTGCCCGCGATGGGCGAACCGATGTCGAGCCGATCCGCCGCGAGAAGGTGTGCCTCGGCCGCGTTGTCGATGAACGTAACGTCCACGATCACGGGCTTCGAACCGAGTCGGCGTAGCATGCCTTGTTTGGCGCGGGCGAGCACCCGGGGGATCAGGTGCGGGTCGCCCGGCCCCCAGATCAGATGCGGCCGCAGCGCCACCGTCGCAAGCTCGGCACCGTTCGCGGCCAGTACGGCCTTCTCAGCGATGGCCTTCGTCTCGGGGTATGCGGCATCGAAGTGCTTCGGGTACGGCACGGATTCGTTCGCACCGTTGAGTTCGCTTCCGCCGTGAACCACGCTCGGTGTCGAGGTGTAAACGAGCTTGCGAACGCCGAGTTTCTTGCAGGCCGCGAGGATGTTCTGAGTGCCGCTGACGTTGGTGGCGAAGTAATCCGCGTAGCGGCCCCAGACGCCGGCCTTGGCCGCCACGTGAAAGACGACATCGCAGCTGGCCACGGCCTTCTCGACGGCCTCAGAGTCGGCGAGGTCGCCGAACACCTGTTCGACGTCGAACTCATCGAGCCAGGGATACGCGGTGCGGGTGAAGGAACGGATGTGACACGCTCGCTGCCGCAGCAACCGGACGATTGCTCCGCCGAGGAATCCGCCGCCGCCCGTAACGAGTGCCTTCATGCAAGTTCGTTATCGGCGGGCTTCCAGTGTTTGCCAAGCACCTCGTCGGCCCAGACGGCGAGTTTCTCCCGGAAGATCTTCGAGTTGTGCCGAACATCCATGGGGAAGGTGCCGGGATACGCGAGGAATGTCGCGATCGCGCGCGTATGTTCTTGCTGCGCGCCGGCGGCACGGAGGGTTCGTTCAATTCCCTCCCACGTCAGGTGCTTCGTTCCCGGTTGAACGCAGACGACGGGATAGGCGATCCCCTTCCGCACGATTCCGACGAGCGCGGTCCGGGTGAACGGGCAACTCGCGTTGAACACCGGTTCTACTTGGTCCGTGTACAGCGTGCCCCGTGGCGTGACGACGCGGTGCGACTTGCGGCCGCAGAACCAGAGGCGACCCCGCTCGTCGAGGTAGCCGACGTCGCCCATGCGGTGCAAGATGTCGCCGGTGTTCGGATCGCGGATCTTGGCGAGCTTCGTGGCTTCGGGCCGGTGGAAGTATTCCTTGGTAACAACCGGCCCGCGCACGACGAACTCGCCGATTTCACCCGGCGGCAGCACGAGCGATTCGCTCCACTCGGCAATCGGCTCGTCGCTGATCGCGATCACGCGAACGGTCACACCTTTCACAGGCCGCCCGACGCAGACACCCTTGCCTTGTTCGGTGAGTTGCCGCGTCTCGGCGAGAATCTCGCGGCTGCCGATGTTCGCGACCGGCAGTGCCTCGGTCGCTCCATACGGCGTGAAGATCTGGACGCCTTCGGGCAGCAGTCGGGTGAATCGTTCGAGATCGCGCGCGGTGGCCGGAGCACCGGCTGAAATGGCGCGACGCAAACTGGCGAGCGGGGGGTGTAAGCCCCCCGAGTCTTCGCTCAGTTCGCCCAGCCTCCGGATCACCGCGGGCGAGCCGAAGAGGTTCGTCACCTGGAACTGCCTGATCTGGGCCAGCGCTTTGTGGGGATCGATCTTCGCCGGGCGGGTCGGGTCCATGTTCGGGATCACGCAGGTCATGCCGAGTGCCGGGCCGAAGAGCGCGAACAGCGGGAAGGTGCAGAGATCGACTTCGCCGGGTTCGATGCCGTAAGTGGTCTTCAGCAATTCAACCTGCGCGGCGAAGATGCCGTGCGTATAAACGACGCCCTTGGCGATCCCGGTGCTACCGCTGGTGAACAGAATCGCGGCGGGATCATCGGAAGCAACGATGGGCGAACCGGCGACGTGAGTCGCCGGGTTCCCCACAGACACCCGGCGACTCACGTCGCCGGTTCGCCTTAGCCATCGCATCTCACCCAGCGATATGTTGCAAAAGAAGCGACGTTGTCCCGCGTTCACCGTGATGCGGATCGAACGCTTCGCCCAGCCGAACAGTCGTCGGGCCAAGTGCGCCTTGGCGATGCCGATGAAGGCCTCGGGCTCGGCTTCGCCCAGGCACTTGCCCAGGTTCTTGATCCCCATGCCGGGATCGATGAACACGGGAACGGCCGCGAGTTTGAACAGCGCGAACGTGATCGCGAAGAAGTCCGGCGAGGGCGGAACCATCAGGGCCGTGCGCATGCCGCGCGTGATGCCAGCTGCCGCCAGCCCGTCGGCGATGGCGTCGCTGTCGGCGTTCAGTTCCGAGAAAGTGATGGTGCGGTGTTCGCTGGTTCCGGTCGGGTTCACCCCGCGAATGGGAACGTGGATCGCGGCCCGATTCGGCTCGGTGGCCGCCATGCGTGCCAAGTGCGACGCGACGTTGAGTGAGTCGCTCACGGCACGGCCTCGATCACTTCCACTTCGGGCACGCGCTTGCGGAGTTCGGCTTCCAGCGACACGATCACGGTCATGATGGTGGCGGGGCACCCGGCACAGACGCCCGTGAGGCGGACCTGGGCGATGCCGTCGGAAACGTCCAGCACGTCGATCCCGTTGCCGTCGAGCAACAGGGCCGGTGCGATCTCGACCTTCAAAGCATGTTCGACGCGGGAACGCAAATCCATTTCGACCTCACAGCTTCGCGAAATTCTTCAGCATGGTCATGCCCACATCCTGGCTCTTCTCGGGATGGAACTGCGTGGCAAAGACGTTGTCCTTCCAGATCGCCGCACAGAACGGATCGGGATAGTCGGCTTCCGCCGAAACGAGCCCGCGATCCTGGGGCTCCGCGAAGTACGAATGCACGAAGTAAACCGCTGGCTCGGGGGGCAGACCCGCGAAGAGCGGGCACTCGGGCGTCGTGAACTTCAGCGTGTTCCAGCCCATGTGTGGCACCTTCAAACCGGGCACCTGCGGGAAGCGAACCACGTCGCCCGAGAACAGTTCGAGCCCCGCGTGGGTGCCGTCTTCGTGGCTGCGGCTGAAGAGCATTTGCATGCCGAGGCAGATGCCGAGGAACGGCCGACCGCTGTGGATGAAGTCGAGGATGGTGCGGTTGAGGCGAGTCTCGCGGAGCCGAGCGATGGCGTCGCGGAAGGCTCCGACTCCGGGCAGCACCACTTTTTCCGCCGTCGCAATCGCTGCGGGATCGGAGGTGATCTCGGCCGCAAAGCCGACGCGCTCGAACGCCTTCTGCACGCTGCGGAGGTTCGCCATTCCGTAATCGACGATCGCGATGGTCATAAAATAAAGTCCCTCTGGGTGGCACCGGCTTCCAGCCGGTGTTCTGTGACACACCACCTCTTCTCACGGTTCGCCGGGCTTGGGTCCGAAGCCCGGCGGCAGCTTCAACAGATCGGGATCGAGGAAGAAGAGTTGCCTGCGGCCGGGGAGGTCGCCGGCGTCGATCAGGATCTTGTCGCGCTGGCGAAACACGT